>CAZZBK010000189.1:0-9149 GCA_964652155.1 uncultured Planctomycetaceae bacterium | reverse complement strand
TGCCCGCTGCCACGATCACAAGTTCGACCCCATTCCGACGCGCGACTATTACGCCCTGGCGGGTATTCTCAAGAGCACCAAGACGGTCGAGCACTCGAATGTCTCGAAATGGTTGGAGATGCCGTTGCCGGTCGAGGCCAGCGAAGAGCAGCAGCTCAAGGCCCATGAGCAAAAATTGGCGGCCATGCAAGGCCAGGTCAAGTCGATGAAGGACGCCATTGCCGCGGCGGCTAAAAAGACCTCTGCCGTGGCCGCGACCACCGGCAGTGCGCCTCCCCCGAGCAACTTGCTGGGCATCGTTATCGACGACGCTCAGGCAAAAAAAGTCGGCAACTGGACGCAATCGAAATACAGTAAGTCGTTCATCGGCGCGGGCTATCTCCACGACGAGAACAAAGCCAAAGGGGAGAAAACCGTCACGTTCATCCCCGAATTGCCCAAGGATGGAAAGTACGAAGTGCGACTGGCCTACGTGCCGGGCACGAATCGGGCCGAGCGTGTGCCGGTGACCGTGTTCAGCGCCGATGGCGAGATCGAGTTGACGATCAATCAACGCGAGCGGCCGACGATCGACGGCCATTTCGTGAGCTTGGGTCAGTTCCGCTTCGAGCGTGCCGGGCAGAGTTATGTGATCGTCTCGAACGAGGGAACCAGCGGCCACGTGATTGCCGATGCCGTGCAATTCATTCCCGTCGAGCAACTCTCGGCGGTCAAAACGGTCGCGGCCAACGAGCCTGCCAAAAAGGATGAGAGCAAGCCCAGTCCCGCGAGCGGTGATTTACAAAAGCTCGAAGCCGAATTGAAGCAGTTGACGGCCAAGGGACCCAAGCGACCCACGGTGGTCGGGGTCACCGAGGAGAAAAAGATTGCCGACACCTACGTGCATATCCGCGGCAGCGTGCATAACGTCGGCGACACCGTCCCGCGCGGGTTCATGCAGGTGGCCAACTACAACTCGTCGCCGACATTCACCGAACAGCAGAGCGGACGTCGCGAACTGGCCGAGTGGCTCGCCAGCGAACAGAACCCGCTCACGGCGCGGGTGATGGCCAACCGTGTCTGGTCCTGGTTGTTTGGCAACGGCATCGTGCGCACCACCGATAACTTTGGCAGCACAGGCGAGGTGCCCAGTCATGGCGAACTACTCGACCACCTGACGATTCAATTCATCGCCGAGGGATGGTCGGTCAAGAAGCTGATCCGCACGTTGGTGTTGTCGCGCACGTATCAGATGAGCAGTGTTGACGACGCGCGGAGCCGCGCGGCCGACCCCGACAATCGCCTGTGGTGGCACATGCCGCGTCGCCGGTTGGATGGCGAGAGTCTGCGTGACACGCTGCTCAGTGTGGCGGGCAACCTTGACTTGAGCATGGGCGGCCCGACGTTCGAGGCCTACGGCAGCGAAAAGAAGACGGCCTTGTCTGCGGATTACAACTACGATCACACCGACGTGCGTCGTTCGGTGTACTCGCCTGCCTTCCGTAATTCGCCGGTCGAGTTGGTCGAGGTGTTCGACGCGGCCGACCCGAGCACCGTGACCGGCCACCGCAACGTGAGCACCGTTGCGACGCAGGCCTTGTACATGATGAACCATCCGTTCGTGCTCAAGCAGGCTGAGCTCATGGCCGAGCGGCTGCGTGCCGAAAAGTTAACAACGGACCGCGCTCGGATCGAGCGGCTTTATCAGCTCTCGCTGGGGCGACAACCGACCCCGACCGAGTTGAGCCTGGCAGAGGCGTACGTTGCCCAGGCGGGCAGCGAGACGGACGTAGCTTGGCTCAAGCCTTGGGCTCAATTGGCGCAGACGGTATTTTGTTCGATCGACTTCCGCTACGTGGACTAAGTCGACCTAAACGATGGCGGGCCATTTAACCAGTCGCGATTTCCTGAGAGCTGCGGGACAACGATTAACCACCGCCCAATTTTTATGGGAGCATGACTACACGCTCGATGCCATGTACCTCACCGGGTATACGGTCGAATGCGCATTGAAAGCTCTGATACTGGACATATCGTTACTGACGGATCGTCTCGAATTGTTGAAAAAGATCACCTCTGGCAACAAAATGCACAGCGCCGAAATTTTATGCGAACTGCTCAAAGACTTGGGACGTCCTATTCCGTTAGAACTGGTCAAAAAGTTTCGTCGGGCAAAATGGTCCACGGATTTGCGATACGAATCGAAACGAAAGGACCGTGGTGAGACCCGAGCGTTTATCAAAACGGCCAAGGCAACCTTTGATTGGGTGGAAAGTCAACTATCATGAGTCCACAGACGACCGGCCGCTGGGAAAGTCTCCGAACCGACGAAACACGCCAGGTCGAGCAGTCGTTGGGTAAGCAGTTTGCCCAAGTCGACGCATACCGTTACAACCGAGCATCGATTCGTGTTCGTATCATCGATCCCAGATTTGAAGGGTACGACATTGAAAAGCGAGACAATCTTGTCGAGCCCGAGTTAGACAAGCTTCCCGTGGACATACAAGGCGATATCATGAATCTTCTGCTGTTTTACCCTGGTGAAGTTGAGCATGATCTTCGTGCCAAGTTGATGAACTTGGAGTTTGAAGAACCGAGTCCTTCGATGCTTTGATGTTTGATGTTGGTACCTTGTTTGTTACTCCTGGTGTGAGTCGGAATATGAATCCTCAATTCAATCCATTGGCGTCGCGCCGCGACATGTTGCGTTACACCGCGTGCGGCTTCGGCTCACTGGCTCTGGCGGCGCTGGCGCAGCAGGCCCAGGGCGCGACGGTCGACCCGCTCGCCCCGCGCACGCCGCACGTCCTGCCCAAGGCCAAGCGAATCATCTTCTTGTTCATGCAGGGAGGACCCAGCCAGATCGACTCGTTCGACTACAAGCCGACCCTCGACCAAGAGGATGGCAAGCAGCACGGGTTCGACGACGCGCGGATCATCGCCAACAGCGGCAAGCGAGGCACGAACCAGCGGATCATGAAGTCGCTGTGGAAATTTAACCAATACGGCGAAAGTGGCCGCTGGGTCAGCGATCTGTTCCCAGAAACCGCGCGGCACGCCGACGACCTGTGCGTGCTGCACTCGCTGCACACCGAAGGGGTCGCGCACGGCCCATCGACCTTGTTCCTCCATTGCGGCTCGACGAACACGATCCGTCCCAGCATGGGTTCGTGGGTCACGTACGGACTGGGGACCGAGAACCAGAACCTGCCGGGCTTTGTGTCGATCGCCCCGTCGCCGGGCAACGGCGGTCCGCGCAACTACGGCAACGCCTTTCTCCCGCCCGTCTACCAAGGCACCCCGATCGGCAAGGCCGGCTTCGATGCCGACAAGACGCTGATCCGCAATCTGGCCAACCCCGCGTTGTCGCTCGACGAGCAGCGGCAGCAACTCGACTTGCTGCGGCAGATTAACGCCGAGCAACTCCGCGTGCAAAAGGGAGACTCGGAACTCGAAGCGGTCATCAATTCCTACGAGTTGGCCTGGCGCATGCAGACCAACGCCCCGCGAGTGCTCGACTTGTCGCAAGAGTCGCAATCGACGCTCGACCTGTACGGCATCGGCACGAAAGAGACCGACACCTACGGTCGTCAGTGTCTGATGGCGCGGCGGCTGTGCGAAGAAGGGGTGCGTTACATTCAAGTCACCCACGGCGACGCGAGCGCCAATCCGCGTTGGGACCAGCACTCCGACATGCCCAAGCACGCCGTGCATGCCAAGAGCGTCGACCGGCCGATCGCCGGCTTGTTGGCCGACTTGAAGCAGCGCGGCCTGCTGGAAGACACGATCGTCTGGTGGGGTGGCGAGTTCGGCCGCACGCCTTACGCACAAGGCAATGGTACCGGCCGCGACCATAATCCCGGTGGCTTTACGATGTGGCTCGCCGGTGGCGGCGTCAAGTCGGGCATCACCTACGGCGAGACCGACGAGTTCGGTCACCAGGCCGTGGTCGACAAAGTTCACATGCACGATCTGCACGCCACGCTGCTCTGGCTGCTCGGGCTCGACCACGAGAAGCTCACGTATCGTTACGCGGGGCGCGACTTCCGCTTGACCGACGTGCACGGGCATGTGGTCCGCGACATCATTGCCTAGTTGGGTTCGTTTGTCGCCGAGCCGGTCCGTCGCGGATCGGTCAATACTTCGGCGGCGTGAGGCGCTCGACGAGCGCCACGGTGGGGCCGAGCAGCGTGCAATTCACGATCAGTGTCAGCGCCGATGCGGCAGCCATGAGTAACCCCAGGCTGCGGATCGCGCTGAAGTCACTGAGTGCGAGTGCTCCCCAACCGGAGAGCAGAAACAAAGTCTGCACGGTCCAGAGCCCTTGCCGTTCGCTTAGCGTCATCGCGAGCGCGGCCTCGACCGTGTCACCCAAGTTTCGCCGCCGCTGGTAGGCCAGCAGAAATTGCAGCACCCCCTCGCACAGCAGCGCCGGGGCCAGTCCCGCGGCGATGGCGCTCCCCAAATCGACGCGCACTCCCAGCCAGCCGAGCAGACTCCATAACCAGATCAGTGGTAGCGCCGTGAGCACGACCAGCACCAACGACCAACGCAGCGAACGCAGGGCGCACCCGACCACGACCATGAGTGCGAGCATCGCATGACACAACACTGGCATGAGTTGACGGTGGGTTCGTTGCCCCCACTCGGCGAGCAACACGAACGACCCGCCCACCTCGGCCGTACTGATCTCTTCACGACAGATGCGCCGCACGCGCTCAAGCAGCGCTTGCTTGACGGCTGACGGCAGCGATTGCGGCGAACGCAGCATGACGCGCAGGTAGTCGCGTCGCGCTTCGGTGTCGCGGCCGTACAGCAAATGGAAGAGCGGCGCGAACTTCTGCGATAGCGAGATCATTTGATAGATTTGCTGGCTATCGTTCATCGGCTCGGGCAACACGCGGTCGAGCACGTCGAGCGGGCCGAGCACCATCGTCAACCCGGGCGATGAGTGGCCATGCTCGTCGAGCACCACTCCCTCGTCGCGGAGCCGTTGCTGGAGTCGCCGCAGCGTCTTGCCGAAATGGGGGTCAGCCTGCTCGGGCAACGGAACGACGACGTCCCACAAGCCCGCCCCGCCAAAAATGTGCTCGACGAATTCATCCGCCGCGATGATCGAACTGCCCGAGCGAAACGCCCGCAACGGGTCGGTTTCGCTGCGCAATCGCCACAAGCCGGGGAGCGCCACGAGTGTCAGCAATAACACGAACGCGAGCGGTCGGTCAGGGATGCTGAGCGACGGAGGCGTCGGTGCTGTTACGCTCACGACATGTGAGTTGAGTGGCCGAGAACGAAAGATCAGCGCCAGAGCGGGAATCAACGTGACACAGGCGAATGCCGTCGTCACCGCGCCCGCCATGGCGAACACGCCGACGCTCTGCAGCGAATCGAGCGAACGGGCAAGGAGCACGCTCGCGGCCGCGGCTCCCGCAAGGCACGTTGCCACGAGGGGCCCGAGTGCCTCGCGCAGGGCGTGAAACAGCCCGGCCGACACGGTCTCGCTCTGCGAGAGATGTGTCTGCATGAGTTGCTGCACGTACAGGAGCTTGGTCGTGGCGAACAGAATGACTAACGGGAGCATCAGCACGCTGAGCAACGACAATTGATAGCCCGCGAGCGCCAGTGCCGCCGCCGCGCCGAGTGTCGCGAGCACCATCACGAGCGTGGTAATGATGCCCCAGCGCAAGCTGCGTGACACGGCAATGAGGACAACCACCGCGCCAATAAAAAGCGCGCCGCTCAACCAACGCACGTCGCGCTCCAATTGCACCAGCGCGTCGACGACCAGCGCGGGCTCGCCGGCGATCACCCCGGAAGGCGCGTGCTGGCGCATGACCTGCCGCAGTCGGGCGATCGTGTCGCGGCGCGGCGTCTCGTCGCCGTCGTCCGGCTTGAGCATGCAGACCACGGCCAGCACGTTGTGTTCGCGGTGGTAGGTGAGTCCTGCGGAGATTGTGAGCAGCGCCTCGCGCCACTGCGGTGCAAACTCCTGTTCGCCGGCGAGGCTAAAGACCGACGCCACGCCCGCCACGCCACGCAATTGGATCGTCAGCTCGTTGAGTTGCCGGCGGCTTGCATCGGCGGGCCAAGCGGGGTCGCGATACGCGGCCAGCACGAACTCGTCGTGCCGCGTGCGCCGCCAACGCTGATACGCGCTCACGTCGCCGCGCTCGCTCGGGAACAACGTCACGATCGACTCGCGCAGCTGGAGCGAGGTGGCCCAAGGCCAGGCAAACGTGGCAAAGAACAGCGCGACCACCAACAACGCGCCGCGATGCTCAAAGAGCCGCCGCGACCAACGCCCCGCCGTGTCGGTGGCCTCGGGCAACACCCACGCTGAGCGCGTGTTTTTCTCGGCACGCTTCGCGGCTCGATCGGCGTCACGCTTGCGCTGTCGACTCACCGGGCATGACCTGGCTGATTGCGGTGCAGGGCGGCGTGCGCTTCGTCCTCGGTGGGCCGGTTGTCGAAGCCGCGCTCGGTCGACAGTTCGATGCGGTCGACGAACTTGACGTTGGCGCACTCGTCGATCTCGGCCGTGTGGCAGGCGGCATGATCGGGGATGAAGAACCGCACCGGCCCGCCCGACTTGAGCGGCAGCGGCTCGCCGCCGAGTTGATAAATGACCAGCGCTCGTTCGACGACCGCCGACAGCGGAATGCTTGCGTGAAAGTTGTCGGCCGAGGCGTGCAACGTGATCCAGCGAACCGACGGCTTCACGCCCGAGTGAGCGAGCAGCGCCGTGAGCTTGACCGCAGTGCCGGTACGTTTCGGATCGATGCGGCTGACATCGCTCACCTGGGCGTCGGGGGGCAACGCGGCCAGCTCGGCAAACGTCCAGGTGCGCGGCGTATCGACCTCACCATCAATGCGAAGCATGACTCATATTCCTAGGGGGGTGTTGATTCTGGAGAGCATAATCAACGGCGCGCCGCTTGTCGTGGGGCAATCAACAACGGTTGGGTTTGTCAAGTCTCGCCGCGGCGCGTTGCTTGCAATCGGCGGCAATCTCGGATAGTTCTATTGTTTCAGAGCAAGAGCGTTCCGCAATGTGACTTGGTTGCTCGGCAGCCAGCAGGCCGCGGAAAACTCATGTCGCCCCGACTTTTGGGTATTTTCATGGCAGAGAGCGTAAAAGCAACCGAGTCCGCCTCGGCGAAGAAAAAGATCCTGCTCGTCGACGACGATTTCGAAATCATCGAATCGATGCGACTAGCCTTGGAGTCGAGAGGCTACCATGTGAGCGTCGCCCGAGACGGCAACCAAGGCCTGGCGATGGCCGAGAAGGAGGATCCCGACCTGATGATCCTCGACATGATGATGCCCAAGCGGAGCGGCTTTCTGGTGCTTGAGAAGCTGCGTCGATCGCGGCCTAATCCGCTGCGCGTGATTATGATTACGGCCAACGAGGGGAGCCGCCACAAGGTGTACGCCGAGATGCTGGGCGTTGATGACTACATACGCAAGCCTTTTGCGATGGACCGGCTGCTCGAGGCGGTCGAGAAGCTGTTGAGTTCGTAGTCGCATGGGCTAGTGGGTGCAAGTTGGTTCGTGTTGTGCGCATGCCACCCCTCGGAGGCAGATGTGCTGGGCGTACGACTGTGTGCCAAATTTCACAAGCCTTGGATGTTGTCGCTTGTGACGAAGCAGCATCGACAGCATGCTCGACATGCAGATCGGTTGCGGGTGCTAAAATCCGTTGCGTGGCCAAAGATCGATCTTGCCGCAATCGCATTCCGAAGCAATACTTGAATAAGTGGGGTACCAAAAAGACCTGAAAACACGCCACTTTTTGGGTCATTTTGCTACAAGTCTTCGGTTTGCATCGCCCACCCGCGCCCCAGCGCGACAACTCCACCCTGGTGTTCTTTTCCAAGTTTTCGACCAGGCGGTTCTAAACAAGCGGCGTCTTGTTCAGCCGGTTTGACGAGTCGTCAGACCAGTACATCAGCCGGTAGAGCCGAGGGGCTTTTCGATCGATGCAACGCATTCTCGATCGTTGGGTCGCCCCGGCTGCGCGAACTGTTTGGGTCGAAATGGAAGATCAACACCCGTGTGCGTGATCGCACTGGCCGCAGCGTGTCGATTGAGTATTTAGGATCAGAGCCCGCACACACCAGACAACAACACACGACCGACGTTGGCCCCCGGACAGTTTATGGCGGAGGGGTCCGGGAGCGCTTGCTCGGCGATTCGTCCGAGGAGACTCCAATCATGGGTCAAGGAAGCTCGATCATTTCGCTGGTCGCCCAGCGGCAAGACCTCGACCAGTTCCGTAAGAAGAACTGGCTGGGGACACTCGAAGAGTATCTCGACACGGTCCACGCGAATCCGCGCGTCACGCGCAACGCCTTCGAGCGCGTGTACGACATGATCATGATGTACGGCACGCGCGTGATCGAACGTGGCCGGGAAAAAACTGTCCACTACAAATTCTTCGACGATCCCGATCACGATGGTGCCGACGCCGTGTTTGGCCTGGAGAGTCCGCTGGCCGAGCTGGTCAACGCATTTAAGAGCGCTGCCCAGGGCTACGGCATCGAGAAGCGGGTACTGCTATTGCATGGCCCGGTCGGCAGCAGCAAGAGCACGATCGTGCGGATCATCAAGAAAGGGCTCGAACGCTACAGCACGCTCGACGAAGGGGCGCTGTACACGCTCGGCTGGCTCGATCTGGAAGACCCCAACCACGTGCATTGGTGCCCGATGCACGAAGAGCCGCTGCATTTGATTCCGCATCGTTTTCGGGGCGACATTTGCGCCCGACTCAACGCCGATCACCCGGCCGACGCCTACCAGGTCAAGATCAACGGCGAGCTGTGCCCCTTCTGCCGCCATGTGTACCACGAACGGCTCGCGCGCTACGAAGGGGACTGGACCCGCGTGGCCCAGGACGTGCGCGTCAAGCGTCTGCTGCTGAGCGAGAAAGACCGCATCGGCATCGGCACGTTCCAGCCCAAAGACGAAAAGAACCAGGACTCGACCGAGCTGACCGGCGACATCAACTACCGCAAGATCGCCGAGTACGGCAGCGACAGCGATCCCCGGGCGTTTAACTTCGACGGCGAGTTCAATGTCGCCAACCGCGGCGTGATCGAGTTTGTCGAGGTGCTCAAGCTCGACGTGGCGTTCCTCTATGACTTGCTCGGCGCCAGCCAGGAGCACAAGGT
>CAZZBK010000188.1:0-9206 GCA_964652155.1 uncultured Planctomycetaceae bacterium | reverse complement strand
ACGCAAACCGCCAGCCACCCGCTGAATGATGCCCTTGATGCCAGATCCTATGATTGACCAACTTTGAAGACGCTCACACACAGCAACCGCTTGCGATTGCCACGGCACAGTCTGTGCGCTAAGGCTTCAGAGCCGGTTTCGGCTGCTTCGCGGCGCGCTCGCTGGCTTTTATCAGCGGCGGTTGGGCCCGTTCGAGCCAACGGATCACGTCCGCCGCGAGCACCTCCACCCCTTTCTCCAGTTGGATGTCTTGCCCCTGCGGGATCTGTCCTGGACGCGGCCAGACGATGTGATCGGGCACGGCACCGTTGAGCTCCATGTCTTCGCCCGTGTTCGCTCGAAACCAGCCGCGGAACGGCATTCGCATTGTCCCCAGGTCCATCACCTCGCGCGTGCCGGTGCTAATCACGCCGCCAGCCGTCGGCACGCCGACCAATTTGCCGCGCTCGAGCAGTTTGATCGCATGGCTGAAGATCTCGGCGTTGCTGAAACTGTTTTGATTGCAGAGCACGACAATCGGCTTGTTCCAGGTGGCATAGACTTTGCGATCTTGCGGGTAACCGGCTCCGCCACCGCGAGGGACCGTGACCGCGTGGACCGGTTGCGTCAGCGCGGTCAACAGATGATCGGTCGTCGAGCCCCCCGGGTTGTCGCGGACATCGATAATCAACCCTTGCCTGCCCGAGCCCGCGTCGTACAAGTCTTCCTCAAAACGCAAAAAGCTCGATTCATCCATGCCGCGAATGTGCAAGTAGCCGATTTTGCCCTGGCTTAATTTGTCAACATGTCGTTGATTATCATCGAGCCATTTATCGTACAGCAGTTCGCTGACCTCGTCATACGTGATGGGGCGAATGGTGACGTCGCGGGTTGTGCCCGCGGGCGATTGCACCTTGAGCCGAATATCGCGCGCGATGGGACCATTGAGCACGAGCGTCAAATCGAGCCTGGGATCGACCGCGCGCTGATCGATCGACAGGATCAATTCGCCCGGCTCGAGCTGGCTCGCTCGGCGATCGGCCGGGCCGCGCGGAATGACATCGTGAATTTTGAGCCCCGGCCCCTGCCAACTCGGATCGAATCGCACGCCTAAATGCGCGGTGACATCGAGCGGGTCATCCTGCTCGGGCCGGCTGACCTCGTTGGGCCAAAAACCCAGGTGCGAGCCATTTAATTCACCGAACATCATCTGCACGGCGGTGGCAAAGGTGTCGATATCGCCATACGCGCCGGCCATGTCATGGTACTTGCGGCGGATGGCGTTCCAATTGCGATTGCCCAATCGGGCGTCGTAATACTCGTCGCGAATGTTGCGCCAACAGACATCAAAGGCGACGCGAAGCTTGGCCACCTGGTCGACATGCTGCGTGAGATTAAAGCGGTAGTCGGTCACTTTACCCACCGTCGACACGCTGGCTGGCGTCCCTTGCCGCAGCATCACGATTTGGTTCCCCTCGGAAAGCCAGTGGGCTTGTAGGCCAGTCTCGGCAACGAGCAGTTTAGGGGTCGCGTGGTCGGGGACCTCGATCGTGTAAATGCCGCGGATGCCGTTGATCGTGGCCTGAAACGCAAGCCGTTTCGAGTCGGGTGACCAGATCAGGCCCGACTCCTGCGCGTGGGGGATCGCAATGCGATGCACGCGCGCGTGCATCCGACCGGTGATGAAGTCGTAGCCCGGCGGCGACGATGGGGAGCCGGTGACCTCGCCTTTGGGCTGTGGGGCGACAATCGCCGGGGCCTGGGGTTTGGCTTCCGCGCCGGTGGGTTTGCGCGCGTCGGGGCGCCGCGCCTTGTCGAGCTTCTCGTGAGCCCGTTCCAACGCGCGGTCGCGCGCCGTTCGCTCTTCGTCTTGCGCTTGCATCCAGACAAAGCAAATGTCCATCTCGCCTGCCCGCTTGCTGGTAAATGCCAACATTTTGCCGTCGGGCGACCATGCCGGATCGGCTTCGTTGTCCGGATGACGCGAGACGTTGTACGGCGGCTGCGAACCATCCGAGGGAATGATCCACACATCGCGATTAAAGTCGTTGTCGCTGACCGCATAGACCATCTGCTTGCCGTCGGGCGACCACTGATACTGCGGCGCGTCCCAACCGCCCAACACCATCTTCGCGTCCGTCCCATCGGACCGCATCGTCCACAGTTCGCCACGCCGCTTGACAAACGCCAGTCGA
The DNA here is from genome assembly GCA_964652155.1 of uncultured Planctomycetaceae bacterium. Classification (GTDB taxonomy): domain Bacteria; phylum Planctomycetota; class Planctomycetia; order Pirellulales; family PNKZ01; genus CAZZBK01. The sequence goes on along the minus strand of CAZZBK010000188.1, from coordinate 7,032 downwards.
GACCCGTCGGGCGAGAACTTCAAGTCGCTCTCCCGATCGGCATCGCGCGTCACGCGATCCAACGCGAACGTGTCGTTCTCGAACCAAAAGCGATTGGCATCGGCACGACGCGCGCGCCAGATGTCAGGCTCCCCCTCGGCGTCACTGACATACCAGATCGTGTTGCCGTCGGGCGAGAATGTCGGATGCCGCTCCTCTTCGCTGGTCTGCGTGATCTGGCGCGGGTCGCGCAGCTCGGTGTCCATCACCCATAGATCGCCACCGGCGATGAACGCGACTTCCAAGCCATCGCGCGAAAAGGCTGCTTCGCTGGCCTTGCTGAGTGTCGTGACATGGGTCGTCTCCGTGAGCAGATCGCCCGTGTAACGAATGTCGATCCGCCGCGGGGCCGCATCATCGGCAGGATACCATCGATACAGGTCGAATAGCCGGCGAAACACCAGGGTCGAGCCATCGGCGCTGAGGCATGGGAAGACCACCCCATCGTCGTCAAAACGCGTCCGCTGACGCGATTTGTCCGTGGCGAGATCATACTCCCAGAGGTTATTGATCCCCGAGCGGCCGCTGACGTAGTAGAACCCCGAGCCATCGGGCTTCCACAGCGGCCAGCGGCTTTCGGTCTCGTCATGCACGAGCTGGCGGAAGCTGCGATCACGCAGGTCAAAAAGCCAAATCTGTCCGGCCGCCGCGCCGCGATATCCCTTGCGCCACCACCGCATCCCTTCGCGCACAAACAGCAACTGCGTGCCGTCGGGCGAGAGGGCTCCTTCGGACCCGTAGTCGTCAAACAGCAGTTCATCGCTGCGACGTTCGTCGACCGTCACGCGCAGGAAGCGTTCGGCCGCGCGCCAAAAGTGATCGCGATACCCACGCGCCAACAACGTGCGTCCGTCGGGGGACCAGCCATCGAGCGAATACCCTTCGCTGTGATGCGAGAGCTGCCGCGGAAAGCCCCCCTGCGGCGGCATCACGTACAATTGTTCTCCCGCCCCGCGGTCGCTCACGAAGGCCAGGCTTGTGCCGTCGGGAGAAAATTTGGGCTGCCGATCGACCCCGGGATGAAGCGTGAGCTGTTTGGCCAGTCCACCTTTGGTCGCCACCGACCACAGGTTGCCATGCCAAGCAAAGACCAGCGTGTGACCGTCGGGGGAAAGTGTCGGGTCGTTCACCAGCCGGATCGCATCGGCCGCCGGCGATCGGCTTGGCGACGCGGCCAACAACCACAGGCAAGCGGCCAATCGGAGTGCTGCACGCATGGCAAGCGGGACTCAACGTGAGGCAGGGCGGGCAATGGCGGGATTCTAGTCCAAGACCAAGCAATCCATGAACCCCAATGGATCGTCGACCGTGGACTCGACTGCTAGCAACGTCCATCGCGGGTTCGACTTGTCACCCTTCAATTATGAATAGACGCCGATCGATTGCAATAAAATCAAGCCACAATGACAGTTCGGTAACGCTCGGGGGCCAAAATGTTCCGCTCCAGGCGGACACCAAAATGGCTTGTTCCCGACTTTGAGATGGTTAGACTGCATAGAGTTTCTCGTGGTGTTTGCGACCGTGCCGAGTCTTCCTTGGGTGTCCTGCCGTGCCTCAATCCTCGCCGCAAACACCATCAACAAAAGCAGATACGGATCAGGCTGACGTGCCGACCGGGGCCCCATCCGAGGGGCGCAAGGCGGGCTCCCGGCTGGCGTTCATCGACGCGCTGCGTGGCCTGGCCGCCGTCATGGTCGCCTTGCACCACATCGACCGCTATCGCCCGCATGCCGGGTCCTCCGACTCGGTCATTCACCCCGTCAATGAGATGACGGTCGAATACGGCTGGATTGGGGTCCCCATCTTTTATGTCATCAGCGGGTTTGTCATCTCCTACAGCCTGCGGAACGCCCAGGTCTCGTTGAGCGTGGCGGGAAACTTTCTCCTCCGCCGCTTGCTACGGCTCAACCCCGGCTACTGGACCACGATGCTCGTCGTGCTCGTCGTGATCAGCGTCTGTTCCTGGGCCGGATTCGCGACGCCCAACGAGACCCCCGTGACCACCGGCCAGCTCGTCGCCCATCTGTTCTACATGCAGAATATCCTGGGCTATGAGAATCTCTCGGCCGGGTTTTGGACCCTGTGCATCGAGATGCAGTTCTATATTTTGTTTGTCGCCATGCTATGGCTCGCGCAGCGCATCGAGCGCGGGCTCAAGCTCACCAGCGACGCGGCGCGGCAGAGTGCGTGGTGCGCGGTGTTCATGCCGCTCGGGCTCACGTCGCTGTTTGTGCTGAATGTCACGGGGCCAGACGCCGACTCGCGGCCGTTCGAGCATTGGTGCATCGACTTCTTCTGGATGTTTTTGCTCGGCATCTTGATTAACGCCGTGCTCGAACGACGACTTTCGGCAGCCTGGCTTTGGCTGTTCTTTGCCGCCGTGGCCCTGCGGTTGGCAATGTTCTATTCGCTGCACAGCCTCGTCGCTTTGCTCACGGGCGTGGCGATTTATGGCGTCGGCCGCGCCGGACGATTGGGGTCCGCGTTCAACGTTCAGCCGCTGCAATCGATCGGCCAGATATCCTACAGCTTGTATTTAATTCATTATGCCGTGAATCACCTGGTGGTCGAGATCGGCTTCCGTCTCTACGACCGTGACCCGTATGCCGAGGTGCTGTGGCTGGGCGTGTCGATCGGCCTGAGCCTCTGCGCGGGGCTATTGATGTATCACGCGGTTGAAGCGCCGAGCATGCGCTGGGCGGCTCGGCTCAAACAGCGCTAACGCGCCACGCGAGTCAGCGGCGCTCGGGTGTCGGCTCGCCGAACAGGGCCAAGCGGCACAGTTCGTGATCGAACATCGCCTGATGATCGTGGCCCACACGCGGCACTTGCACCAATCGCCAGTTGAAGGGCCAACCCTTTTCACGAGCCAACTGTTCCGCGATGCGAAAGGCGTTCTGGCCCCGCTCATAGCGGGTTTTGCCAAGCTTCTCGGGAATAGGCTCGACGTTGAAGTACTCGTCGCGGATCACGTCGTCCATGCCCAGATACAGCGTGACCGGTTGTGCCAAGTACTGCTTGAGCCATGCGTCGTTGCTGAGCATGTCGGGCAGCAACCCGAAACCATAGGGGTACGGCGTCTCGCGGCTCGGCAGCAAATAGGTGCCCGGATTGGCGACCACGATCCGCCGGACATCGGACTTCAGAAAGCCGCTGAGCCGGATCAGATACTGGCCCCCGCCCGAGTGGCCGATCAGATAGTAGGGCATGTCCGGGCGCTGCTCGCGGCGACGAATCTCGGCGATCAGATCGGGCACCGCGTTCCAAGAGCAAGTCTCAAGCGGCCGCACCTGGCCGTTGCGGATCAGACCGCCGAGTTGGTACTGCTCGATGGGAAACTCGGACTCTGGAAATTTTGGCGCGATGACGAGCGCGCCGAATCGATCGGCCATCCCCTGGGCATGGTCGCGATACTCCTCGGCGTTGCGCAGCACGCCGTGACAGACGACGATCAGCGGCCCGGCTTGATAGTTCTGGGGTTTGTAGGTAAACACCTCCAGGCGACCGACCGAGGTCTGAATCTCGCAGCGATCGGCACCCACGCTCAGGCTGGCGAACAGCGCGGCCTGAGCCAACATCAGCGATAGCATGAGTAACCATTCCGGGACCTGAGCGAGCCGTGAAACAACGCTTCGCTCAGTTTAGTTCATTCGACCCGCGCGTGTTAGTCGAACCAAACGACAACAGGCTCTGCCGGGGAGCAGAGCCTGCTGACGATACTCTTGACGAGGTAACCGCTTTATCGAGGGCGTCGATTAGTACGCCAATCCACTTTGAGAGTAGCCGTAGTTAAACGTGCCATCGCGGCCAAAGCGACTAACGCCGCCACCCACGCCTGGGTGGCCATAGCCGTAGCCGGGGCCATAACCGTAACCAGGGTGGAAGTTACCGTGGGGCGCGGAGTAGCCGCCGCGGTTCGGGTCGTAGCCATAGGGAGCCGCGCCACCCGGACCGGCCACCCAACCGTAGCCAGCGTAGCGAATGCCCTGATTCCAGTTGTAATTGTAGGGACCGTAACCGTAATGGTAGCGGCCACCGTAGCCGTAGTATCCCACAAAGGGCGAGTACGAACCGGCATGACGGGGCCAATAGCTGGCGCTGGTCACCGGACCACCTGCGTTGTAGCCCCCCATCATCGGCGGCTGAGCCCAACCCTGGTTCCCTTGGCAGCCGCATGCGTTCGGATAGCCCATCATCCCCGGCATCGGCTCTTGCGGCGGAGCGTAGCCCGCGTGGTAGCCCTGGTGCCACGGATTCTGAATCACGTTGGGCTGATAAGCCGGCTGCTGCGGAGTCGCTGGCACGCCGTTCGGATCCGCGTTGGTGGTACTCATCGAGACCGATTTCATGCTCGAGGCAACCGTGCCCCCCGCCGACTGTGCGAGGTGATGTCCTAGCGGAGCCACGCCGGGCGCGGCGCTCGGGGGCGAGCTTGGCCGCAACGTCGGGTCATGCTCAAGGTAGCTCGAGTTCTTCGCGTTCGGGCGGTAGATCGTCCGCAGGCCGGGGCTCCACGGATGATACTTGGGGCCATACCAGTACTTGTAGTCGGGCAGGAACGTCCAGGTGCGATGCAGGCCCGCGGCAAAATACTTCTTGTACTTGTACGGAATCAGGTGATCGTCCTCGTCGTCCTTGTTCTTCTTCTCGTGCGCGTGACGATACTCGTCGGCTTCGTCCGACGCGATCTTTTGCTCAATTGTTTGCGTGTCGTGCGAGGGTGCCCAGGGCTTCGCGTTCGGTTTTAACACGTCATGGGGCGTCGTGATGACTTCCGGGGCCACGGGCTGCGCCGCGGCAGTAAGTTCCGCGCGGCTCACCCAGGTGCCGGCGACGACGACGACGATAACAAATCGCAACATGTCAGTTTCCCTTTCACGCCCGAGCGCTCGGCTCGCGGTCGCTTGACTCTTCGTGGTGTTGAACGCGCGCGAGTGTCCCAATGCGACCCGGGCATAAACGCACCGCAATCGTTAAGGATTAACGCGCTCTAGCCTAGCGTAGCTTACGCCTAGCGCTCGAAGAGCCGACTGACCGACTCGTTGCGATGAATTCGCTTGATGGCCTCGCCTAGCAGTGGCGCAACCGACAAAATCTCTACGATCGGTAAATGCGCCTCGGTTTTGAGGGGGATTGTATCGGTCATCACGAGTTTCTTGATCGGCGAGGCGGTCAGGTTTTCGACCGCCCGGCCGCACAGCACCCCGTGCGTCGCGGCGACGTACACGGCCTTGGCCCCCCCCTCGTGCACCTTCTGCGCCGCGCCGCAAATGCTGCCGGCCGTGCTAATCATGTCGTCGAACATCAGCACGACTTTGCCTTCAACGCTCGCGCCAATAATGTTCTCTTGCCGCGTTTTCTCGGCGCTGCTGCGCCGCTTGTCGACGATTGCCAGCGGCGTGTTCAGTCGCTTGGCATGCCACAAGGCCCGCTTGACGCTCCCCTCGTCGGGGCTCACCACGATCATCTCGTCATCCCCCAAGTGCATGTTCACGAAGTGCTGGTTGAGCACCGGCGCGGCATAGAGGTGATCGACGGGGACATCGAAAAAGCCCTGGATTTGCGGCGAGTGCAGGTCCATCGTCAGCACGCGATTAGCGCCGCTGCGCGTGATCAAATCGGCCACCAACTTGGCCGTGATCGGCACGCGCCCCTCGTCTTTGCGGTCCTGGCGTGCATAGCCATAGTAAGGAATCACGGCCGTGATGCGCTCGGCGCTCGCCCGCTTGCAACTGTCGATCATGATCAACAGCTCCATCAGGCTTTCGTTCACCGGCGGGCACGTCGGCTGCATCAGGAACACGTCTCGGCCGCGAATGTCCTCGTCGATCTTGCACGAGATTTCGCCGTCCGGAAAGTTGCTCAGGGTATTGGCCCCCAGCGAGATCCCCAGGTACTCGCAAATTTTTTTCGCGAGGGTCGGGTTCGAGCGGCCGCTAAACAACTTCAAATCGTTCATGGTGGGCAAATCGTTTCGTCAGTGCAAAGGGGGTGTTTCGTTAGCGGACGCCGTGCAACGCGGCCTCGACGGCGGCCAATTCATCGACCGTATTGATGCTCAACGCCTCGATCGGCTTGAGGATCGGCAGCGCCTCAACCGCCTTGCCCCCCTGCGCCAGCAGCGCGGGGCAGTCGGTCAGGTAATACTCGCCCTGCGCGTTCGTGGGCTTGATCTCGGCGAGCACCCGCAGCAATTCGCGGCACTCGAACGCATAGGTGCTCATGTTCACTTCGGTGATGGTTCGCTGCTCGGGCGTGGCGTCTTTTTCTTCGACAATGCGCGCGAAACGCCCCTGAGCGTCGCGCACAATGCGCCCCAGCCCGGTCGGGTTCTCCTTGCGAATCGTGCCCAGCAGGCAGGCGCTTTGCCGCAGTTCATATTGATGCAGCAGCGTTTCGACCGACGCTTGTTGCAGCAGTGGCGAGTCGCCGGTCACGACCAGCACAACCCCCGAGTGTTCGGCAAGCCGCTCGCGGCACACCATCACGGCATGGCCGGTACCCAACTGCTCGGTTTGTTCGACAAATGACACCCGAGGCCGGTCAGCCAAATGGGCTCGCACGAGGTCCGCCCGATAACCCACGACCACGATCGTCTCGCTGATCCCCGCGCGGTCGAGCACGTCGAGCACGTAATCGATCATGGGTCGACCGGCCACCGGGATCAACACCTTGGGGAGTTCCGACTTCATGCGGGTCCCCTTGCCGGCAGCGAGCACGATGGCCAATTTTCGAGACATCGTCGGAAGTGTCCTGCTGTTAACGACTTAATCAGCCTGCTGTGAGCATTGAGCCTGGCGGCTCATCGGAAGTGAACAATCTGCCATGAAGCGGGCTGCGAATCCAGGGGGCAAATTCCACTTCTCTGCAACGAGACCGTAACGTGTGAGCATCTCCAAAGTTGGTAAATCAGTAGGATCTGGCATCAAGGGCGTCATTGAGCGGGTGGCTGGCGGTTTGCGTCTGCAACCCCCGGCTCACTTCGAGGCGGTG
>CAZZBK010000187.1:0-9212 GCA_964652155.1 uncultured Planctomycetaceae bacterium | reverse complement strand
TCCTCCACTCCTCCACTCCTCCACTCCTCCACTCCTCCACTCCTCCACTCCTCCAGTCTCTCACTCGACATACAAAAACTCGCTGGCGTTCAAGAGCACGTGACAGAAATCAACCCAGGCGGCATCGCGAACGTTCACACGCTTCGAACTCGCCGCACTACCGGCCTCGATATCCCAACCATGTCCGCTGGCGTCACGGAAGACATCGGGCTCGACTTCGAACTGCCAGTAGCCGGCCGTGTGCTTGTTGACCCCTTCATGAGTGAACAGCAGTTGATCGACCCCCAGCGCGGTGTCGGACCAACGGACGTCGTCGATCAGGCCGTCGAAGATGCCGCGTTGCGGGGCGCTCATGCTGCCGATCGCCATGGGCAACCGGTTGTCGACGCCGCCCAGCAGGTCGTGTTCCACCCGGGCCACCAAGAGCGGCTCATCGTCGTTGCTCAGGTCCTTCAAATAGAACGTGATCTCTCCATGAGCTTGCTCGGTCGCAAAACGACAGGCGGCCGCCACGTAGTACGGCTTGTCGAGTGTGACGTGCTGATCGCTGAACACGGCCGCCTCGCCGAACGTGCCGTCCCGCTTCTTGCCGTACATTTGCAGCACGAGGGTCTGCGGCTTGCGGCGCGATTTTTTGCCGGTGATGCCAAAGGCCCAACCGGAATTCTTGGAATCGCCATCCCATTTGGCGGCGATTGTCCGCACCGCACCGCCATCCGAGACGCTGCGTGGCTGCACGAAGGACTCGATCGTGAACGAGCCGCGGGGCATCTCGTCACGGTGCGACACACGCAGCGCCGGCTGCGTCTGGGCGGGCTCGACCAGCGCCGCGCGGCCATCGCGATAACGGATGCGTCCGTGCACGAACCGTGCCTGGGCCGAGCCTGCTTCGTCGGGTTCGATGCGTTTCGTCTGCGCGTCGAGGAACGCCCGAGCCGCGGCGGTTTCCGGCTCACGGGGCGCTCGGTTGAACACGACTTGATACGCCCGCGCGATCCGCGCAGTCTCATCCTCGTTCACCTCGCTTTTCAATCGCTGGGCAAGCGAGTGGGCCCGACGCAGCATAAACTGGCTGTTGATCAGCAGCAGCGATTGCACGGGGGACGTGGTCGTGTCGCGCGACGAGGCGCTGCTGAACCAGTACGGCGCGTCGAACACGTCGAGCAGCGGGTCGCGGGCATTACGCATGATGCGCGTGTAAATCGAGCGGCGGGGCTCGGCGCTCGGCACACCGGGTCCGCCCGGCTGATCGTTGAGTTCGCCGGTGACGGCCCAGAGCGCGTCGCGAATCGGCTCGGCTTCGAGCCTGCGGACGTTGCCGCGCCACAGGTACCGATTCTGCGGGTCCTTGAGCCGCCCCTGGGCGACCTTGGGATGCTCGGCGCTCTGCCGATACGTGGCCGAGAGCAGAATGCGTCGATGGAGTTGCTTGAAGCTCCAGCCGTCGGCGATGAACGTGCGCGCCAACCAATCGAGCAACTCGCCATGCGTCGGCTGCTCGCCGAGTCGACCGAAGTCGCTGGCGTTGGCGGCCAAGCCTTGTCCGAAATGATATTGCCAGACGCGATTGACAATCACCCGCGCGGTGAGTGGATTGTCGCTCTGCGTGAGCCAACGGGCCAGCGCCGCGCGGCGGCCTGTCGAGCCCGGAACGCTTGAGAGCGGGGCGATCTCGGCGTCGCGCTCGTCGAGCACCGACAGGTACCCTGGCGCAACGGGCGTGTTTCCCTTTTTGGGGATCGTCACCGGCGGCGCCTGCGGGCCAACGTCCGTCACGGTCTGTGAGCGGGGCAGGGGAGGGGGCTTCAGTGTGTCTTGCTGGGCCAACTCGCGGCGCAGGGCCAATATCTTCTCCTTCTCGTCCCCCTTAAAGTTGCGCTCCAGCCGGTCGAACTCATACGTCACCTGCCGATACGCGAGGTCGGCCAACTGCTGCTCGAGCGGCAAGCGTTCCGCCGCGGGCTTGCGGATCATCGCCTGGATGTCCTCGGGGAACTTTTCGATCGCACTCTTGGCGGCCTTGTCACGATACGGTGCTTCGAGCGCGTCGAGTTCGGAGCGCAACTTGGCCGTCGCCCGCTCCCAACCCTGGAGCTGCTCGGCATACGCGCGTTGCTCAGCAGCGGTGGCGACCATGGCGCTCACATGAAAATCGAGCGGCGCAAAAAAAGCCCGCAGGCGGAAATAGTCCTTCTGCAAGATCGGATCGAACTTGTGGTCGTGGCACCGCGCGCACTGCAAGCCCATGCCGAGGAACACGTCGCCGGTCGTGTCGGTCACGTCGTTAAGGATTACGTCCCATTGGCCGCGAACATCGCGGCTGTTGTACTCGTAGATGCCGTGGGTCAAATAGCCGGTGGCGATTTGCGCCTCGGGCGAGTCGGGGAACAACTCGTCGCCAGCAAGCTGTTCCTGCACAAAACGATCATACGGCTTGTCGCGGTTGAACGAGTCGATGACGTAGTCGCGATAGCGCCAGGCGTTGGGACGGTAGTCGTCGATGCGATAGCCGTCGCTGTCGGCATAGCGCACCAGATCGAGCCAGTAGCGGGCCCAACGCTCGCCATAGGCGCGGCCCTCGAGCAGTCGGTCGACCAGCCGCTCGCAAGCGTCCGGCGCGGCGTCTTTCTCGAACGCCTCGACCTCCTCGGGTGAGGGAGGCAAACCCCAGAGATCAAAATACAACCGCCGGATGAGCACGCGGCGCGACGCTTCTGGGGCAGGCTCAAGCCCAACCTCGTTGAGCTTCTGCAAGATGAAACGATCGAGATCGCCTCGCGCCCAGGGGGTGTCGAGTGCCGGCGGAGGGGCTGACCGCAACGGCTGAAAAGCCCACCAGGCGCGGCTCTCGGCGGTGATTTTGTTCGCGGCCCGCGTGACGGCCGCGGCTTGATCTCCCGGCCATGGCGCGCCCAGCTTAATCCACTCGATGAGGCTCGCCACCTCGACTTGCGACAGGGCTTCCTTGGGGGGCATTTGCACAAAGTCGGCGTCACGACGCACGGCCTTGACCAGCAGGCTCTCGTCGGGCTTGCCGGGAACGATGGCCGGCCCAGAGTCACCACCGGCCAGCAAACCGCCACGCGAGTCGAGTGTCAGTCCGCCCGAGGTCTTCTTGGCCGCGTGACTGTGACAACTCAAGCACTGTCGCTGCAACAACGGCTTGATCGTGTCGGAGAACAGTTTCTCGCCGCGAGCCTTGTCGTCGGCGCGAACGACTCCCGGCGCTGCGATGAGCAGCGTCAAGCAGAGCACGAACCATTGAGCCTGAATTCGACCGTCGGGCATGCGGCGTCACCTTGTCTTGAATCGATTTTGAAATCGCGAGGGGTCACAATACCGTGAGAATAGGGTGGGTGGCCCGGACAACTGGTTGTCCGGGTGGCAAAGCCACAAGAGGACATCTCACGGTGAAACCTCTTGTCGCTTTCGCGACCCCGACAACAAGTTGTCGGGGGTACCCATCCGACTTTGCAATTCTCCTGGTCGCAATACGCGGCGATTTCTCTTATGTTAACCGCAGAGCGCCTCCTTTGCCAAAGGGTTTAAACCATGTTGCGTCGCACGTTCTTGCAAACTTCGGTGTCTGCGGCGGCTTTATCGACCTGCGGTCGCTTATCAAATGCGGCCCAGGGCATGAAGCCGCCCCGCATTAAGGTGGGGCAAATCGGTGTCGGCCACGCGCACGCCAGCAAATTGTCGGTCTACCGAGCCTCAGAGGCTTACGAGGTGGTGGGAATTGTCGAGCCCGACGAGGCCCTTCGTCAGAGCGCTGAAAAGAGCGCCGTGTATCGTGACGTACCGTGGCTCAGCGAGCAGCAACTGCTCAACACGCCGGGACTGCAAGCCGTGCTGGTCGAGACCCGGGTACGCGATTCACTCAACACGGCCGAGCGCTGCATCGCGGCGGGCAAGCACGTGCACCTCGACAAGCCCGCCGGCGAGTCGCTGCCACAATATCGCCGGCTGCTCGCCGCGGCCGAGAAACAGAACCTGCTCGTGCAAATGGGCTACATGTTTCGCTACAGTCCGGCGGTCGTGTTGCTGCGGCAGTTCTTAAGCCAAGGCTGGCTCGGCGAGGTGTTTGAGGTGCATGCCGTGATGAGCAAAGTGGTGGGGGCGGCCGAGCGACGCAAACTGGCCGAGTACCCGGGCGGGATCATGTTCGAGTTGGGCTGCCACATCATCGATTTGGTGGTGTCGGTGCTCGGCGAGCCGCGGCAAGTCACGCCGCATGCGCGGCATTCGTCGGAACTGGACGACGCGCTGCTGGACAACATGCTCGCGGTGTTCGACTACCCGAAGGCCGTGGCCACGGTGAAGTCGAGCGCGGTGGAGGTCGACGGCGGCGCGCGACGGCACTTGGTCGTGTGCGGCACGCGCGGCACGTTTCATATTCAACCGCTCGACGCACCCCACGTGAAATACGCGCTCGACCGCGATTGCGGTGAGTTTCGCAAGGGGATGCACGAAGTGCGATTGGGTTCGTATCCACGCTACGTGGGAGACGCCGCCGACATGGCCGCGATCATTCGGGGCGAGAAGGGGTGCGATTTTTCCTATGCGCATGATCTGAGCGTGCAGGAAACCGTACTGCGAGCCAGCGGCGTGAGCGTCGAGTCATAATCGCTTACTCTGAGGAATGACCGTTCGCGATGAGCACGATTCGGACCGCCATTGTCGGATGCGGAAAAGTTGGCCGCATTCATGCCGCGGCATTGGGTCGACTGAGCGAGGCGGAGTTTGTCGCCGTCTGCGATCACTCGCCAGAACGGGCTGCCGCGTTCGCGCGCGATTTTCAGGTGCGGCCATTCACTGACTTGGCGACGATGTTGCGCGAGGCGCGGGTCGAGGCGCTGCTCGTCGCCACGCCGCACCCCTTGCATGCCGAGGCGACCGTCATCGCGGCGGAGGCTCTTGTGCATTGCCTGGTCGAAAAGCCGCTCGCGGCCAGCTTGGCCGATTGCGATCGCATGCTTGCCGCGACGCGCCGCGCCGGGGTCAAGCTGGCCGTCATCAGCCAACGCCGGCTCTACGAGCCCGTGCAACGCATGAAGCAAGCCATCGACGCAGGCAAGATCGGGACACCGGTGCTCGGGGTGTTCTCGATGTTCTCATGGCGCGACGAGGCCTATTACGCTTCCGATCCGTGGCGCGGCAAGTGGTCGACCGAGGGGGGTGGCGTGCTGGTGAACCAATCGCCCCACCAGCTCGACATCTTGCAATGGCTCATGGGCCCCATCGACGAGATCAGCGGCTATTGGGCCAACTTGAATCATCCTTACATCGAGGTCGAAGACACCGCGACGGCGATGATTCGCTTTCGTTCGGGCGGCTTGGCGACGATCACGACCAGCCTGTCGCAAAAGCCAGGGCTGTTCACCAAGGTGCATATCCACGGGTCGAACGGCGCAAGCGTCGGGGTCGAGACCGATCGGGGCGCAACGTTTGTGGCTGGCATGTCGGAGATCGCCGAACCGCCGCTCAACGACCTCTGGACCATCCCCGGAGAGGAACACCTGCTCGGTGAGTTTCAGGCGGCGGATCGCGCGCGGTTCCGCGAGATCCGGCCCACCGAGCACTACCACGGCTTGCAGATTCAAGATTTTCTACAGGCCATTCGAGACGACCGGCCTCCACTGGTCAGCGGTGAAGAAGGGCGCACGGTCGTGGCGATGTTCAGCGCGATCTATCAGTCGCAACGCGACCGTGTGCCGATCAAGCTGCCGCTTTAGAACGTCAAGCCGTTGCGCGAGAAGACGAACATCGGCAGCCGCGCGCCGCGATAGAACACCTTATCGGCCGTGACGACTGTCGAATCCGGCAAGAGACTCGCCAGCGACGCGCCGTAATACGTGACGACGTCGTCCTGGTTCACGCCATCGCCGCTGACGCCAAAGCCGCCGACAAGTACCGAGCCATGATAGATCGGCGAACTGCCCGGGAAGAACACGACGCCGTTCTGATTCTTGATATTGCCTGCGCTGCGGAAGTTGCGTCCCACGTTAAACGAGTCGAACCCATAGACGCTGGTGAACACGGGGTTCATGTAGACCCAGGCGGGCTGAGGCAAGCCGAGATTCTCGCCGGTTTTCGGGTCGATGCCAAAGTCGTTCAAGTTCGAGAAGGGTCCAGCGGCCATGCCGGTCGCGCCCGACGGATACAAGGGCAGGGCGAGAGTACGGAACGTGCGGTTGGTCAGATCGGTCCCCTTGGCGATGCCCGACACCTGATCGCCCGGCTGGATCTGGTTCATGTCTGCGTAGTATTGCGTATTGCGCGCCTTGGCCACGGCCACGTCGATCGAGAAGACGGTCGCGTCGTACATGCGATACAAGCCCAACACCTCGCCAGTGACTTTGTCGGAAACAGCAAACACCATCGCGGTGGGTGGAATGGTCGACGGCAACGGGGCCGTGGGATCGATCTTGAGCTGCAAGCGAATTTGCGCGCGTGTTTGCAGGGCCTGAATAATTCCTTGCTTGATGATATTGGTCACCTCGGCGGCCGAGATGTTCGTGCCCGCGCGCGGCGCGACGATGTAATCCGAGGGAAAGAGATTCGAGATTTTCGGATCGCTGACATTGAGGATCAATGGCCCTGAGGGGACGACCTGGCCATCGAGATAGGTCAAATCCGCCGCCACCGGATAGATAAAGCGCGAGTAGACGATTTGATCGGCCCCATTGGTGGCCGGATTGCTTGTTCCTGCCGTCGCGCCCACCGCGCTGACGATCGAGAGCCCCTGCTGTCCGCGCGGACCAACTTCATCGAGCGTGATGCCCGCAAGGCTGACGAACTGATTCAACGGAATCGTGAACTTGTTGTTGGGATTCGGAATCGAGACCTTGTCGACATCCGAGCGGACGGTCGTTGTGGTAATCGCCCGATAGGCCATCCATTCGGCCAGCAGTTCTAACTTTTGATTGGTCCGTAGGTCCTCCGTGCTGGGCGATGGCGTCAGTTTCTGCCCGGGTTGGAAGCCTTGCATGAAGCTGGCCCAGCCATTGGGCCCGGGAAAGAACACGCCGATGCCCCCGACCAAGACCACCGAATTGTCACTGATTTTTTTATAGATCGGCAGCCCGCCCGGCAAGGTGCCGATGCCACGCGATTGTGCCGTGACCATCATCGCCGAGACATAACCATAAGACTCGGGGGAATCGAGTGACGGCGCGGCATTGAAGCGGCCCGTGGTCAATCGATTATTGAAATCGTTGATGTCTTTCATGCCGTCGAAGCCGGGCTGAACGACGCTGTCGCGATTCGTGTGCTCGATGCCGAACAGGTCGGCCGATCCGGTGTTCATGACCCCGGGCGGAAAATTCCCCCCGACGCCAATGGGCGCGACGAAACCAGGGCCCCGCACCGTCGAGTTCACATCCATGATGTTTGGGTTCGACTCGACCTCGCGCTGGGTGATGGTCGATTGGCTGATCTCACGGACCGTTCGTGAGGTGAGCGGCGCCTGATCGTTGGAGAAGAACGCCGCCGTCCGCGCCAATGAGACCGCGCCATCGATGGCGAAGACGCGCGTGGCCACGTCGGCGAACTGCACACCTTGCTCGGTGCGCACACCCAGGATGTGCCCACCTCGATCGACCACTGCGATGATCGCATCGGTACGAGCCGACGCGGCGACCGCATTGCTCAACAGGTCCTTCACCTCAGCGGCGTACAGGGTCAGGCTGTTATCCAGCACCAAGCGTTGTTCGAGTTGCTCGAACCCGAGCCGACGAGTGGTGGGCGATTGACGAGCACGGCGAGTCATGGGATCGATCCCTCTGCAAAGGCCTCGGTCGAGGAGCGACCGCTGACGATGCTTGCACCGTTCAATAATTTGTAACGTCTATGACGTTTATATCGACCCCTGATCGAGAGTAATTGAGCTTGCTACCGTCAAGCATTTACTAACCACCCCAGCTTTTGAAGCCGACGGGGCTTAGTGCGACGCCCGCAGCTTGGGCCCCTCGGTAGCATAAGCGCCTGTGCCCCCTTGATAGCGGCGCCCATGCGTCCAGTCGAGGATGACGCGTTTCGCGAACCAGATGCCGCCGTAGTCCCAACCCCAGGTCCCCTCGTTCGGCAGGCGCGGCTCGCCTCGGCCGTAAGCATTACCACCGCCGACATAATAGCCGCCATAAAAGCGCGTATTCGAGGGGACCGCCCGGGGCCGCACGCTCATGGGGCAACCGGCGCGACCGTGCCCTGACGTACTCCCGCAGTGCGCACACATCTCCTCGGCCACAGAGCTGCTGGCACCAGCAATCCAAAGCCCCATCACGAGCACCAATTTTACCCAGACTGCTTCACTTTCGCGGATATACATGTCAGTTCACTTCACAGAGAAAGAACGGGGCAAATTCATTTCTCGGGCAGTAAAGCCCCACACAATTGGTTAATCCGTTGCCGTCATCACAACCGATACATGCGACAACACCGAAACCGACTTTTACGGTTAGGCAAACTTTACCGGCGCAGCAATGCTATCTCAGGCAGCAATCACCGCCTGGAGGATGCACCTGCGGTTGCGCATGCAATCGTGGGCTGGGCTGGCTGCTGTCTGTGTCGCAGCGATCCTGAGCCTCGGCCAAGTGCGCGCGCAGGAACGCCCCTTGCCGTTGCTCTTCGAGCGGTTACCGAGCAACGAGCCGAGCGTGATCGCAGCGCTGGGGGCCGACGCCGACCCGGCGGGGCTCGACCGCTTGGCCCAAGGGCCCAACGTGCAGATCGACGAGGTCTTACCCCCTGTATTGCGACCGCCCCGATTCGCCGCGCCGCCCGCACCACCTCCCGAGGCGCTCGACGAGTTCGGGCCGTTCTTGTTCAATCAGCCGATCGACCCGCCGCTGGGCTTCACGGGGCGCTCGGGCATTGTGCCTCGTGAGGGTCAGCAGAGCGATCACTTTGTGCCGCTCGAAGATCGCTGGCGGAGCGGCTTCCCGCAATGGGACCGCTATGGCAAGGGTCACCCTTCTGTCGACGACTATCCGTACATGGTCGGAAGTCTCTGGAACCCTTACACGCAGAACGTCCTCAAAGGAGATTACCCGATCTGGGGTCAACACACGTTTCTGAACCTCACGGTGAGCAACGTATTTTTGACCGAGACACGGCAGGTGCCCACGGTGGCGCACCCCTTTGACAGCAGCAACGAGCCAGGCCAATACGACTTTTTTGGCAATCCGAACCAGACGTTCCTCACCAACTTC
>CAZZBK010000186.1:0-9313 GCA_964652155.1 uncultured Planctomycetaceae bacterium | reverse complement strand
ACCTGCTGTGCGGGGATCCCGAGCCCGGCGTCCATTTGAGCGGCCGCTCGATCGATGTGAGCGAGTCGTTCGGGCGAGAAAAGATGATCGAGG
The DNA here is from genome assembly GCA_964652155.1 of uncultured Planctomycetaceae bacterium. Classification (GTDB taxonomy): domain Bacteria; phylum Planctomycetota; class Planctomycetia; order Pirellulales; family PNKZ01; genus CAZZBK01. The sequence goes on along the minus strand of CAZZBK010000186.1, from coordinate 9,220 downwards.
TTTTCAGTATCCTCAAGCTCGTGCTGCAGGATGTCGGCCACGAATTCGTCAACCGTTTGAAAGCCAACTTCGGAAGCGCGACGCAGAGCATCTTGGTAAAGTTGATCGTTCAGTTGAATCTGGTGCATCGTCCCCAACTCCTTGATTTAACCAATAATACCGCGATCTCCGGAGGAAGTCACGTGAATCGATGGAATGAATTCATCAGCATATCGGCCAGTGAATGGCCAGGGAGCTGAATGGGTTTGAGGCTTTTTGAGCTAAACAGGCCAACGCAAGAAAAATGCCCTGCAACGCGCGACTTTCCATCGAATTACCAAGGATTGCAGAAGAGACGAGTGGGCGGTGAGGGACTCGAACCCCCGACATCCACGGTGTAAGCGTGGCGCTCTAACCAACTGAGCTAACCGCCCGTGTTCATGTTGTAACTCACATCGCAACGACGCTGCCGCGATCGTACCGCGAAGCCACCCCGAGCGGCAATCCCCCTCACGTCACTCGGGCGGCGGAAAGGGGCTGAGCACCAGTCATTTGCGTCGACGCGGTTCAGGTGATTCCCAGAGCCGGTAACTCTGCGACCCGTTGTGTTCGGCCGAGACGTGCGGTCGGAGATCGTGGTTTGAGTGGCTGACGACACAATCGTTGCACATCCGGTCCGAGATGGACCGGCTAGAAGAATAGATGTCAAACGACGACGATCGGGCGATCAATACTCGAGGGTGAGCCAGCCCTGTTCGCAACGCACCTGCTTCAATCGCAGGTTGCCGATTGGGCCAAACGTGCCCCCCTCGGGCATAATTAGATTATTGAACCGTCCTGACGGCGGAAACACGGCGTTGGCCTTCTCTTCCACGTGCCGCCACAACTCTTGCCGCTCTTCCGAGGTCAAGGCATGGCCGTGTGCCGCGCGGATGTCGACCGGCCCCAATCGCGTAAACAGAATGCCGAACTTAGTCGCCTCCAAGCCGTAACCGACGCGAATGTCGAGCGGGCAGTCGTAGGTTCGCTCGCCCAGCTTCCATGACAGCGTATGAATCGTGAGGTCGGCTTGGTTCTTGTCAAAGGCGATCGTCAGCGGCTTGTCGCTGTCGACCGTGACTGACCAGTAAACGCTGTTCGAGAACACACGCAGCGGCAAGGGGACGTCGCCGGCGAGCATCTTGGCAAACTTTTCGAGCGTTTCGTCATCGTGCGTCGCCCCTTGCCAGATGTACCGGGCCGAGAGATTGTTGAACAACGACTCATGCACGGCCGCCGAGATGGGCGCGGCGACGTTGAGGGGCGGGGCCGCGAGCGGCGCGGCGAGTTGGTGTTTGCCCGCAAGCTTCAAACGGACTTGCAGCGAGTCGTCGGTCGAGCGCGACGAGAGTTCCGGCGTTTCGTCAGTCCGGGCGGGGCCCACAAACACGTAGTGGTCGAAATCGTGCTGCGCCTCGAGCAGGGCCTTGTCGCTTTCTGCTTCGAGCTGTTCGGCGATCCGGTCGCTGGCGATGCGCGAGGCCTCGAGTTCGGCGGCGGTGTGCAGCTTGTGCGATTTTTTCCAGGCGGCTTTGGTGTAGGGCCCATCGAGCAGATTTTTCAGGTGCTTGGGCTCGACCTTGATGTGTCGTACCTGGGCGTCGGTGGCCGCGTTGGCCTTGGCCTTGCGGCTCGTGATGCCCACGCGCGGGTCGATCAGAAACGCCTTGGCGGCCGAGAAGTGCGTGACGCTAGCGCTGAAGATCGTGGCGGGGCCATTGTGCCCGACGTTGCGGTCCGCATGGATCTCGCCGCGCAGGTGCAAATGGATCTCGGCTTGCGATTCGTTCGGCACGAAGTTGAGTGACAGTTTGCCTTTGGTGGCGGCCGGCCCGCGCGTGACAGTGCCCAGAATGGTCGTGACTTGATCACTGATCTGCTCGACTTCTTTCTGAGCGTAGTCGTTGGCAAACTGTTCGGAGACTTGCACCCACAGGTTGGGTTGCGAATAGCGCTGGCGAACCGCGGCCACGAGCGAAGGGGCTTGCGCCGCGTTGTCGAGCCAGGCCAGCGTGGCTCCGATCTGCTCGGCGGTCTCGCGGTCCGATTGTTGTTCGTACGACTTTAAGAATCCGCGTAATTGAGCCACTCGGGCGTGGGTTTCCGCTTCGAGGTCGAGCGGGGCTAGTTCCAGGGCCGCGCGGTACTTCTGCGCGGCAGAGCGCAAGGCGAGCCAGGCGGGGTCTTCGAGCCCCTTGCGGTCGACCGTCATGCGGCGATACAGGCGCGCCAATTGCTCAAGCTGCTGCGAGACGGGCGCCATCTGCTCGATCATCGCGTGCTGTTCATCGAGCAGCAGGTACTCGCTCCACGCCTCTCGGACATGCGGTGGCGCGTCTTGCAGCCGCGCGCGGACCGCCTGAATCGCGGCCAGTAAATCGGCGCGGGCTGTTTCTACCCAGCGTGCGTCGAGCGGCACGAACTGTACCGCCGCGCGATCGACCAGCGCGTCGAGCGACGGTGGCTCCGCCGCCAAGGAACGACCCACGAGCGACCCGACGGTCGCCAACCCCCATAACCATTTTCGCATGCCGAGACGCCGCATAACCGTTCCTCTGGCTCGAATACCGCGCAGCGCTCTGACGTGCCGCTCTGCGTCGAATATCTTTTCGCCCGATCGACCGCTCGGCGATGAGAGTTCGTGTCGAGGTGCGAGATATGCACGCCACAAGCCGTATAGCGTGTGTAGCAACTATGCGGATCAATAGCTGCGTTGGAGTTTTTCTGCGGTTGGACGTCGTCGCGGACTGATGCTGTGAACGAGCGAAACAAGACTCTCAACGGCAGCTCACGTCGGCGCACGGAGTATTTTGACATGGTCGGTTCGTTGCGGTGGTTGGTATCGATCGTAGTGGCTATGGTCGGCTCTGCTCAATTTGCCGACAGCGCCGAGTTGGCAAGCGCGTCATTTCCGCAGCCGGTGCTCGTCGATCGCTGGGGGATCGAGCACGGCTGGTCGGCCGACCTGACGACGATCGGCGGCGGCCGCGTGCGTGGCTTCGTCGTGGTCTTTCTCGACACGAAATGTCCGCTGGTGACACGTATCGCGCCGCGGCTCAACGCGTTGGCCGACAAATATCTCGAACAGGAAGTGCAGTTCCTGGGCGTGTATCCGAACGAAGGGGTCACGCGGATCGCGATGGCCTCGCATGTGCAAAAGCACGACCTGTCGTTTCCGACCTTCATCGATGTGGACGGCTTGCTCGCGCGGCATCTCAAGGCCCGCGCCACGCCCGAGGCGTTTTTGCTCGACTCGCAAATGCTCTTGCGGTATCGGGGGATGATCGACGACTCGGGCTGGAAAAAATCGCCCACGCAGCAGGCGAACAACTACCTCGCCGATGCGATCGACGGCCTGTTGAGCGGCAAGGGTGCGCTGGCCGAGACGCGGGCGCAAGGTTGCGAGATGCAGCTTCCGCCGTGGCCTCGACAACTGCCCGACGAGACGCTCACGTATCACGATCATGTCGCGCCGCTGCTCAACAAGCATTGCGTAACATGCCACTACGAAGGGGGCGTGGGAGGTTTTCCGCTGCATGACTTTGCGTCGGTCAAGTTGAAGGCGGCCACGGTTCGCCGCGAGGTCGCGCATCAGCGCATGCCCCCGTGGCAAAGCGATCCCTCGCGCGGCCGCAAGGTCCACGGCGCGCTGATGCTCAGCGACGACGATCGCCAAATGATCGTCGACTGGATCGACCAGGGGCTGGCGCGACGCGAGCGGGGCGAGGCCCAATGGCTCTTGGCGGGCAAGGCCCCGGCCCAGCGATTGGAGCTGCCCGAGCTCCCCAAGCCCGGTGAGTTCACCATCGGCAATGGCAAGCCCGATTACGTCTTGACCATGACCAAGCCGTTTGTCGTCAAGGCCTCGAAGACGATCGAGTACCAATACTTCTGGGTCCCCAACGACTTTAAGGAAGATCGCTACGTGCAGGAGCTCGAGTTGCTGCCGGGCGACCGTCGCGTCGTGCATCATATTCAGGTGTTCGTCGTCGATCGCAAAGATCGACCCAAGGACACGTCGGGGCCGATCAGCGGCGCGCTGATGATGAGCAAGCTCTACAGTATCACGGGCGAAGGACACTGGCGGATCGCCAGCTACACGCCCGGCGATCAGTTCAGCACGCGCCGCTTTAAGAGCGACGAGGGGGTGCTTGTGCCGGGAGGGCATGACCTGATGTTCGAGATGCACTACACGCCGATCGACGAGGACGTGGCCGACCGGACCTCGATCGGGTTCGTGTGGCGCAAAGATCGCAACCCGCCGGAACACGTGTTGTACGATCATATTTTCACGCGCGATCGGACCATCGAGCTGCCGCCGCATCGCGCTCATCAGCGGACCGAGTTCGAGCCGTACTTTAAGCAGGACGTGGTGCTCGTCGACGTCCGGCCGCACATGCACCTGCGCGGGGCCGACTACCAATTGTCCGTCCAGTATCCCGACGGCCGCGAGGAGTTGCTCGTGGCCATTCCGGCCTACGACTTCAACTGGCAGCGGCGGTATCTGTTCGAGGAACCGGTCAAAATTCCGGCCGGGTCGACCCTCCGCGTGTCGGGTCACTGGGACAACTCGCGGCTCATGCCGTATAACCCCGACCCGACGGCGACGGTGATCTTTGGCGAGGAGAGCGCCAACGAGATGTCGAATCTGGTGGTGACGTATATGATCGACAAGGAGGCGGCTGGTCCGCGGCAGCGGAGTGTCCGCGCGCCGATTGTGAAATAACGGCCGCGTCGAGCGACTCTGAACCCTCTCCCTCTGGGAGAGGATGGCGAGCGCAGCGAGCCAGGAGAGGGTCCGCTGAAGCGCTGCGGGTGAGTCACTGTTGCAGAACGTGTGGCCAATGCCAACGGCCCTCATCCGGCCTGTCGGCCACCTTCTCCCGGTGGGAGAAGGACCCTGACGCGCCGATTGTGAAATAACGACCGAGTCGAGCAGCGATTTTGAGCGTATAATGAAGCAGGTCTCGGTAACCGCCTGTCGAGACTCGCTCGAGACGCGGGCCTCGCATCCTTATTTCACACCGCGGCGAAACGGCCGCGCGGCATCATGGGAATTCGATTCGCATGTGACACCTGCGGTCACATGCTCAATGTGAAGGCCCATCTGGCGGGCAAGAAAGGCCGCTGCCCGAAATGCGGCGGTCGGGTCTTTATCCCCGCGCTCGAAGGGGCCTCGTCGCTGGCGGCTTCGACCGGCGCGGCCGAAATGGCCGAGGGAGATCGTGACCCGCTCGACGAAGAACCGTCGATGAGCATGGCGACGGCGACGAGTGAAGCGCCGACACCCGACCCAGTCATGAGCGATCCGATCGACGAGGCGCCGACGCGACTGTGGTATGTCGTCCCACCTGGCCACACAACTCAATTTGGCCCGGCCGATGGAGAGACGTTTCGGAGCTGGATTGTCGAAGGGCGCGTGACCGCTCCGAGCCTGGTGTGGCGGGAGGGTTGGTCCGAGTGGCGGACCGCCGGCGAGGTGTTTCCTCAACTCCGGCCGACTCAACTGCCGCCGCATGGCACGGCCCGCGCCGAGGCGACACCCCCTAAGCCCAGTTCAAAGCCGAAGTCCAAGACACCGAAGTTGGTCGAGACCCCCAAGCACGCCCCGCTGGTGAACAAGGCTTCGCCCAACGAGCCCGCTCAGGGCCAAGGGATGTCGCCACTGGTGAAGGTGCTGCTAGGCATTATCGCAGGTCTGGTGCCGCTGCTGATCTTCGTGATCTATCGCAGCCGGTGAGAGGCCCTCTTCGCCGGCTCCTCTGGCGATCGGACATATACGGTCGCGAATTGAGATACGAGATCGTGCATTGGAGCGTGGCGAGGCCGATGTCACACCACCGGTCCGAGACGGACCGGCTAAGTAATCAATTTTCCTGCCAAGCGAGTTGTTACGCGAAAATCTTCTCGATCACATGGTCATCCGGCGGGTTCGTCTTGAGGCTCACGGCCACGCCGACAATCGCGGCGAACAAGATGCCCCAGACGACCGGCTCGAGGCCGAGCAGAAAATACGGCCGGAATCGGGTCGCGTTGCCGATCATCGGATCCGCGCTGTTGAGGCCGATCATGAACAGTGTGAGGACCGTCGCCGAGCCGGTGAGCATTGCGGCGATGGCGCCTTGGGCCGTGGCGCGTCGCCAGTAGCAGGTCATGAACACCGGTACCAAAAACGCCGCCGCTCCGCTGCTCGTGCAGAAGATCACGAGCGCTTGCAGGTATTGCACCGGATGAATGTTGGCCGCCACGCACACCGTCCCCAACAGCACCATCACAATCCGCGTTAGCTTGCGGAGCTGTAGGTCGGTGGCCTGCGGGTTGATAAATCGCTGATACACGTCGTGGACCAGACCGGACGAGATGACCACAAGGTACGAGCTGACCGTGGCCATCACCGCGCCAAACGGCGCGGCCAAGATCACGCCCGCCCAGAACGACCCACCGGGCAAATCGCGCGTCGCCCACAGCGCCATCCGCGGAATGACTTCGTCCGAGGCGGCCAGGTTGGGCATGATGGTCCGGGCCGCGATGCAAATGCAGATCAGCGGCAAGTAGATGAAACAGTTATACGTGCCGAGCACGAAAATCGACCGTCGCAACGTCGCGGTGTCGCTGCTCGCCATGACGCGAGTCACGCTGGCCGGCGAGGCCATGCCGCCGAAGATCCACACGACGAAAAACGAACATGCCAGGCTAGGGGTCAAAAACGCCCGGCCGTCTTTGGCGTAGCCGGAGAAATTGATGTACCCCTCGCCGGTCTGCTGCACGGCGTTGATCGTGGCCTGTTCGAGCGACGGTGCCGCGCCGCTCAGGTACACGAGGCTAAAGAGCATGGCGACGCCGATGATCATCAGCACACTTTGGAACAGGTCGGTCCACACGCTCGCCAAGAAGCCGCCGATCAGCGTGTAGCTGACGACCGTGAGCGCGAACACGCCCAGCCCGATGTAATACGCATAATCGAGCCCGCTGGCGGTGTCTTCGACCAACGCCAGATCGGCGTTGCCGGGCCATGAGAGCTTCATGACCAACGCGCCGGCCTTGAATTGGGCGATCATCATGAACGTCAAGAACAACAGGATCAGCAGCGACGCGATCAGGCCGATCTTGGCGTTGTCGAACCGGCTGCGGAACAGGTCGGGCACGGTGATCGCGCCGGTCCGGCGCGAGACCTGGGCTAGTCGTTTGGCGACGACACCAAAGCCGGTCAGGGGCACGATCATGTAGCTGCCAATCCACAGTGCGACCGTCCAGCCGTGCGAGTACACGAGCGAGGGGAAGCCCATGAACGTGCCGCCGCTTTGCACCGTGGCCGTGAGGGCCATCGCCCACACACCCAGCCCGCGATTGCCGAGAAAAAAGCCCTTAAGGAACGAGCCCTGCTCGACCACGCGCTGGGCGACTGTGCCCAGCTTGACGCTAAAGCCGATGACCAGCAGCAAGGCGATGATCGCTCCGAAGTCGTAATTACCCATGCTGAGCGTCCTCGTGCAAGGGTTCTTCGGCCGCCTCATCGCCCAACGGGTCGTCGCTCAAACCCCAGAACGCAAACCAGGTCGAGATGGCGAGGCACACGAACCACGGCAGCACGACGCCCCAAAAAATCCAGTCCGGAAACCCAAGCACGAACGTCAGGTTCTCCAGCGTGCGACCATTGCCGTGACGCCAACAATAGCTCACGGTGTACACCATCGTGGCGAACCACACGAGCAGCACGAACAGCGCCTCGCGGCGGCCATGTTGCACCAGGGGATGATCGGGACTTCGACTCATCGAGACTCTTTCGCAATAATCATGGGACAGGAGTTAAGGAAGCGCGATCTTCGCCAAATAAATGCTGCTCTTCCCTTCGTGGCTCGAATAGTAGCTCATCCACAGCAACCCCTCGTGGAACACCAAGCCCGGGTAGCTCGTGTCGCCGCCGCTGGGGAGCGTCAGCAGCGGCTCATAGGACGTGCGGGTCATTTGTGCGAGCACGGTCTTGGCTCCGCCGGGGTATCGGCGTCCGGCGGCCCACATCGATCCGTTGTCGAGCACGATGAAGTTCGGGCCACCGAAGCGATACTGGGTCTCGTGCCACGACCAGGTTTTGTAGGGGGGCTTGCTCGACCCGATCCAGCCAAAGGTGCTCCCCGCCTCGCGTCTCGACAGAGCGATCATCTCGCCATCGGCGGTGAAACGGAGCGTCGACTCGTTGGGATGGCCCGGCACGTCGAGGTGCGTGATCAATTCGTACTGGACGCCGTCGGCGCTGCGGAACAGCTTGAGTTTCCAGTCGGCAGGCCCAGGCGCGACGGGCTTGGTGCTCTTGGCGGCTTCTTGGGCTGCGGCAGAGGCTCGCTGCGAAGCGTCATAGGCGATACCGTAGGCGACGCCGTCGTGCCACGTGACGCGCCACAGCCAGTCCCCCTCGGCAAGCACGCGTTGTGTGGCGGTCCACTTACGCCCATCGGCCGAGAAAGCCACGCGCGGCTGTCGCCCCTTGAGGATTTTCGTGCCGCCGTACACACTCCCGCCGGCGACGATCATCAGCCGGCCATCGGCCGTGATCGATAGCTTAGGGTCGCGCAGGTCGATGCCCTCTTCGGCCAACAAGGCCGCGCTCGTCCATTCGACGCCGTCGGTCGATGTGAGCACGCGCAACTTGCCGTCGCCGCCGACATGCCCCTCGGCCTCGCGAAACGAGCAGAACCATTGGTTCTTGAAACGGATCAAGTCGGTGAAGGCGTTATGGGCTCCGGCGTCCCAGATTTTCGTAACCGACTCCAATTTGGGCTCGGCCGCGTGGAGCGCGGCACTCATGACCAGCAAAAGGCTAGCGATCCATTCCAGACAGCGATTCATCGGCAGATTCTCCGAGCAAGGGGAACGCGCAAGGCGGCATCGATCGATTGCCTACGGTATCGCTTGTCACGGCGCGAATTGCAAGTGCCCTGAAGATTTTGCGCCGGAGAATGATTGCCTGCGGCCGGGCGCAACCTCTAGGATGAAACCCAACGCCCGGCAAGGACGAGAGTTGATGTCGCAAACGGTTCACGTTCCCGATTGGTATTGGCCCATGCGAGCAGGCCAGTGGCGGCTGCGCACGCGCACGCTCATGTGTGGCGTCCGGCCTTTGCTGATGGGCATCGTGAACGTCACGCCCGACAGCTTCTCCGACGGCGGACGGTACCTCGACCCGGGCGCGGCAGTTGCCCAGGCC
>CAZZBK010000185.1:0-10125 GCA_964652155.1 uncultured Planctomycetaceae bacterium | reverse complement strand
TACGACCTGACGGACTGAGGCCATGGCCGATTACAAGCCGAACCGGTATTTCGCTGACGGGTACTTCCCTGACGGCTACTTCGGGCCGCGACAGACGCAGGCGCCTGTCGAGCCGCGCGGCGGGCTCGAGCAACTGACGGCGACGGCATGGTATGGCCGGCGCAAGACGCGCAAGCAGCTTGAGCTTGAAGCGCTGCGGAAGAAGAAGAAGGCGAAGCGGACGGGTGTGCGTCACGACGAGGACGATGTGATTGCGATCCTACTCGCACTGACGTGAACGGCGCGAGTCAGTGTGGCGTTAGGGCTACGCTGCCACACTCCCGCGAGGTCATTTCATGTCGGTCGATCCCGGCCCTATCGAATCGCAGGCGCAGCCTGAGAAGAAATCCAAGCCAGCCAAGTCCGCACCGCCACCGAAGCCAACCGTGAAGCTCGGCCAGAGCGTGCTCTACACCCCGTCGATGACCCAGGCGAACGTCCTGCGCTCGCTGCGCGGCTATCGTGACCCCGTATTCGTTGCGATGGTTACGCACATCGAAGCCGAGACGGGCAAGGTCCACCTGAAGGTATTTCCAAGTCACGACATGCAGCCGTTCAGCCGCATGGACGCGACCGAGGGTGAGGGGCCTAACACGTTCCGGCCGCTGTGAGCCGTCACCTACCGCCCGGCCTTTCGCCCGACCTGACCGAGGCGCTGGGGCCGAATCGCAAGAACGATGCGCGCGTCACGTCACGCGCCTGGAAGCGTGCGCTGCTGACCGATGACGGTCTGTTGCACGCGGACGGCATCGTGATCCTGCGCGACCTGCTGCGCCTTAGCGAATTCTTCGGCCCGCAATACGTGGTCGGGAAGCCCGAGCGGACGCTTGAGTTAGCCGTCAAGCGCCAGCTCGTCATTCACATCCTGGCGATGCTCGGCCTGCCCGAGAGCTACGCCTTACAACAGAGGGAGCTTTTGAGAGACCATGACGACTGAAACCACCACGACCCAAGCAACGACCACGACGGCGCCGACGACAGAACAGACGGTGGCCCAGGTTGGAATCCCGAACTGGCTCCCCGGCGTTGACGCCGACACGGCCTCGTTCATCACCGGCAAGACGGTGGCGGACCTTCCCAGCCTGGCGAAGGGCTACGTCGAGGCACAGCGCGCGCTGTCGCAGCCGCGGGGCTTTGAAGTCCCGAAGGAAGGCGACGTCGAGGGCTGGAAGAAGTTCAACGCCGCGATCGGCGTTCCCGAGACGCCCGACAAGTACGACTTCGGCGAACCGGGCAAGGCGATGACCGAAGACGCCAAGAAGCTTTGGACGGCCGAGATGCACAAGCTCGGGATCCCGAACAAGCAGGCGGCGGCGCTGGTCAACCTCGTGTCGCAGCAGTCGGCCGCGCTGACGCAGCAACAGACCGCCGCGGCGCAGGCCCGAATCGACGAGGGCGTGACGAAGCTTAAGAGCGAGTGGGGCGACAAGTACGACGCGAACTACGACCTGGCGAACCGGGGCTGGGTCAAGGTCGCGGGCGAGATCGGCTGGTCGAAAGAAATGATGGATGCGGTCGAGCGCATCCCTGGCGGCACGCGGGCCATTCATCAGCTTGGCCTCGTGCTCGGTCGGCACACGGTCGAGATGGGGCACGTCGGGCAGGACGGCCAGAGCAAGGGTGTGACGCCGGAAGGCGCCCGTGCCGAACTCAATGCCATGTTTGGCGACGGCAACATGCGCAAGGCGCTGGTCGACAAGAACCACCCCGACCACCAGCGGATGTTGGCTCGCAAGATACAGCTCGAAAACATCGCGCACGCCTGACGGTGTACCGCGAGTCACCGGGGCGGGACACGTGTCAGTGAAGAACTGACCCGCGCCTGCCCCGGACAAGCCCTTCAAACGGACCCGAGGTCATAGCGGCCAAGCAGCCTTCGACGGTTTAGGCAGGCGGCCGGGAATCGCCTGCGTTCATCAGATCGGAGCGCGGGTCCATGACCCAAAATGCAAGCCCTACCTTTTACGCGCAGAACTACGCCACGTCTCTGAAGCTTGCGCTTCAGGACAACGGTGGCAAGCTTCTGCCTCACGTCACCATGGGACCGGACGTCCGTGGCTTTGAGAACGCGGTCATCGTCGACCGTATCGAAGCCGCCGAAGCCCAGCCCGTCACCGGTACGCTGCAGGACAAGACGTACCAGAACCCGACGACCGAGCGTCTGTGGGTCACGCCGACGCCTTACGACTACTCGCAGACGGTCGACCACTTCGAAGCCTTGAAGATGCTGTCCGACCCGTCGAGCAAGTGGGTCGAAGCGTCACGCAAGGCGATCGCACGCGCCTGGGACAACGAGATCAACTCGGCTTTCTGGCGGGCTACCAAGTCCGGGCAGAACGGCGGTTCGACCACGGCGTTCCCTGCGGCGCAGCAAGTCGCTGTGAACTACGACGCCGGCGCGAATACGGGCCTGACCGTCGCCAAGCTGAAGGCGGCGCGCAAGCTCTACATCGCCAACGAGGTCGACCTTGATTCGACGGAACTGTTCGTCGCGATCACGGACGACCAGGACGAAGACCTTCTGAACGAGGCGCAGTACATCTCCGGCGACTACGGCCGCCCGGTGATGGACGGCAAGAAGCTGAAGGCCTTCCTTGGCTTCAATTTCGTGCACTTCCAGCGCCTTTCGACGGACGGTTCCGGCTATCGCCGCGTCCCGGTCTTCACGAAGGACGCGATCGAGTTCCGCACCGCCGAGATGCTTAAGACGTCGGTCAACAAGCTGACGACCAAGCGCGGCGAGCCGTGGGAAGTCTACGCGATGTCGACGTTCGGCGCGGCCCGCACGGACAACAAGCTGGTTGTTGAGATCAAGTGCGCTGAGTAACGGCTGAGGCGCCCTAACCGGCGCCTCGCCTTTGCCTCAACCTTTCAGGAGATACGCCAATGGCGGTCACAGTCGAATATTCTACCGAATACCTCAAGGCGAGCGACCCGCGCACGTACGGCGTTATGGACCCGGACGTCACGGCGCAGAAGCTGCACGTGCAGGAGTTCAACTTTACGCAAGGCGCGGCGGCCGGCGACGACGGTTCGTCGGTCGGCCTGATGTACTTCCAGCCCGGCCGCTACGTGTTCTACCCGAAGCTGAGCCAAATCCAATGTTCGGCGTTCGGTGCGTCACGCGTGATGGACATCGGCTTCAGCGCCTATACCGGCGAGGATGCGGTGGCGGTGTCGGCCGCGCCGATCGCGTTCGACGAGAACATCGACATCTCGGCGGCGATCATTGCGGCGATGGGCTCGGACGTTGCGGCCAACACGGGCGGCATCTTCACGATCAAGTCAAGTTCGGCCTTCTCGATCGTGGCCCTCGTCACGGGCGGCACGATCCCGGCGGCGGCTCGCCTGACGGGCCATATCGCTTACGCAAAGGTCGGCTCGTAAGGGCTGACACCATGGGAGTGGTGGCGCGGCGGGGGCTCTAAACCAGTCTCCGCCGCATCTTTCTTGAACGACGAGGTAACGACATGGCGACGGTGCAACTCGGAACGGATCGGCAGGACCGGCTGGAACAGGTCACGGAAGCGACAGGCGGCTCGGCTCCGACCAAAGACATCGAGGTCAACATCAAGACGGGCCTTCGTAAGGAGCACGTGATCCTCGCGCTCGATCGTCTGAAGCTGACCGTGATGCAGTCGGAGAACTTCAGCCAGTAGCGAGGTGCGGCCATGCCGTCTGTCACGGAGATCGCAAACCTCGCTCTGACCAAGATCGGGCAGGGCAGCGGGTACATCAGCTCCTTCGAAACGGATACGGGCGTAGCCGGTCAAGCCGCGCGTCGTACCTATGAGACGGTGCGCGACCTCGTGCTGGAAAGCCACCCCTGGCGCTTCGCCCGTAAGCGGGCCTCGCTCGCCGCGGACGCGACGGCGCCGACGTGGGGTTACGCCACGCGCCACGCCGTGCCGAACGACTTCCTGCGGTTGATGTCGATCGAGGAATACGACGGCGACTATGAGATCGAGGGCGGGTTCATCCTGAACGACTTCGGCGCGACCGAAGAATTCAACATCCGCTACATCGCGCGAATCACCGAGACGGGCAACTTCACGCCTGCCTTCGTCGACGCGCTGGCGTGCCGGTGGGCGGCCGAGCTGGTCATGCCGGTCACGAAGTCCGCGTCCCGCCGGCGGGAACTGCTCGAGGAATACGAGAAGATTTGTCTCCCGCGCGCGCGCCGCGTCGAGGCGATGGGCGCGGTGAGCCGGCGTGAACCGGACGGCGACTTCCTGAATTCGAGGCTCTGACATGGCGCAGCTGCTGCTTGGGGCGCTGAACTCGGGGGAGTTGTCGCCCCTGCTCGACGGCCGCGTCGACAAGCCGTTCTACGGATCCGGCTGCAAGCTTCTTCAGAACTTCATCCCGACCGTACAAGGCCCGGTCATTCAGCGATCGGGGACCGGCTTCGTCAAAGAGGTCAAGGCGTCGGCGAACCGCACGGCGCTGATCCCGTTCGAATTCAACGTGACGCAGGCTTACGCGCTGGAATTCGGCGATCAGTACATGCGGGTCATGAAAGACCACGCGCCGGTCACGCTGGCGGCGCAGAACATCACTGGCATCACGAACGCCAACCCGGCGGTCCTGACCTATGCCGGCTCCGACACCTACGCGAACGGCGACAAGGTGCTTGTGACCGGTGTGCTCGGCATGATCGAGGTCAACAACCGGGAGTTCACCGTCGCGAACGTGAACGCGGGCGCGAACACGTTTGAACTGAGCGGCATCAACTCGACCGGCTATGGCGTCTATTCGTCGGCCGGGACGGTGGCTGAGATTTACGAGCTCGCGACCCCGTACCTGCAGGCTGACCTATTCGAGACGGACGGGCGCTTGCGGCTTCAGTTCGCCCAGCAGGGCGACGTGATGTATCTGGTGCACCCCTCCTATGCGCCGCGCAAGCTGAGCCGCACGGGGCACACGTCGTGGACGCTATCGACGGCGGCGTTCACGCAAGGACCATTTGCACCGCCGAACGGGACTGATTCGATCCGCGTGCTGTGCACGGCGGCGGCAGGGTACGCGCCGGGGGCGGCGGTGTCGGTGCAGGCGAATTCCGCGATCTTCGAAAGCGGTCACGCCGGCATGTTGTTCTTCATGGAAGAGATTTATCTCGACCAGTTGGCGGTCAGCCCGTGGGCCGCCGCCACCCCGGCGACGAACGTCACCGGTACGCAGATGTCGCACGACGGCAACGTCTACGAAATGCGCGCCGCGAACGGTACGGACTGCGGCAACATCCCCCCGACGCACACGGTTGGCGAGGCTTACGACAACCCGAACGTGGTCACGGCGAGCTACCGGCGCTGGCGCTACCTGCATTCGCGCTGGGCGATCGTGCAACTCGACACGTTCACCGACAGCAAGAACATGACGGGGACGATCGTCACGTATCTTTGCAACGGCCTGAACTCTGCCTCTCTGACGATCACGAACGCCACGAACTCGGGCGGGTTGATCCGCATCACGAGCGCCGCGCACGGCCTGGCTGACGACGACTACGTGACGATCGCAGGCGTCGGCGGCGTGACGGCGGCGAACGGGGATTGGAAGATCACGGCGGTCGCGACGAACACGTTCGATCTGGTCGGATCCACGTTCGCGGGGGTCTACACCGCCGGCGGGACGGCTCGCCGGTTCGCGACGTGGAAGTGGGCGCTGGGTGCGTTCTCGACGGCGCGCGGGTATCCGGGCGTCGTGGCGTTCCATGAGAACCGCTTGGTGTTGGCGCAGACGGCATCCGAGCCTGATAGCTTTTGGCTGAGCGAGAGCGCGTCCTACGACAGCTTCTCGACGCGCAACGCGAATCAGATCGAGGCAACGAACTCGTTTCGTTCCACATTGGCGGACGGCCAGGTCAACAAGATCGAGTGGGCGCTGTCGATGCAGGACGGGCTCGTGTTCGGCTCGGCGACGGCCGAGTGGATCCTCGAGCAGCAACAGACGACGGATGCGCTCGGCCCCAACAACTTCCGCACGCGTGCGCGGTCGGGCCACGGGAGCCGGAACGTCAAGCCGGTGCGCGTGGACAAGACCGGGTTCTTCGTTCAGCGGCGGGGCAAGAAGCTGCGCGACCTGGGTTACGACCCGCAGTCGCGCGAACTCGTCGGCACGGACCTAAGCGTGCGCGGCGAACATCTGACCGCGACCTATCCAATTACACATATGGCCTGGGTGCAGGAGCCTGACGCGCTGCTGTATTGCGTGCGCTCTGACGGCGGCTTGATCGCGTTCACGTTCCAATCCGAGCAACAGGTCTACGCCTGGGCGCGTCACGTGCTGGGCGGCTACTCCGACAGCGGCGACACGGCCGCGCCCGTGGTCGAGAGCGTGGTTTCGATACCGGCCCCTGACGGGCTGCAGAACGAACTCTGGATGATCGTGCGCCGCTACATCGACGGCGGCACGAAGCGCTTCATCGAATACTTGCGCCCGCGCTGGGTGCCGTCGAGCGAGGGCCTGTCGCCTGCGCTGGAAGATGCGGTCATGACCGACAGCGGCCTGACCTACGACAGTTCGCCGGCCACGGTGATTTCCGGGCTGTGGCACCTGCGCGGCGAGACGGTTTCGATCTTGGCGGACGGGAAGGTGCAGGCGCAGCAAGTGGTCGACACATCGGGCAAGATCACGCTCGGCGCCGCGGCGTCGGTCGTGCAGATCGGTCTGCCGATGAAGGCCCGCATTCAGACCATGCGGCTCGAAACCCTGACGCAATCGGGCACGGCCCAAGGCAAGAAGAAGACCGTGGGCGAGGTCGCGCTGCGCCTGATCGATGCGACCTATCTGAAGGTCGGCCGCAACTTCACCGACATGCTGCCCGAAGAATTCGGCACGACCGAAAGCCTGATCGACACGGCCCTGACCCTGTTCAACGGGGACAAGATGGTCACGTGGCCGGATGAATGGGGCTTCGAATCGCGCCTCTGTCTTGAGAACGACCTACCCGTGCCGCTCGGCGTGACGGCGATCTTCCCGCAGGTTGAGGTGTCGTCGTGAGGGAAGTCCCGTTCAGCTATGAGCGCTGGTGCGACGTTCGGCTTCAGCCGGAACAGGCGCACGACGGCCCGCGCAAGGACGCGGCGGCTCTGTTCGCCAAGCACGGCGCGACGTGGGCTTACGAAGACGGCGCCGGTCACACGATCGCCGTGGGCGGGCTTTACCCGCTGGAAGCCGAGCAGGGGTTCGCGTGGACGTATCTCGGGGCCGATTGCGGGCCGCACATGACGGGGCTGGTGCGCGTGATGCGCAAGGCGATCTTTGAGAACCGCAACCGGTGGCCGGTCGTGCGCGCGGCCGTGCTGAAGGATTTCAAGCCGGGGCATCGGCTGATGAAGATGCTCGGCTTCAAGCCGTTGTTGCCGAATGAGCCGGTTTCGTTCGGGGCGCGAGTCTACGTTCTGTATCAGTGTGTCGCTCATGGCGGGCACTGAAACCCTTCTTCAGATCATGCAGGCGGTGCAGGTGGCTGCGCCGATCGGGCAGGGCGTTGTCGATTACCAGACGGGCCAAGCCAACGCCGACATTCTGCGCACGCAAGGCCGCTACGCCGTCCAAGGCGCGGCCGAGGAAGAAACCCTGGCACGGCGCGAAGGCCGCCAGGTGATCGCACAACAGACGGCAAACGTGCTGGCCGAAGGCGGGGGCGATGGCTCGCAGATGGACGTCGTGCGCCAGAACGAGGTCGCGATGATTGCTAATGCGCTGGCGATCCGCCGGCGGGGTGCCGTGCAGGCGGCCGGCTACGAGAGCCGCGCGCGGTCGTCCGAGTACGAAGGCGAGCAGGGTCTTTACAGCGGCATCACGTCGGCCGGGTCGAAGCTTCTGACGACGGCGGCGGAACGGCGGGCGCTAGAGCGCCGCGCTGCGACGGGGGTCTGATGGCACGTATCCCGTTCATCAGCCAAGAGGTCGCGGCAACCGGTGTGCCGGATCTTGCGCTGCAGCGTCCGAACCAGGCGTTTGCGCAGTTGGGCCAAGAGGCGAACCGCGCCGAAAGCGTGCTGACGCAGATCGCCGAGCGGGACGCTGCGATCGACGGCGCGGCCGCGCTGGCTGACTTCCGCGCGAACCGGTCGAAGCGCCAGAACGAACTCAGGACGCAAACGAAAACACCCGAGACGTACACCGAAACCGCGCTCGCCGACTTCGACGAAGGCGCGGCCGAACTTCTCAAAGGTCACGACAACCCGCGCGTGGCGGCATACCTGAACGAACGCCTGGCACAGGTTCGCGCACAGGAAGCCGAAGAGAGCGACAACTGGGCCGCGGGCGTGATGGTTCAGCGCTCCGAGATAAAGGCGGTCGAAACCGTCAACAAGTTCGCGAACCTTGTTCAGACCAGCCCGGGCAAATTCCAAGACGCGCTCGCCGACGTTGACGCAATGATTGATTCGGCGGGTCTGCCGCTGCCGAACGCAGACAAGATGCGCTCGGCGGCGCGTAGCGCGCTGTCGCGCTCGGCGGTCTATGGGCAGATCGAGACGGACCCGGCTGGCGTGCTGAAGCAACTCAACAGCGGCAAGTGGGACGAGTATCTCGACAACGACGCGAAGATTTCGGCGGTCAATGCCGCGCAGTCCGAGCTGAAGCGGCGCGAGGCCGAGGCGAAGGCGAATCAGGCGCAAGCGCGCGCCGAAGCGCTGTTCGACATTCAGACCTGGGCCAGGGACAACGAAGCGTCGATCAGCGCCACGGGCAAACCCGTGCCGATGCCGTACACGCCGGAACAGTTGAAGGGCTTGCTGACACCGAAGCAATTCGAAGCGATCCAGCAGGGGCACGCGTATGCGTCAAAGCTTTTTCAGGCGGTTGGTGACATGCGGACGCAAACGCCGTCCGAGATGCAAGCGACCGTCGAAAAGCTGCGCCCTGTGGCGGGGTCGGAAGGCTTCGCCGATCAGCAAAGGCTTTACCAAGCCGCAGTGACCATGCGCGACAACGCGCTGAAGGCGCGGCTGGCGGATCCGGGTGCGGCCGCGCGCGAGGCATACCCGAACGTCGCGCAGGCATGGCAACACGTTTCGGCCAATCCGACAGACCCAGGCCATCTGCGCGTTGCAATCAAGCGCTCGCTCGCCGCTCAAGAGGCGATGGGCGTGCCGGCGGACAAGCGCAAGCCGCTGCCGGCGCAGTTCGCGCTCGCGGTCGCGGGCGAGATTCGCGGCGCGCCCGCCGACCAGGCCGCGCGAAAGCTGACCGAATACCAGACGATGTTCGGCGCGAATTGGAAGACGGTCTATGCGCAGCTTGCGCCGAACCTCGACGCGAACTCGGTGTGGGCGGGCACTCTCGACAATAAGAACATGGCGGCGGTCCTGCTCGAAACGTCGCGCCTTGCGGGCACCGACGGCAAGGCGGGGTCAGGTATCGGCGCGCTGCGCAAGGCGCTGGGTGTGAAGGATTCGGGCGACGAGAGCATTTCGCAGGCGATCGCCGAAGACAGCGACGTGCGCGACCTCATGGCGGCCATGTCGCGCCGCGGCGGCGGCGGGTCGGTGTCTATCTCGATCGACAAGGCGGCCGAGACGCTGGCGCTCGGCCTCATGCAGCGCAACGGGATCAGCAAGGCAGACGCCACCGAGCAGGCGCTCAAGGCCTTGGTGCGGGACAAATACAATTTTGCGCGGATCAACGGCATCCCGTTCGTAACGCCGAAAACCGTCGACGCGGACAAGATTGAAGACGGCGCCCGTGTGGCCATGGCCGAGTTGAAGGACGACGGGATCGATCTACCGGACGCTGACCCTGGCGCGATCGAAGCCGACACCCGCGCGCAGTATCTCAGCGCGGTTCAGCGCAACGGCTATTGGGTCACGATGCCGGGGAATACCGGGCTTGAGCTGTGGGCGGGCGATGCGCCGGTCACGCGCAACGGTCAGCGAATCACCCGGACGTGGGACGCGCTGGCGGGCGTCAGCCGCTCGCCGTCACAGCGGCTCATTCAAAAGGGCATTGATCGCAACAAGGCCGCCTATCAAGGGGGCAACTGATGCCTGACGCTTTCGATCTTCTCGGCGATGCCGTCACGACGGACAAGGGCACGATCTACGACTACGACGCGTCGGCCGGCGAAGCGGCGGGCGC
>CAZZBK010000184.1:0-10186 GCA_964652155.1 uncultured Planctomycetaceae bacterium | reverse complement strand
GCATTTTCCGGTCAACGTGATGCTGGCCAAAGATTCGGTCCGAGCGCGTCTCGAGCGGAGCGACAGCGGCCTGAGCTACACCGAGTTCAGCTACATGCTCTTGCAGGCGTATGACTTCGTCCATCTGCATCGAGCCCACGGCTGCGAGTTGCAGGTCGGCGGCAGCGATCAATGGGGGAACATTACGGCCGGCATCGACCTGGGCCGTCGCATGCACAGCGTGCAACTCTACGGCATGACCTGCCCGCTGCTCACCAAGAGCGACGGCACGAAGATGGGCAAAACCGAGTCGGGCGCCCTCTGGCTCTCGCCCCATCGCACCTCGCCGTATCAGTTCTATCAGTACTGGATCAACGTCGACGACGCCGACGCGGGCAAGTGCCTGCGGTACTTTAGCGATCAGCCGCGCGAGGCGATCGAAGCACTCGACGCCGAGCGGCAGCAATCGCCCGAGAAGCGTACCAGTCAGCGGCAACTGGCCGAGGAGCTGACGCTGTTGGTGCATGGATCTGAAGGGCTCTCGAAGGCCAAGCGGGCGACCGACATATTATTCGGTGCCGAGATCGACTCGCTAAGCGACGCTGAGCTTGGGGAGATATTTGCCGACGTGCCGAGCCGTCAGTTGCCGCGGGCTGTCTTGGCCGAGGGGCTGCCGATCATCGATGCAATTGTGCAAGCGGGACTCGCCAAGAGCAACGGCGAGGCGCGGCGCACCATCGAGCAAGGCGGCGCGTATGTCAATAATCGCCGCGCGACCGGACTCGAGCAGCGGCTCACACTCGCCGATCTCGCCAGTGAGACGGTGTTGGTGCTGCGCAGCGGCAAGAAAAAATACGCCCTGCTGCGATTCGAGTAGCGTGCTCAACCATCCGCAGCGTCGCTCCGCACCCCCTCTCCTCTCGGGAGAGGGTGGCGAGCGCAGCGAGCCGGGTGAGGGGGCGCTGCGTGCAAGATGCCTCCATCACCCTCATCCGGCCTGCGGCCACCTTCTCTCGTAGGGAGAAGGGGTTTTTCCGGCCGACTTTCGAGACGCCCACACAACGTACTCCCGCGCCCCTAGGTGGTCAGCGCCTTGGCAAGATCGCGCAGGCCGGTGAACACGCCGTAGCCCGAGACGGAGGTAATCGAAACGAACGCGACCCACAGCATCAAATCGCTGAACCATGACGGCGCGAGTCGCGGATCGGTCCGCCGATAACGCAAGTACAGCGTCGCTCCCGAGATGACGGGCAATGTGGCCGCTTGGGCCATGCCGCCAAAGATCACCATCGTTCGCGGGTCCTTAAAGCACAAAAACAGCACCAACGCAAAGATGGGAAAAAAAACCTGCAAGCGACTGACCCAACGGTTACGCGCAGTGACGTCGGGCACCTGGACAAATCCGTTGAGGCGAAAGAAGTCGGTCACCAGTCGGCTGTGCGAGGCGGCTGACACGTACAGCGTTTTGAACAACGTCAGGCCCGCCCCGATGATAAACACGACCTGCGTCCACTTGCCGAATGGGCCGATGTACATCTCGGACAACACGCGAATCATCTGCGACCCTTTGGGGTCGAGCCCCTGGGGATGCAGGACCGACGCGCCCATGATGTAGAACGCGATCGTGGCGACGGTAAAAACCGCCATGCTCACCCAGGCGTCGAGGTACAGCACGCGCATCCAGCCTTTGGCGCGGCGGACCCAGTCGTCGGTGTTGTCACGCGGCCCGGCGTAGCGCGCGTAGCCTTTTTCAATGCACCAGTACGGATAGGAATAGAGTTCGCTGGCCCCCACGCCCGTAATGCCAAACGCCCCCAGCGCCTTGGCGACCCCGACGACGGGAATGATTGGCAGCAGGCCTTTGAGCATGTCGTCGACATTCGGGGCGAAGCCCGTAGCCGGCAGGGCCAGCACACAGACCAGCGTGATGAACGTCACGCCGGCCACGAGCAGCGTGGTCAGCGTTTCGACTCGTCGATAGCCGCCGCTGCGCAGCAACAGGATCGCGATCAGGCAGGTCAGAAACGCCCAGGGCAACTCGGGCCGCTCGCTGACCGAGAGCGCCCATTGCGGCGCGACCGACTCGAGCTGCCCACGGATCGACTCGGACACGGCGGGGAAGCCGATGTTGAGCGACTGGCCGACCGCGCCGGTCATGCCGCCTAACTGCGAGACGCTGCACAGCAGCATGAAGAACCACCACCACACCAGCCAATGCGCGCCGAGCTTGGGGCCCGGCAACTCGTTGAGCGCGGTCAGCGTGGGGAGCCCCGACGAGATCGCGTTGCGCCCCAGCTCGATTTGCACGAACACCTTGATAAAGCAACTGAACAAGATGAGCCACAGGAAGCCGTAACCCACCTCGGCACCCAGCGACGTGGTGACGATCAGCTCGCCCGACCCGACAATACTACCGGCGAGAATAATGCCCGGCCCGATCTTTTTCAGCGCTGCCCACAAACTCACCGGCGGGTCGCGGACCAAATCCGCGGTCATGGCATACGGATCGTACTGGGGCGCGTCGGCCATGGCGTGGGTCCTGCGAGGCGTGGAGTGAGCACAGAGGCG
This sequence comes from uncultured Planctomycetaceae bacterium, assembly GCA_964652155.1. Lineage (GTDB taxonomy): Bacteria > Planctomycetota > Planctomycetia > Pirellulales > PNKZ01 > CAZZBK01. The sequence continues at coordinate 7,639 of CAZZBK010000184.1, read as the reverse complement.
AGAGGGGATTACACTCTGCCCAGCCGCAGTTGTAAAGCACCGCGCCGCGGTCGAGTTGCGCCAATCGAGCGGTTCCGCCGCGCAGGACCGAGCCTGAACGGGTGACCTGTGCGCAAAAAAACCGGGAAGCAGGGAGGCTAAGCGAGCCCTGCTTCCCGTCCGTCTCCCATGCGACGCATGGCCTGAATTAACGCGTTGCTCCGGTGGAGGTTACCTTCGCGCCGGCGGCGTGGTTGTTGTTCGGAACGAGACCACCGAGCTTATTGAACACGGCGTCGAAGGCCTGCGGCCCGACGTTGGCCTGCTCCCCTTGGGTCGGCGCCGACCCCGCGGTGGGCTGGGTGCAGGCTCCGCCCGTGGGCGTGCCGCCGCTCTGAGACGGGCCGCTCTGAGACGGACCGCTCCGAGCGCCGCTCGGTTGCTGGACAAGTTGCTGCTGGCCACCCAGCGTTTGGCCCGCGACCGCCGTGCCGATCATCGCGGCCTCGGGCTGTTGGACCGGTGGCTGATCGGTCACGCCGTAGAGCAACAGGCGGTCTTCGAGACTTTCGACCAACAGGCTGCGGTGCAGCGCGTGGCGAGTGAACGGATCGCGGCGTGGGTAGTGGCGCGGCGCAGGGTCTGCGGACATGATAGGAGACCTCCGACAAGATGAGACGAGACCTGGCCGTGAGGCAGACCAGGCACTGACGAGACGAGATGAGCGATGAGTGAAGCCGCGTTGGGGAGCCTCGCCGACACAATTTCGAGGCGGCCCGCGCACTTCATAACGTCCTAAACGCGCGGCGAAGGAATTATTCCACCGAGAATTTTTTTAGCCCTCGACGGGAGAAGGTTTTTTGTGCGCCCCGCTCCCGACGGGAGAGGGGCGTGCGCGATCGTCGTCGATTCCTCCGCCAAAGAGCGGGAACCGTCAGGTTCCCGATAGCTTTGCGAACGTACCCACCCAACCGTCATGCCCTCGCTCACTCGCTGGCAAGGCGATCGTCACAATGGCGACCGCGTGCAGGGTTCCAGCTTATCGGGAGACTCACGTCTCCCGCTCGTTGAGACGCGTGCGATCATCGTGCAAAACCCCCGGCGTACGGCCCTACGATCCTATCGCCAGGGGCTAAATAGGGACGCTTCACTCGCCTCCCCTTCGTGTTCATCCGTGGTTCCCACTCCCCTCCCCACGACCTGCCGCAGACGGCGGCGCATTGACCCGGCTGGCGGCGACAAATACAGTGAACGAAGGCCCAATGCCTATTCAACCGAGGGTTTCCCCTCGCTCGTGTTTCTCTGTCAGGACGTGCATGCTCGCTCATCGTGTGATCCCCTGCTTGGATGTCGATCGCGGCCGGGTCGTCAAAGGGACAAAATTTTTGCAGCTACGAGACGCGGGGGACCCGGTCGAGGTGGCGGCGCGTTACGAGGCCGAGGGGGCCGACGAACTCGTCTTTCTCGATATCACGGCCACGCACGAGGCGCGGTCGATCATGCTCGATGTCGTGCGGCGCGTCTCGGACACGATCTTTATGCCCTTCACGGTGGGCGGCGGCATCCGCACGCTCGACGACGCGGCGGCGCTCATTGCGGCCGGGGCCGAGAAGGTCAGCATCAACTCGGCGGCCGTGCGCACCCCCGCGCTCATCACGCAGGTCGCACGCAAATTCGGACGCTGCGCCACGGTGGTGAATATCGACCCCAAACGGGTACCCAAGGATGGCCACGAGTTTTGGGAGGTCCACATCAGTGGCGGCCGCGTAGGGACCGGACTCGAAGCGGTCGAGTGGGCGCGCGAGGTCGAGCGGCTGGGGGCGGGCGAAATTGTCCTGACCTGCATGGATGCCGACGGCACCAAGAACGGGTACGATTTGGAAATCACCGCGGCCGTGTCGTCGGCGGTCTCGATCCCGGTCGTGGCCAGTGGCGGGGCGGGCAAGCCCGAGCACCTGGCCGACGCGATCCTGCTGGGCAAGGCTGACGCGGCGCTGGCGGCGAGCATTTTCCACTTTGGCGAGTTCACGATCCGCGAGACGAAACAGCTCATGGCCGCGCGCGGAGTGAGCGTCCGCGGTTTATAATCACTTCAACCGCAATCGCACGGAACAACAACCAAAAAAGATGCAATCATGGCCGCAAAAAACTCGGAAATGCACAACGATACGAACGCGATGCACGCCCCCTAGCTGTTGTGACATTTCTGGCATTTTTTGCGATTTCTTGTGTTTTTTGTGGCGATATTTTGCAGTTGAAAGTACCGGTTCGCTTACAGTTTGAATACGATTTCATGTGTCCGGCTTGGGCGGCGGCACTAGTGACCCTGAATTGAGACCATCGATCATGGCGACCCCCACGACCAGCGACATCGAACGCTATATCGTCAAGCACGAAGAGACGGAAGTCGACAAGCTCTTCCGCGCGCTCGTCAAGCTCGAAGGGAGCGACTTGCACCTCAAGGTCGGCCGACCGCCAATCGTCCGCGTCAAAGGGACCTTGCGACCGATCAATCGTCCGCCGATCGAGGACGAAGAGATGGCCCGGCTCTTGTTGCCACTGATGAACGAAAGCAAGCGCAAGATTTTCGACGAGACCGGCGGCGCCGACTTCGCCCATACAGTCGATGTCGAGGGGACGCTGTGGCGGTTCCGCGTCAATTTGTTCCAGCAGCTCGGGCACCTGGGCTTGGTGGCCCGCCGCGTGAACCAGTGGATCCCCGACTTTGCGGGCCTGAACCTGCCACCCATCATGGAGGAACTCTGCAAGTTCAGCCAGGGCATGGTGCTGCTGGCCGGCGTGACGGGCTCGGGCAAGAGCACCACGATCGCCTCGATGCTCAACTACATCAACCACAACTACCGCAAGCACATTCTCACGCTCGAAGACCCGATCGAATTCGTCTTCACCGAGGACAAGTGCCTGATCAACCAGCGCGAGGTCGGCTTCGACGTCAAAGACTTCGGCATCGGCATGAAGCACGCGGTGCGTGAAGACCCGGACGTGATGCTGGTGGGCGAAATGTGTGACGAGGAGACGTTTCTTACCGCCATACACGCCGCCGAGACGGGTCACCTGGTGTTCGGCACGATCCACGCGAGCAACTCCCCCTCGACGATCGGCCGCATCCTCGACTTGTTCCCGCAGAACATGCACGGCGCGCTGCGCAGCGCCATTGCCATGAACATGAAGGCCATTGTGGCGCAAAAGCTGCTCCCTTCGATCAAAGAAGGCGTGGGCCGCGTCCCGACGGTCGAGATCATGACCTTCAACGCCACCGTCCGCAAAATGCTCTTGGAAGGCAAAGACGAAAAGCTCGGCGACGTGATTCGCATGTGCGATAAAGAGGGCATGCAAGATTTCACGATGAGCCTAAAGAGCCTGATCGACAAAGAACTGATCGACCGCGAGACCGCCTTCGAGGTCGCCCCGAACATCGAGGCCCTCAAAATGGCGCTCAAGGGGATCGAAGTCCGACAACCGGGAATTCTGTAATGCCGCAACGTTTGTTCATCGTCGCCGTGGTCCTGGGGCTGCTGTTTCCCGACGCGCTCGCGGCTCAGGAAGCGGCGAGCTGGCCGCTCGACAAAGTAAGCTTCGATCCTGCGCGCGGGCCGGGGGGCTATTTGGCCCTCTACAAACTCGGCTTCGTGTGGCTGGTGTTCGCGGCGTTCGTCTATCTGGCCGATTGGGTCAACTACGACGTGCAGCAACTCAAGCTCGGCGCGGCCAAGTGGAACGGCATCGTCGTCGGCACGTTCCTGATCGGCTGGCTGCTGCTGAGCGTGATCCCCTGGTTTTGGCTCGCGTTTGTGCTCTACGTGGCGTGCGGCTTGGGTCCGGTCGTGGCCTACACGTTCAAACGCAACAAGTCGGTGACCGACGACGAAAAAGTGCTGACGCGCGACCATGCGCTGCAATGGGCCGCGCCGCTGCTCAAGCGATTGGGCGTAAAAGTGCCTGACAAGGCGGCCAGCGGCAAGGGCCAACTGCCGATCGAAATCTTGGCCAAGGGGGGCGCCAACGATGGCGAAAACAAGGCCACCAGCGTGCGCCTCACGGCGGTCAAGGGCTTTCACGCCGCCCAGCAACTGCTGATCGACATTCGCAGCCGCCGCGCGTCGGCCGCCGTGCTCGACTACTCGCAAACGAGCGTCGCCGTGCAGTTCCAAATCGACGGCGTGTTGAACAACGCCCCCGCCAAGACCCGCGAGGGTTGCGACCCCATGCTCGAAGTGCTCAAGTCGGCCGCCGGCCTGAACCCCAAGGAGCGTGTGCAGCGGCAGCAGGGCTTTTTCGAGATCAAGCACGAGAAGGGGAAGTACCATTGCAAACTCGTCAGCCAAGGCACGCCGACCGGCGAACGGGTGCTCGTGCAGGTCGACGACGGCTTTGCGCAACAGGCCAAGCTGGACAACATCGGCCTGCGCCCCAAACAGCAAGAAGACCTCAAAAAAGCCCTGATGGAAAAAGAGGGGCTCGTGCTCGTCTCGGCCCCCAGCGGCAAAGGCCTCTCGTCACTGTTCACCGCCACGATCACCGGCGTCGACCGATTCATGCGCAGCGCCGTGGGGGTCGAGCACGCCAAGGCCCACGAGATCCACGTTGAAAACGTTCCCGTCACAACCTACGACGCCGACGCCGGACAGTCGCCCATGACCGTCCTCCCCGGTCTCGCCCGACAATACCCGGACGTGTACGCCATTCACGATTTCGTGAACGGTGAAACGCTGACCATGCTGTGCAAAGAAGTGACCGATGAGAAGCGGTTGGTCATTGGCACGATCCAGGCCAAAGAGGTTGCCGAGTCGATCATTCGCGCACTGATGCTCAAGGTGCCCACGAAGAACTTGGCGATGGCCTTGACGGCCTGCGTGAACGGTCGCCTGGTGCGCAAGCTATGCGAGGGCTGCAAGCAAGCCTACACGCCCCCTGCTGAGTTGCTGCAAAAATTGCGGGTTCCGCCTGAGAAGGCGCAATCGTTCTACCGCGTCCCGCCCCCCAAGGCCCCGGTGCAAGGCGAAAAGCCCACCCCGCCTTGTTCGCAATGCGGCGGCGTGGGCTATTTCGGCCGCACCGGCATCTTCGAGCTGTTGATCGTCAACAACGACGTGCGACAGGCGATTGCCAACAAGCCGTCGGTCGAGAGCGTTCGGCAGGCGGCTCAGAAAGCGGGCATGCCCACCTTGCAAGAAGAAGCGATCGCCCTGGTTGTTCGCGGCGTCACGTCGCTCGAAGAGATTATGCGCGCCCTGAAGGAATAAGACCTCATGAGTCTCGTGTTATCGTTGCTGCTGTTGACCATCCCGCTGGCTCTGGCCGTGCGCCATTTCAGTCAAGGCCTCTGGGGAGGCGTGATTCAGCTCGTCAACATCACCACCGCCGCCCTGATTGCCACCAGCAACTTTGAGATCCTGGCCAACGCCCTGCAAGCTGGCTGGGATGGGCTCTACCATTGGGCCGACTTCCTCGCCGTCTGGCTGCTGTTCGCCGTCAGTCTGTTTGTCATGACCCTGGCGATGAGCAAGCTCTCCGGCTTCCGGCTCAAATTTCCCAAGCAGCTCGACCTGATCGGCGGCTCGTTGCTACAGGCTTGGGCCGGCTGGGTGCTGGTCTGCTTTCTCACCATGACCTTGCACATGGCGCCGATGGCGAAGAACTTTTTCTTCGACGGCTTCCGTCCCGAGCAGCCCCTCGTGTTCGGCCTCGCACCCGACCGCTTGTGGCTCGCCTACGTCCACGGGCTGTCGGGCAAGAGCGGAGCTTTTTCCAGCGGCCATCCATTCGACCCGCAAGGGGATTTCATGCTCCGCTATGCCAGCAAGCGGCTGCGTTATGAGCGAACCGAGGGTCTGTTCGATCCGCAGCCCCGCGTGCCAAAGTAACGCGAGGGCTGTCCCCCCTCTCCCACGATGATGTTGACCTAACCGATTTATCTTCTTGCTCGTAGGGTGTCATGCAACCGGCTCGCTTATTGTTGGAAAAAGTCCGTCGCGGCGAGGTCACCACGGGCGTGCTGGCCACCGATCACCTGTGGCCCGACCTGATCGAGGTCTGCGCCCGCAGCGGCGTCGACTACGTGATCGTCGATCTGGAGCATGGCCCACACTCGCCCGAGGTCGTGGCCGAGGCGTGCGCCACGGGCCGACGGCTCAACTATCCGGTGCTCATCCGGCCGCGGAGCAACGATTACGCCGCGCTGCGACTGGCGATCGATCTGGGCTGCTGCGGCTTTTTGCTCGCCAGCGTCGAGTCGGCCGCCGAACTGGACGTCGTCCGCGAGGCGGTTCACCTGCCCCCGCGCGGCAAGCGTCGCCCCGGTGGTTTGAGTAACCGTTGGGTCAGCGGTTTTCGCTACCACGACTGGCGCAGCGAAGTCGAGGACGACTTCCTCGTGCTGCCCCAGATCGAAACGAAAGTCGGCCTCGCCAATCTGGCCGAGATCGCCGCGCATGAAATGACCACCGTCTTGGCCGTGGGGCCCTATGACCTGTCGGCCGAGTTGGGCGTCTGCGGCGAGATGACCTCGCCGGTGCTGCGCGAGGCGCTCATGAAAATCCTGGCCGCGGCCCGCGGAGCCGGTAAGAGCGGCTGGATGATCGGCTCCGATGCCGCGGGGCTCGTGCGCGACGGCTGGAACTTTGTCTGCATCGGCGAGCCGACCTGGATCATGGCCGCCGCGATGAAGCAGACCGTCGAGCAACTTCGCGGCAGCAACACGGGTTCGCGAACATACACGGCGTAGGGTACGCACTCCGTGCGTACCATTCACGAATTTACGGATACTGTAGTCAGCTTTCAATCTAGCTGGTCCTTCCATGTGTATAAATCAGAGACCAAGTAATGCTTGCGACGAATCTCGGCTTTATCATCAACCTCATTATACTGACAGTCTATTTCATAATCGCAAAGGACACACACGCTTGGCCATCTAAAATTATCATCTGGGCATGGTCGCCATTAGTGGCCTATTTGGGGCTTTACCACTATTTCGATGGTGTCCAAAATGCGACTCGAAATATTGCCAGAATCTACTTACTGCAACGAGACGGACTAAACTACAGCAAAGAAGATTTGAAACTCATCTGGGATGCACTAATCCCAAACGTATACCGTCCACTTGAACTCCTCTGGCATCTTTGCGATGTCACTTCATTCGCATGTTTACTGCTTTTACAAGGATGGGCAACCGTACTAGTAGCACACGCGATAATTATTTTTTTCGGTTGGCTAATCCCCATCAACTACCATCGTCATCTAAAAATTATTCGATCCGCATTCCCAGTCACACTTTCTGTAGAACAACGCCATGCGCTTTTATGGCACGGCTTCGGACGTAACGAACTACGAGAGCTGCGAACATTGCTCAGGCAAGCAATCAAAGAACATCGAAACCCACAACGATGGTGGGGAGAGGTATGGAACGAGGCGCAAAGGGCTAATAACGACGAGAGTTGAATGCAACATCCGTAGGGTCATGAGTGGTACGCACGGGGTGCGTACCCTATAACTGCATCGGCGAGCCGACCTGGATCATGGCCGCCGCGATGAAGCAGACCGTCGAGCAACTGCGCGGCAGCAACACGGCCTCGCGAACATACACGTCGTAGCGACTGTCTTGTTTTTCAAGTGTTTTTGGATGTGAGTCTCCAATTGGTTT
>CAZZBK010000183.1:3530-10266 GCA_964652155.1 uncultured Planctomycetaceae bacterium | reverse complement strand
TCGCGGCAACCGTACAGGTTGTCGAACTTGCTCTTGGTGACCGAGTCGTTCACGTTGATGGCGGGCATTTTGAGTTCCCCCTTGGCGTGCATCTGATACAGCCGATGCACTCCCGTGGTGGTCTCTTCCGACAATCCGCGAATGCCGGCGATTAGCTCGGGGTACTTGTAGTGGACCATGTAGGTCAGGTCGCCACCGTCGTCAAGAATCAGGTTGAGCGGCTGTCCGTCAGCAAAGTGCAACGTCTGCTCAATGCACCAGTCGAACTCTTCATTCGTCTCGCCTTTCCAGGCGTAGACCGGCACACCGGTGGCGGCTATGGCGGCGGCGGCGTCGTCTTGCGTCGAGAAGATATTGCAACTGCTCCAGGTCACATCGGCACCCAGGGCGACGAGCGTCTCGATGAGCACCGCCGTTTCGGTGGTCATGTGCAAACAGCCGGCAATCCGCGCCCCCTTGAGTGGCTTCGAGGCACCATATTTCTTGCGCAGAGACATCAGGCCAGGCATCTCGTTCTCGGCCAGCATGATCCGTTTGCGGCCTTGCTCGGCGAGGGAAATATCGGCGACTTTGTACGGCAATCGGGTATCGACTTGGGCCACGCGAGAGTCTCCTGAGAACGCTAGTGAGAGGGGGTCGCGCAGGAACAGCCTGTCCTGCGGATGCTTGAATCGTCCGTAAGCCATGATGATAGCGCCGCCGACCCACTCTGACAAGGTCAGCGTGCTAGCGCTAGCTGGGTAAACGCCTCCCGGGCGGCTTGCACAAAGGCTCGCAACTTGGCCGGGTCTTTTCGGCCCGGGCTCGACTCGACTCCGCTGGCCGTGTCGACCGCGGCGGGGCCCACGGCCGCGATCGCCGCGGCGACGTTTTCGCTCGTGAGCCCCCCGGCCAATATCAGCGGTGGAACGTCCCGTAACTGAGCGTATGCCCTCGCCACCTGCCAATCCGCGATGGCTCCGGTGCCACCAAACTGTTGTCCCACCGCGGCGTCGAGCAGCACGGCGTCGGGCAGCCGCCCCGCCGCGCGACACTCCGACAGAAATTGAACCATTGGGGCGATGCCCGCAGTTCCGCACCGCAATGCCCTCACGACGCTGTGCGGGGCCAGCTCGTTGACCCGCTCGGGCCCTTCGTCGCCATGCAGCTGAATCATATTCAAGCCGACGGCCTCGGCGATCTCGAGCACGGTCGCCTTGATGGTATCCACGAACACGCCCACCTTAACAACCTGAGCGGGTAGCGACGCCGCGATCAGCCGCGCCTGCTCGATCGTGATGCAGCGTGGGCTGCGCGCGGCGAAGTTGAGCCCGATCGCATCGGCTCCCGCTGCGACCGCATCGAGCGCATCGGCGACGGTGGTCACGCCGCATATTTTGATCTGAAACATGGGATGCCTGATCTCTGGAAGACGGTCGCTCGTCGAAGTCGCATGACGCCACCAGCGGAATGCTAGCAGTGCATTTCATTAAATCAACACTTGAGCCGCTCCGTCGATGCTGCCGATGACAATTACAGCGATCCGTGTCATTTTACCGTCGGTTCATGCTCGATTGAGGCGCAATCTCCTTGTCTTCGGTTCGATTGGCGATTTGTGGTCTGTTGATTGCCCTGGGAGGGCTCGGTTCCGCGGCGTTGATCGCCGTACGGACAAACGTTCCCGAGGACGATCTGTTTGTGCGCGTTGAGTTTCGGGCCGCGGGGCTCGTGTCGCTCAAGGCCGACGATGTACTTCGTCAGCTCCTGCGCCGAGAAACGACCGCCAACCTGGCTGCCCAATTGCCCGGCTCGATGCGCGATGAGGCGTTGGCTTTTTCCCTCCGCCGCGATTTACAGATTGCCGCCGATCGAGCGTATCAGGACGACCAGGTCTTCGCGCTGATGCTGGGCTTCGAGGCTCCGCTCCCGTTCGATGCCAGCACGTCGGCGACGATCTTAAATCATTTGGCGATGGAAGGAGTGCTCGCGCTCGACGGCTCGGCGGGCCCGAGCACGAAAGGCGCGGTCACGCTGATGCGCTTTGATCCGGCGATCGTGCCGGTCGTCCCATTTTTGTCATGGTCTCATTTCGCGGCCATCATCGCCGCGGCACTCAGCGTGTCGGTGGGGGCGTTGATCGTGGCGCTGACGCGGCCGCGGCATCTCGCTAGCACCTCGGTCGCCTCAGCGAACACGACCAGCTCTCCTCCGGCCGCTTTGGTGAGCAGCGAGCCGCAGATTCCAATCGTGGGCCGCGTCCGCCGCCAAAGCTGATTCTCCCGCACACTCGTTCACCCCAGCAAAGAGCTACAGACACCGAACCGTTTCGACCGAAGGAATGACTGTGTGAGCCCACGGTGTCAGGCGCGACCGTGGCTGACATCGAGACGCCGCTCAGCAAGATCCGTCACGTCTGTTCCCTTCCAGGATTGGCTCATGTACGAGACATTTTTTCATTTGCAACAACGCCCCTTCCCGCCCGCCGTATCGCCGGCCCTCTATTTTCCCGGCCGTACGATTGAAACCGCGCGACTCGCGCTCATGCGGTGCCTTGAGCGCGCCGAGGGCATTGGTCTGCTGGTGGGCCCGTCGGGCACGGGCAAAACATTGTTGCTGCAAGTGTTGGCCGAGCAACTCCGCGACCAGTTCGACGTCGCGCTGCTCACGAGTGGGCACCTCGCCACGCGGCGCGTGCTGCTGCAAGCCATTCTGTTTGAGCTGGGGCTCCCGTATCGCGGGATGGAAGAAGGGGAGCTCCGTCTGTCGCTGCTCGATCATTTGGCCCCCGGCCCCAAGTGCCCCAACGGGCTTGTGCTGTTGGTCGACGAGGCGCACACGCTGCCGCTGCGGCTGATCGAAGAGTTGCGGATGATCAATAACCTGGTTCGTCAAAACCAGCCGCGCGTGCGACTGGCCCTGGCTGGCGCGCCGAGCCTCGAAGAGCGGCTCGCGAGCGGCAAGCTGGCGGCGTTTGCACAGCGGATCACGACCCGCTGCTACCTCGAGTCGTTCGATCGCAGCGAAACGATCGCCTATGTTCGCGCTCAATTGACCGCCAGCGGCGGTAACCCCGACGAGATTTTCACCACCGACGCCCTCGACGCCATCTATCGAGCCACCGACGGTATCGGTCGCGTCATCAATCAGGTCTGCGACCACGCGCTGGTCTTGGCCTACGCCGGAGGCCAATCACGGATCGATGCAACCGGGATCGAAGAGGCTTGGGCCGACCTTCAGCAACTCCCCACGCCGTGGAACGATGATCTGCCTCCGACACAAGTTGCCGAGGACGCGCATTCCGTGATTGAATTTGGTGTGCTCAGCGACGAAGACGACGCCGAACTGATCGAGTCGACGGACGAGCCGATGTCGTTGCGGATTGCTGCCGAGCAGCTACCTCTCATCGACGGCTCGGAGTACATGCCTGTCTCGAACTCGACGAATCAAATTGAAATGCGGGTCGTCGAATCGAATGACCCGTTCGCCGAATCATTCGCCGAGGAAGAAGTGATCGTGAACCCGTTCAAGACGATCGACGAGCACTTGCGGATGCGGCCGCAGGTGACGTGGACCGAGAATGCGTTTGCCGCGCAATTGCGTCCAGCGGTGGGCCCCGCCCCGGAACCGGTCGAGCTGCCGGCGTTCGCTTCCGCGCTTTCCCCACAGGCGCTCGGGGGCACATTGGACATGCCTCTCGACACCTCGCCGGCCGACGATCCCGTGCTGCCCGAAGATCACTGGGTCTCGACGGTCGCGACCGAGAACGTGGCCAACGTGTGGTTTGGCTCCGAGGCGACATTGCAGACGGCGATGCCCACGCCGTTTCACTTCGAGCCCAGCGCGATCAACCTGGAACCGGCCCCGTCGCTCGTTGCGAATAACGACGAGCTGATGATCGTCGAAGAGGACGAGGGAGACGTCCGCAGCGCGAATATCAAGGTGAACCCGGTCGTGCGTCGCCGCGAGTACCGTCAGTTGTTCGCCCAATTGCGAAACAACTCATAATCGTCCGCCAAGTCGCCGTGAGCTTGAAATGCTTGATCTGACTGGCCAACAGCACCGGCAGACTCGCGCGTCGCAGCGCCTCTCGCGGTTTGCGCTCTCGGCCTCGGCACGGTCGTTGGCCCAGCGGTTGCAAGGCTGGTGCGAACCACTCGCGTTGGCCAGGGTCGCGTGCCTTAGCTTGGACGTTGTGCCGCCGCTCGATCAAATCGCCGCGGCGCTCGGCGAACAACTCTATGGCAACGTGTTGCTGCTCGACGCATCGAGCCGTCGCCGCGAGTCGAACACCGCCCAGGCGAATATCCGCCCGAGCGCGCACCCTCAGTTGTGGTATTTGAGCGGCTCGGATCCGTGGAGTTTGCCCAGCCAGCAGGACGAGGAGTGGTTGATCGTGGGGCGGCAATTTCGCGTGCTGCTCATGCATCTGGGCGAACACGAGTTCACGGCCCGAGGCGCTCCCGCGGCGATCGATGGCACGCTGCTGTTCGTGAATGCCGCACAGGTCGACTCGCCCCGCACGAGCCAATCGCTGCGGCAACTCGCCGCCACCGGCGCGACCCTGTGGGGCGCCGTGCTCGTCGACTGATCGCGTCAGGCGGGCCCGTGCCAAGCCTCTTCGCGCGCGGGGTCACGGAGCAGCAGATAGGTGAGTCCGATGAGCGTGAGCACCGTCGCCACCGCAATAAACAGCGTCGGATACGGTGGCCAGCCGTGCGTTTGCGCCGCGTTGAGCAGCGATCCCGCCGCGGGCATGCCGAGCAGCGCCCCGACGTCGAACATGGCCAGCACCCAAGTCGTGCCAACCCCACGATAGCGCGTGGGAAAAGCTCCGCTGCCCCCAGCGACCACGGCCGGAAATAGCACCGCATGGGCCACGCCCATGAAACAGGCCGGTAGCAGCAAATGCCACGCGCTGCGGACCGGCAAGAACAGCAGAATGCTCAACACGAGCGACGTCAGGCCGACCAGCACCATCGCATGGATGCCGTAGCGCTCAGGAAACTGCCGCGCGGCCACCCGCGCGATCAAGGCCACGATCAGATACGGCGTGAAGAACAACGCAATGCCACCGATGCCGACCGTCTCTAAATACGGCCGCAAGAAGACCGTGGGCAAGCTGAGCCCAAAACTGGTCGCCGAGCCGACGAGCACGATGACCCCGGGGTGATAGCGTCGCAGCACGGCCCACCAAGGCGGATGGCGACGTTTACGCTGCGGCGGCTGGTCGCACGAGGCGCGGATGCCCAGCAGCAGCCCGACGACCCCCATCGTCGCCGAGAGCAGGAAAACCCGGTTGATCGCGGCGCGGTCGACGATATCGTCCGCGCCGAGCAGCCAGTCACTCAACTGGGTGCCGATCATCATGCCCACGAAGCCCGATGCTCCGAGCATGCCCACCACCTCGGCCACGCGAATCACGGGCGAGCGGGCCGAGATGTAGGTGATGGTCGCTCCGAAAAAGCCACTCACGCTGATCTGGTACAAGATGCGCAAGACATACGCGCCGGTCAGATTCCCCTCGCTGACGAGCGTGTGGCCCAGGCAGCTCATGACGATGCCGAGGCTCGACACGATCCACATGAAACGCGAGCCGTAGCGGTCGATGCCCACCCCTTGCCACAAACGCATGAGCACGCTGCCGACCATCCCCAGGCCAACGATCCAGCCCAATTCGAGTTCGCCGCCGCCGATCGAGGCCACGAAGTCCTTGTAGCGGAACAGCAGGCTGACGCTGATCGAGGTACACGAGTTGGCGGCAAACGTGGTCCAAAATTGGGGACCATAGGCCGAGCGATTTTCAACTTCGTTCAGCGCGCGGTTCGCCGCGTCACTCGACTCGGGTATCATGGGTTGGGCTGTGGGCCGGGATCGGAGGGAGCGGCGATTATACGTTCGCCGCCGGTCGCGTGCTAACGGAGTTCTTTTTTCTGTCGCTTGGGTTGGAATCATATGGACCGTACACTCATCACCATTGCCACCTACAACGAAATGGACAACCTGCCGCGGCTCGTCGACGAGATCTTTTCTCATGCGAGCGACGTGCACGTGCTGGTCGTCGACGATAACTCGCCCGATGGCACCGGAGCGTGGGTCGACGAGCGCTCCTCGACAGACACGCGCGTGCGCGCCATCCATCGCAGCGGCAAGCTGGGGCTCGGCAGCGCCACCATTGCTGGCATGCAATACGCCATCGAGCAGAACTATCAGATCGTCATCAACATGGATGCCGACTTCAGTCACCACCCCCGCTATTTACCCGCTTTGATCGACGCGCTCCAGAGCAATCAGGGACACACCGACGTGGCGATCGGTTCGCGCTACATTCGCGGCGGCGGCGTCGAGGGCTGGCCGCTCAAACGCTGGCTGATGAGCAAAGCGATCAATCTCTACGCCCGAACCCTGCTGGGGTTGCATCCGCGCGATTGCAGTGGTGGCTATCGCGCGTACCGCGTCAGCCGCTTGCGGCAGATCGACTTCGGGCTCGTCGAGTCGCAGGGCTATTCGTTTCAGGAAGAAATGCTCTGGCGGCTCAAGCAGGCCGGTTGTCGATTCACCGAAGTGCCGATCATCTTTGCCGATCGGGTCGTGGGCGAATCGAAGATCAACAAGGGCGAGGCGCTCAACGCCCTGCGGATCATCGGCAAGCTCGGCTGGCGCAACCTCCGCGGCAAGGTGGCATGAGCCAGATCGCCACACCATGGCCCCTCCTGCGTTAGCCCCCAGTCGATAGGACCGCAGGTCCGTACGCCGGGGG
>CAZZBK010000183.1:0-3430 GCA_964652155.1 uncultured Planctomycetaceae bacterium | reverse complement strand
CGTACGCCGGGGGTTCGCGTCGCCCCCCCAACACGCTCCCCCCATGATACTTCCCTCGCCTTAAAACATTGCAATAGCCGGTAGAGATCGGGTATCTTATAAGCCGATCTCAATTGATGCTCCCACCGTAATCACCCGCCCAATTTTGGGGACGAGGTCTGCCCATGCTCAATATTCTCGGCTCGGCCAAGCAGCTATGCGGCGGCGTGACGCGACGGGATCTGTTGCGCATTGGCTCGACCGGCTTGGTGGGGCTCAATCTGGCCGACCTCGACGCGCTGCAACGCGCGTCGGCCGCCGCGGGCAGCGGGGGGCGTAACTTTGGTCGCGCCAAGAACATCATTGTCATCCACCTCTACGGCTCGCCGAGCCAACTGGAGACGTTCGACACCAAGCCCGACGCGCCAGTCGAGGTCCGTGGTGACCTGGGCTTTATCCAGTCGAGCATCCCGGGCCTGACGATGGGCGAACTGCTCCCCAACACGGCCAAGGTGGTCGATCGTTGCACGGTCATCCGCTCGATGACGCATCCGTACCCGCTGCATGGCGTGGCGTTCGCGCTCACCGGGGTGCCGGCGATCGACGTGGCGATGGAACTCAGCCCGCGCGACTCGCGGCACTGGCCGTACTTTTCGTCGATCGTCGACTACATCGACCAACAGGACCAACGTCCACGCAAGAGCAAAGGCGTGCCCGCAAACATGGCCTTGCCGTGGCGGTTTAGCACGCGGCGCGTTGGTGAAGTGCCGCGAGCGGGTCCGTACGCGGCCTTTTTGGGAAGCGAGTACGACCCGATCTGGGGCGAGTTTGTCGGCCAAGGGACCAAAGCCGGCCCGCCCAAAAAGCTCGGCGAGAAATCTCATACCGAGAACGACCCCTACATCGCGTGCAGCGCCGATAGCCACTTCGTTGTCCCCTCCGCGAGCAGTTTGCTCGAAGAGGTCACGCTTGATCGGCTCAGCACACGCCGTTCGCTCGTGCAACAACTGGAACAGCAGCGCCGCGATTTGACGCAGTCGTCAGCGGGCCGATCGTTGGATCGTTACCGTCGCATGACGTATGAGTTGCTGCAAAGCGACCAGTTGCGGACGGCACTCGACACGCGGCGCGAAAGCGAAACGATGCGAGCGCTCTACGGCAACTCGCTGTTCGGCCACGCCTGTCTCACGGCCCGTCGGTTGGTCGAGGCGGGGACGCGCGTGGTGAGCGTGTTTTGGGACGAATACGGTCTGGCCGGCAGCGCTTGGGACACCCACGCGAACCATTATCCACGCATGAAGGAAGAACTGTGCCCCAGCTTTGACGTCGGCTGGTATGGGCTCATCACCGACCTGGAACAGCGCGGACTGCTCGACGAGACCCTGGTCGTTTGCACCAGCGAACACGGTCGTACGCCCAAGCTCAATAAGGCCGTGGGGGGTGGTCGCGATCACTGGTCGCGGGCCTATTGCACCGTGATGGCCGGCGCCGGGGTGGCGCGCGGCAAGGTGATTGGCGCAACCGACGCGATTGCCAGCGACGTGGTCTCGCGACCCGTAAGCCCCAAGGACATGCAGGCGACGATGTACCATCTGCTGGGCATCGACCACCATCGGCTTGTGCACGACACGCTACAACGCCCATTCCCGCTGGTCGATGGCCATGTTGTCGACGAAGCGTTGGCGTAGCGCTCTGTGAAGTGCTAGAGTCAGACGGCTTGCTTAGGGTCTGTTCTTTGCACGTCATTCTTGGAATGCATTCATGCTGCGCTTTGGATTTGTAGTTACTGCCATCACATGTTTTTTTGTCTCTGTGGCCGGAGCGGCAGAGTTCGCAGCGCAGCCGCATCTCGACCGGCCGATCATCGGACCGCTGTTGTCGCTCGAGGAACTGCAAGCCTTTTGCCAAACGCGCCTCAAGCCCGTGCCGGCATTCGATCGCGGCGAAGACTGGACGAAATTCGCCGACGAGGTCCGGCAACGCACGCTCGACAACGTCGTCCATCGCGGCGCGGCCGCCCAGTGGCGCGACGCGAAAACCGCTGTCGAATGGCTCGATACGATCGACGGCGGCGAGGGCTACCGGATCAAGAAGCTGCGCTACGAAGCGCTCCCCGGGCTGTGGATTCCGGCACTGCTCTACGAACCGACGAAGCTCGACGCCAAAGCGCCCGTGTTTCTCAACGTCAACGGTCACGATCGCGCGGGCAAAGCCGCCGGCTATAAGCAACTCCGCTGCATCAATCAGGCCAAACGCGGCATCCTCTCGCTCAACCTCGAATGGGTCGGCATGGGACAGTTGCGCGGCGAGGGCTTTTCGCACGCACGCTTAAACCAACTCGACCTCTGCGGCACGAGCGGCGTCGCCGTCCATTATCTGGCCATGAAACGGGCTCTCGATCTGATCCTCGCTCACCCCAACGCTGATGCAAAGCGAGTGGGCGTGGCCGGTCTCTCAGGCGGCGGTTGGCAAACGATCTTTTTCAGCTCGCTCGAACCGCGCGTGACGCTCTGCAATCCGGTCGCGGGCTACTCGGGCTTTGTGACCCGCTCGAACTATTTTTCGGACCTCGGCGATAGCGAGCAAACGCCCGTCGATCTCGGCGCGAATGCCGACTACACGCTGCTCACGGCTCTGCTCGCGCCCCGGGCCGCGCTGCTGACCTTTAATGCTGCCGACAAATGCTGCTTCGCGGCAGGACACGCCCTGCCGCCGCTGCTCGACGCCGCCCGGCCCGCCTATCGCCTGCTGGGTAAAGAGAACGACTTACGCTGGCACGTGAATCATGTGCCGGGCAGTCACAACTTCGAGCAGGACAATCGCGAGGCGTTGTATCGCGTCATCGGCGACGCGTTCTTCCCGGGAGACACGAAATATCCGCGGCATGAAATCGCTAGCCGAGATGAGCTGAAAACGGGCGAGCAGTTAAGCGTACCGTTGCCCGAAGTGAATGCCGACTTCCATTCACTCGCCTTGAAACTGGCTGAGACTTTGCCGCAACACGCGACGATTCCGCAGGATGCGACCGGTTTGGCCACATGGCGCAAACAGGCTCAGTCACGCCTGACGACCGTAGTGCGTCCGAGTGTGTATCGCACGGTTGGCCAGACCGATCATGTCGAGCAAGTCGACGGCATCGACGTGATTCACTGGCGGCTGCGTGTCGGTGATCTGTGGACCGTGCCGGCCGTCGAGTTTTCGCCCGCGCAGCCTAAAGCAACCATGATTTTGGTGTCCGACGCGGGGCGAAGCTCCGTGGCGACTCAAGTGCAGGAGCAACTCAAGCTCGGTCACCGCGTGGTGGCGGTCGACACCTTGAATTGGGGCGAGAGTAAGCCGAAATCGCACGGCTGGCTCTGGATGCTCATGATCTCGACCGTGGGGGACCGACCGCTCGGAGTACAAGCCAGTCAGCTCGCGGCGATCGCGCGTTGGTCGCAAGCCACGCACG
>CAZZBK010000182.1:0-10273 GCA_964652155.1 uncultured Planctomycetaceae bacterium | reverse complement strand
CTCTACGCCAGCAGGGGCGTAAGCACGCGGCCGCTGACGTCGGTCAGGCGGAAGTTGCGGCCGAGATACGGATACGTGAGCCGGGTGTGGTCGAGACCCAGCAGATGTAAAATCGTCGCGTGCAGGTCGGGGAGGCTGACGGCGTCGCGGATGACGTGGTAGCCAAACTCGTCGGTCTCGCCATGCACCGTCCCGCCTCGTATGCCGCCGCCGGCGAGCCACACGGTGAACGCGCGGGCATGATGGTCGCGCCCCTTGCCGTCCTCGGCGAACGGCGTGCGGCCAAACTCGCCCCCCCAGACGATCAGCGTTTCGTCGAGCAGGCCGCGACGCTTCAAATCGGTGATCAGGCCCGCGATGGGGACGTCGGTTTCGGCGCAGTGCAGTTCGTGATTCTTCTTCACGTCGTCGTGCGCGTCCCAGGCGCGGGGCCCTTCGTTGCCGCCGCTGTAGATTTGCACAAACCGCACGCCACGCTCAACGAGCCGTCGGGCCAACAGGCAGTTGCGGCCAAAATGGGCCGACGTCTTGTGATCGAGCCCGTAGAGCGATCGGACTTCGTCGGTTTCGTCCGCCAACTCGACCGCCTCGGTGGCGTGCGACTGCATGCGATACGCGAGTTCGAACGACTCGATGCGCGCCGCAAGAGCCGCCTCGTCGGGGTGCTGCTCCTGGTGCCGTTGGTTCCAACGCTTGAGCAGGTCGAGTTGGGCCCGCTGTTGCAAGGGTGTCACACCCGGCGGCGGCTCTAAATAGGCGATCGGCTCGCCGGTCGGGCGGAACGGGACCCCTTGATAGGCCGAGGGCATAAAGCCGCTCGTCCAGTTCAAGGCACCGTTGACCGGCGCGCCTTGGTGGTCGAGCATCACCACAAAGCCCGGCAGGTTCTGGTTCTCGCTCCCCAGACCGTAGGTGGCCCAAGACCCGAGGCTGGGTCGGCCGCTGAGCGTCGAGCCCGTTTGCATCTGAAACAAGGCCGGCCCGTGATTGTTGCTCTCGGCGTGCATGGAGCGAATCACGCACAGCTCGTCGGCCAGCGCGGCGACATGCGGATACCGCTCGCAGACGTCGAGCCCCGAGCGGCCGTGCTTGCTGAATTTGAACGGGCTGGCAAAGGCCGAGTTCTTGCTCCCTTTGCGGAACACGTCTTCCTTGTTGAACACGGGAATGGGCTGGCCATGCCATTTGGCCAACGCGGGCTTGGGGTCGAACAGATCGACGTGACTGGGTCCGCCATACATGAACAGAAAGATCACCGACTTGGCGCGGGGCGCGAAGTGCGGCGGTCGGCTGGCCAGCGGCGCGTTGCGATGCGTGTCGCTCGCCTGAGCTTCCAGGCCCAGCAGGCCGCGCAGCGCCAGGGCACCGAAACCGGCTCCGAGGTGTGACAGCACTTCGCGACGTGGGATCAGCGATGACATCATTCTAGTCCACGTAGATGAATTCATTACAGTTGAGCAGCACGTGACACACGTCGGCCAAGGCGCGGCGCGCGGCGGTCGGCGCGGCGGCACCGCTTTGTTGATAGACGCTCGATTGCGAGCGCACGAACTCGACCGTCTCGCCAAGCTCATGCTGGCCGGGCTCGCGGCCGAGCGCCAGTTGCACCGCGCGGCGGACTTGAGCCTCCGGCGATTGGGGAGCCTCGCGCAGCACACGATCGGCAAACTGCCTCGCCTGTTCGGTCATGAACTCGTCGTTCATCAGCACGAGCGCCTGCGTCGGCACGACGTTTTCATCGCGACGCTCGCAGGTCTGCGCGGCGTTGGGCTGATCGAAGAGCTCAAGCAGCGGGAATGGCAGCTGACGCTTGATGTAGATGTAAACGCTGCGACGCCAGTGCTCGGGCCCGTCGCGCTCGACCAGCGGCCACTTGTTACGCTGGCTGGCGACGAGCAGGTCGGGCCTTATTCGCGGCTTCACGCCGGGCCCGCCGACGGCGCGGTTCAACGTGCCCGACACGCTCAGCACGGCGTCACGGAGCGCTTCGGCCTCGAGTCGGCGTTGTGGGGCGCGCCACAGCAGCCGGTTGTCGGGGTCGACCTTGAGTCCGCGCTCGCGCTGTGCCGCATCGGTCGCATGGGCCTGCCGATAGGTGGCCGACGTAACGATCAAACGATGCAGCGGCTTCCAACGTCCGTCGGCGGCAAGCAGTTCGTGGGCCAAGTGATCGAGCAACTCAGGGTGGGTGGGCTCGGCACCGCTGCGGCCAAAGTTGCTCGGCGTGGCGACCAGGCCGTCGCCGAGGTGATGTTGCCAGATGCGATTGGCGAGCACGCGCCATGTGAGTGGGTTGCGCGGCGAAGCAATCCAGTTGGCCAACGCGAGCCGACGGCCGACGGCGAGCCGCGGGCTCTCGCTCGGGGCGGAAGTAGGAAGCACGAACGGCTCGACCGCCAACGCAGCCGGAATGCCGGGCTCGACTGCGGGACCCCGATTGAGCACGTCGCCGCGCCAGAGCACGTGCGTTGCGCGGGGCGACTGCGGGGCGTTCACCAAGGCCATGATCGACTTGGCCGCTCGGGGCTTGTCCTTGGTCGAGGCATTCTTTTCACCCGTCGACACGACCATGCTCGGCTGCCCGTGCTCGTCGACCGACACGTCCACGCGCTGCGTGTTGTCAAAGATGGCCAACAGCCGGTAATACTCGGTTTGCAAGATCGGGTCGAGTTTGTGATCGTGACAGCGTGCACAGCCGATGGTTTGTCCCAAGAACACGGCTGACGTGGTCGAGATCACGTCATCGAGCAGGTCGAGGCGGTACTTCTCTTTCGCCGAGCCCTCGCCCATATTCGAATCGTTGGTCGGTCCGCAGCGGCAAAACCCGGTGGCGATCCAAGCCTCGGCGCTCTCGGGGGCCAACTCGTCGCCGGCGAGTTGCTCGGTGATGAACTGAGCGTAGGGCTTGTCGGCGTTGAGGCTCGCAATCACGTAGTCGCGATACTTCCAGGCCAGCGGACGATCGATGTCCTCATGATAGCCCGAACTGTCGGCATAGCGGGCGAGGTCGAGCCAGTGACGCCCCCAACGTTCGCCGTAATGCGGCGACGCGAGCAGCTTGTCGACGAGCGCGCGGTACGCCGCCTCGCTCGGATCGTCGACAAACGCCTGGACTTCGTCGGGCGAGGGTGGCAGCCCGATCAGATCAAAATACAACCGGCGACAGAGCGTGACCGGGTCGGCGGCCGCCGCGGGGGCGAGTCCCGCCGACTCGAGTTGGGCGAGCACAAAAGAATCGATCGCGTTGCGGACCCAGGCTGGCTGTTTCACGGTGGGCACAACGCTCCGGGTCAGGGGGCGATACGCCCAATGATCGGCAGACACGGCGCTCTCGCGCGGCGGCAGCGCGTCGAGGCTCTGGCGATCGATCCAACGCGAAAGCGTCGCAATCTCGGCGGGCGAAAGTTGCCCCTCGGGGGGCATGTGCGGCTTCGCCTCGGCGGCCAGCAGGCGAATGAGCAAACTCGACTTGGCCGCCCCGGGCACCATGACCCGGCCGGAGACGGAACCATACAGCAGCCCCTCGCGGGTCGAGAGACGCAGCTTGGCCTCGGGCTCGTCCGGGCCGTGGCACTCGACGCAATGCTTCTGCAAGATCGGCGCAACCTCGCGGTCGAACAGCTCGTCGCCGCGCGCCAGCTCGACGCCCAGCGCGAGCAGCGCGCACACCGACAGAGATTGCCCAAGCGGGCCCGTGAACATGCGCAGAAAGCCGATCAAGCGGGGGATGGTATGCATGGCTCGATTGTCGCCGTCCGTCGATCGGCTATCAAGAGCGAAGGGTGCGAGCCCCAGCGATTTTGCCGATTCGACGAGACAAAGTCTGGCCTCGGGCGAGTCGAGTCCGTATGACTATGGGAGCCCTTCCACCCTGACAGGACCCGCCACGATCATGAAACGCCGCACGTTTGTCTTAGGCTCGCTGGCCACCACCCTTGCAGCGCCTGTGCTCGCCGCGCTCGAGCAGCGCCGCTTCGACGACGCCGTCGCGACACTCACGCGCGCCACTGAACAAGAACAGATCGCGTCGGCCGTGCTGCATGTGACTCACCGCGACGAGACGTTCACACGAGCCTTTGGCAAGGGGACGAGCGAAAACGCCATGTTCCTGCTGGGGTCGATCTCCAAGCCGATCGCGATCACGGCCTTGATGACGCTCTACGATCAAGGGGCGTTTAAGCTGGACGATCCGGTCAAGAAATTTCTCCCGCAATTCACGGGCGAGGGACGCGAGCAGATTACGATGCGGCAGTTGATGACCCACGTGTCGGGTCTGCCCGACCAGTTGCCTGAGAACGATTCGCTGCGCAAGCAGCATGCTCCGCTGGCCAAGTTTGTCGAACACGCGATGCGGACGCCGCTTAGCTTTGCGCCTGGCTCGCGCTACCAATACTCCAGCATGGCCATTCTCTTGGCGACGCACGTGGCCGAACTGCTCAGCAAGACGGATATTCTGACGCTGGTCGATCGCGCGGTGCTTCAGCCGCTGGGAATGAAGCACTCGGCGCAAGGACTGGGACGCTTTAAGCTCGACGACATGGTACGCTCGCAGACCGAGTTCGCGGCGGTCGAGGCCGGCGGCGGTGACCCCAGCACGAAGGATTGGGACTGGAACAGTCCTTATTGGCGCAAGCTCGGCGCGCCCTGGGGGGGCACGCATGCCTCGGCGCCGGACGTGGCCCGGTTCCTGGCCGAGTTCCTGCTGCAGCGCGGCCAAGCGGTGCGAAGCGAGACCGCACGCTTGATGACCCGTAATCACAACGCGAGCGGGCAAACGCCGCGTGGCTTGGGGCTCAATGTCGGCCTGGGGGCCGGCAGCGCCGGCTGTAGCGAGCGGACGTTCGGTCACACGGGCTCAACCGGCACGATCGCTTGGGCCGACCCGGCCACGCAAACGATTTGTGTCGTGCTGACCTCGCTGCCCGCCCGCGCCGTGCGACCGCATCCGCGCGATGTGGCCGCCGCACAGGTCGCCGCCACGGTTCGGCCAATGTAGTGGCAGGCGGTCAACGTAGCGGGGAAGGCTTGGTAGCGGGGAAGGCCTGTGAAGCTTCCCTAGGCCCTCATCCGGCCTTCGGCCAGCTTCTCCCGAAGAGAGAAAGGGGTTTTCGTGACCCCCACGCGCCGCAAGGCTTGCAGGTGCGATGGGCGGCTAGGTCGCCTTGGGGCCCAAGCGGCAGATACGCACGTTGCCGTCAAAATGGGCCACGGCCACGCGCAGGCCATCGGGGTGCAGGTCGAGGTCACGGCCGGTGTCGGGCAGTTTGAACTTGGCGAACTCGTCGGCCGCGTCGTTCTTCCAGAAGTACAGCATGCCGCCACCACTGCCGCCAGAGAGTCCCACCCAGTAGCCGTCGGGGTGCCAATCGAGCCCCCAGACGACGCCGCTGATTTTTTCCTTGCCGCCGTGTTGCGTCTTGACCTTGAACGTATCCCATTCGACGCTCACCGCGGCCGGGTTGCCAATGCCGGCAAAGGCGTTACTGACGTTGGTGATGCCGCCGGCGAGCAACAACTTGCCGTCGCCACTGAAGGCCAGCGCGCGAGCGCCGCCGATGTCGGCCCGAAACGTCGTGTCGTATTTATGCAGGGCCGGGGCCGCGAGCGAGCGGACCTCTTTGGCCGTGGCGATGTCCCAATGTTTGAACACCCCCTTGAGGTCGCACGAGGCGAGCGACGTGCCGCTGGGATGAAACGCAACGTTGTAGACGTGCGACTCGTGCCCCTTGAACTCATGGAGCAGCTTGCCGTCGGCCGCGTTCCAGAGCTTGACGAGGTTGTCGTTGCCGCAACTGGCGAGCAGCTTGCCGTCGGGGCTGGTCACCAAACCACGAATCCAGCCGTGGTGGGCGTCGATCTTTTGCAGCGGAGCGGGCTTATCGGCCGTGACCGACCAGCGGAGCAGCTTGCCGTCGTAGCCGCCGCTGTAGAGCGTCTCGCCATCGGGCGAAAAGGCCAGCGCGCGAACCCAACTCTCGTGCCCCTCGAAGGGCGTGGGCTTGCCGTCGGCCAAATTCCAGCGGACGACGAAAAAGTCTTCTGCGCCGGTGAACACGAACCGGCCGAGCGGATCGAACCGGCAAGCGGTCAGTGGCCGGGCGTGTTTCCAAGTCGCTTCGACATGCGTTTGGGCCGGATCGGCTTTGGCGGCGGGCTTATCGCTCGCCTTCGGCTTGTCGGCCGGCTTGGCTTGGTCGGCTGGCTTGGCTTTGGCGTCGGCTTTGGGTTTTTCGTCCACGCTCATGCGAGCAGTTCCGTGATGGGGGCCTTCGACGGGTCGGCCAGCGGCATTTTGCGGCCGCCAACGAGCAATTCGCTCTTGCTGTCGACGCCGACCGCTTGCAGGTAAGTGTGGAACAGATGGCCGTGATCGACTTCACGATCTGTGACAGCCGTGCCGTTGGCGTTGGTTTTGCCTGAGACCGCGCCCCCCTTGAGCCGTCCGCCCGCCATGGCGACGCTCCAGGCGGTGCCCCAGTGATCGCGACCGTAACGGGCGTTGATCTTCGGCGTGCGGCCGAACTCGCTCATCACCACGACCAGCGTGTCCTGGAGCAAACCGCGCTCGCTCAGATCGCTGATGAGCGTGGCGAACGTGTGATCGAACTCGCCCAGTTGTTCGATGTGAAAATCGAAGTTCTCGTAGTGCGTGTCGTAGTTGGTGTGACCGACCTGCACGAAAGGGATGCCGTTTTCCAGCAAGCGGCGCGCCAGCAGACAGTGCTGGCCAAACTCGTGCTTGCCGTAGCGGTCGTGTTCCTTGGCGGGCTCTTGCGTCACGTCAAACACATCTTTGCGGGCCATCAACTGCACGGCCTGCTCGTAGGAGAACGTGTAGGCCTCGCTGTCGGCCGAACGGCGACGCTCGGCAAACCGGTCGTTGGCCTGCTGACGGAAACTGTGCCGCCGCATGTCGGCCGAGGCGCTCAAACTGTCGGGACGACTGCTGTTCTCGGGTGCCTTGCCGTCGCTCAAGGCGACGGCGGCATAGCGCGGTCCGAGGTACGATGACGGGGCATTGCCTCCGCCGCCGCCACGAATTTGAATGTGGCCGGGCAAGGCGAACTTTTCCGGAGTCAGAACACGCGCCGCGACCGCGCCGAGATGCGGATACTCGGTCCCCGGATCCTTCTTGCGGCCGGTCACCATCTCGACCTGCCCCTTGCCGTGATCGCCGTTGCGGGTGTTGATGCCGCGGACGATGGCCAGGTGGTGCATTTGCTGCGCGGTGTACGGAAGCAGCTCGCTGATATGAATGCCCGGCACGCTGGTGGGGATGGCGCGGAAGGGTCCGCCGGTGTCGGTGTTGGGCTTGGGGTCCCAGGTCTCAAGTTGGCTGACGCCGCCGTGCAGGAAGATGGTCAGCACGCGCTTGTGCGACTGCTTCAACTGCTCGGCGATGGCGGCCTGCATGAGCGAAGGGGTGCTCAGCGCGGCGGCACCGGCCAGCAAGCCACCCATGAACTCGCGACGCGAGAGCGAATGGTCTGCCGTGCGACAAGCGTAGTTGCACTTCATGGGACGACACTCCTGGTTAAGTTGATTCCGCAGTCAACGTCGGTCGCCGTGGCAACCAACGTTTTTCCATGCTTGGTTTAATGGTTAAAACGAAACTCGTTGCTCGACAACAATGCCCAAACCATCTCTTGAATCGCCGCGAGCCGCGCGGGCTCACCCTGTTCTTTGAGGAACGCGAGCACGCTTTGCCGTTCACGCGCATCGGGTGCTCGGGTCAACACGCTCAGGTACAACTCGTCGGCCAGGGCCGCGGCGTCGCTGAGCTTTTGCAGGCGGCCGACGAGATTATCTCCCGGCGCAAGCCACGAGGCAATCACGTTGCCGTTGTTGAAATATAGCGCCTGATTGACCGTGGCGGCAAAGTCGCTGCCGGGCAAATCGGCGTACAGCGTGATGAGTGGGCCGATCGAGCCGCGCATGGCGTCGAAGCTTTTTTGCTCGAGGAGTCGCGCTTCGAGTTTCGGCTTCGCCTCGGCGGTCGCTTCTTGCATTTCTTTCGGCGGCGCCTTCTTCAAGGCCGCGGCAACACTCGCCTCTTGAATGCGAAGGCTGCCAGCGGCACGCGCCAAGCTCAGGGCAAACGCCTCGCCGCCGATCGGTCGCAAGCCGGGCAACAAACAGCGCTGAATCCAAATCTCGCTCAGCGATTGCCACGCGCGATCCGCTTTATCTTGATCGGTCTTCGCAAGCGCGGCGTACTCGACCAGTTGGCGGGCCTCGTCGATCCGTGCCTTGACCACGGACAGCGACACCTTGGCTTCGCCGGCATGCAGCTTGGACTTGGCTTCGACCGCTTCGGCTTGTGCGATTTGCTCGGGTGTGACGGCCGCCGGGCGAGCCTTGAGCGCAGCCTGAGCCGCCGCCAATTTCTCTTGCGGTGACTTCAAGGCAGCCTGGGCTTGAGTGACTTTCGCGTCGGCTGCTTGGATCGCCGGCTCACGATTCTTGATGCTAATTTCAAGTTGCGCGATCGCCGCCTTGATCTGCCTGTCGCTCTTGGCTTGTTCGAGGGCCAACTGTGCCGCGGCCAGAGCGGCCTGAACACGTTTTTGTTCTTCATTGAGGTTGCCCTGCGACTTGAGCGCCGCCGACACTTCGGCCTGTGCCTTGTCGAACGCCGCTTGCGATTCCTTTACGGCAGCCGCGAGTTTGTCCCGCTGCGTGTCGGGAGCCCCCGACTTCTTACGCAGTTCAGTCGCCTGAGCCGTGGCTTGCTCAAAAGCCGTCGCGGCTTGTTTTTCCGCCGCGGTCCATTTGACCTGCTCGGCTTCAAGTTTTTTGAGCTTGCTGGTCACCTCCGCCACATTGAGCTGGGAGGGGGACGGCAATTGGCTCGATCGTTGATACGCCCGGGTCAGGGCCAGTTCGCGCAACAGCCACTTGATGTCGTACTGGTGTGCCCGAAACTCCTGAGCCAGCAGCGTGAGCAACTCAGGGTGCGAGGGGGGGTTATCGGGATGATGAAAGTCCAGCGGATGGACCAAGCCGCGGCCGAACAAAACTGCCCAAAGCCGGTTGGCGATATTGCGATTGAACAAGTCGTTCTCGCCGAGCGCGGTCAGTTCAGCCAGCTTGGCGCGACGGCTGACCTTAGGCACCGGCTTGATCGCCGTGTCTTTGGGATTGGGGGCAACAAGGTACTCTTCGCCCTTGGCCAAGACGGGGTCGACAAACATCTGCCCTCGAGGTAATCGCGGCAACACTTTGTCGGCCGACGCCCCGGTGAACACCGACTTGAAACTCGCTTCCCCATCGGCCTTCTCGGCCAATTCGCTCTTCTTGGTCTTCTTGTCTGCAAACTGATACGTGCGCTGCAAGAACGCGTACAGCCCGTAGTAGTCGCTCTGCAGGTAGTCATCAACCAGCGGGTGATCGTGACACTGGGCGCATTGCAAATCCATGCCAAAGAACAGCCGGGCCACGTCGCGCGTGACCGCGTTGGGTTCGCAATCGCGATCGAGATAGAACTTGGTGGTGATCGGTCCGGCCGGATCTTTCTCATCGGCCGCCAGAATCTCTCGCACCATCTGGTTGTACGGCTTGTTGGCGACAAACGACTTGTACAGGTAGTCTTGCCAGTCGGCGAGCTTGATTCCCTTGTCCGGACGACGCTCCATCAGGTTCACGTCGAACACGTGGGTCAAATGCCGCGCATAACGCGGAGCGGCCAGCAGTCGGTCGATCAACTCCCGACGCTTATCTTGGTTCGCGTCGGCCAAGAACGCCCGCGCCTCGTCGGCCGTGGGAATAACCCCGTTCAGGTCAAGCGACACGCGGCGGATAAATTCAGCATCGTCGCTCTGCGCCGACAATGGGCCAAGCGCCGACGACTCCAAAAGCTGATCGATCCGCTCGTGCAGAGGCGACTCGGCCTGGAGCGACGACGGTGACCATACGAGCCAGCTCAGATAAACGACCACACTGCCTAGCAGCGCGCTAGCTTTGGGCATGACGCGATCTCTCAGTGGGGGTGAAGATATTTGGGGCGGGACAACAACTGATTCGGCTCGGATGAGCCAAGCCACGCAAGCAAGCCAACTCGGGGTGGGTGAGTCAGCCGCTCGCCATCAAGGCGGGATAGTCATAAGCAACAGCCGATATGTTACTCTATCGGTCTGCCTCAAGTCAAGCTTTTGTGCAACCGGGCGGAGAATCGAAATGCCGGAGATCCCCGTACCCCAAGTGTGAGCGTCACCGTTATGGGTGGCTGGTGGTTTGCGAAGCAAACCCCGGCGAGTGACATGAGACACCGCCT
>CAZZBK010000181.1:0-10305 GCA_964652155.1 uncultured Planctomycetaceae bacterium | reverse complement strand
CGACGACCACGATCGCGTCGTCGACCACGATGCCGATGGCGAGCACGAGCCCGAACAACGAGAGGTTGTTGAGCGAAAAGCCCAGCAGTGCCATGACCGCGAATGTGCCGATGAGCGAGACGGGCACATCGATCATCGGTAGCAGCGTGGCCCGCCAGTCTTGCAGGAACAGCAGCACGACGATGAACACGAGCAGAAACGCTTCGAGCAGGGTCTTATACACTTCGTGGACACTCTCGTCGATGAAGACGGTTGTGTCGTAGACGATGCGGTATTCGAGCCCCTGTGGGAAGCGTTTTTCGAGACGCTTCATGGTCGCGCGAATTGCGTCGGCCGTGGCCAACGCATTCGAGCCGGGCAACTGGAACACGGCGAGCGACACGGCCGGCAAATCGTCGAGGTAGCTGCTCACCTCGTAGTTTTTGGCACCCAATTCGGAGCGGGCCACGTCGCGCAGGCGAACCACTTGTCCATCGGCACCCCGTTTCAGGATGATCTCGTCGAACTGGGCCGGTTCGAGCAACCGGCCGAGCGTGTTGATCGTGAGCTGATAGTCTTGACCGGGTGGGCTGGGGGGTTGACCGAGTCGGCCGGCCGCCACCTGAACGTTTTGTTCGCGCAAGGCGCGGAGCACGTCGCCGGCAGTCATGTTGCGCGTGGCGAGCTCGTCGGCATTGAGCCAGACGCGCATGCTGTAGTCGCGCGCGCCGAGAAACGTGACGTCGCCGACACCGTTGAGACGCATGAGTTCGTCTTTGATTTGGATCGTCGCGTAATTGCTCAAATACAGCGGGTCATACTGCCCCTCGGGCGAGACGAGATTGATCGCGAGTAGGATGCTCGGCGACTTTTTCTTGACCGTGATGCCTTGCCGTTTCACTTCTTCGGGCAGTCGCGGCTCGGCGATCGACACGCGATTTTGGACTAGCACCTGGGCAAAGTCGATGTCGGTCCCCAGCTTGAACGTCACGCTCAGCGTCATCTGACCGTCGTTGGTGCACTTGCTCGACTGATAGAGCATGCCGTCGACGCCGTTGATTTCCTGCTCGATCGGCGCGGCGACGGTCTCGGCGACCACCTTGGCGCTCGCGCCGGGGTAAATCGTCGTGACTTGAATGGTCGGCGGCGCGACTTCAGGATATTGGGCGATTGGCAATCGTGTCAGGGCGACCAGACCCACGAGCACGATCACGATCGACAACACCGTGGCGAAGATGGGACGATCGACAAAGAAGCGAGCAAACATCGACTCAGCCTTGCGTGATGAGAGAAGATGACGAGGACGAGCGCGTGGCGTGGCGGTCTATTTCGACGCCGGTTCGACGACCACCGCGGGGGTCGCTTGTACGTCGGGCATGGGTTTCTCCTCGGCCACGACCGTCACCCCCTCGCGGATACGTTGCAAACCGTTGACCACCACGCGATCGTCGACCGCGATGCCCGACTGGATCACCCGCAGGCCGTTGTTCAGTTTGCCTGTTTGCACCTCGCGGCGCTGCACCTTGTTTTGAGCATCGACCACATAGACAAACTTCGTGCCTTGATCGACGCCGATGGCGCGATCGGAGACCAGCAGCGCGCTGTAGCGCGGGCTGGCCGCCAAACGTACGCGGACATTCAGTCCGGGCGTGAACATGCGGACATTGTTCGAGACGAAGGAGTTGTCAAAGACCGCGCGGAGCTTTAAGGTTGCGGTCGAACGGTCGACGCGGTTGTCGACAAAGTTGATGATCCCTTTGTGAGGAAAGCCTTGCTCGTTGGCCAGACCCATCTCGACGGGGATTTCGGTATCCTCGGCCGACTTGAGCTTGCTCTCGCGGATCAGTTTTTGATACTGCAACATGCTGGGTTCATCGACATCAAAGTAGACATAGATCGGATCGACCGAGACGAGCGTGGTGAGCAGGCTGGTGTCGCGAGTTCCGGGGATCACCAAATTGCCGACGGTGAGCATGGCTCGGCCGACGCGACCCGAGATGGGGGCCGTGACTTTGGTGAATTCAAAATCGAGCCGGGCCGATTCGAGCGCGGCGCGACCACCCGCGAGCGAGGCCTCGGCGTCGGCTTTCTCGGCCATGATCTTGTCAAACTCCTCGGCCGAGATCGCTCCGTTGGGACGTAGCGTATTGGCGCGGGTCGCGTCGGCCGTCGCGCGTTTGAGTCGGGCTTCGTTCGAGGCGATCTGAGCTACGGCTCGGTCTAAGTCGGCTTGATACGGACGCGGATCGATCTCGAACAGCACGTCCCCCTTTTTCACTTCATGCCCTTCGGCAAAGTTGATCTTGGTTAGATAACCGCTCACGCGGGCACGGATCTCGACGCTCTCGACCGCCTCGGTGTTGCCGCGAAATTCGTTGTAGTCGACGATCTCGCGCGCGATCGGCTGGCTGACCGTGACGGTCGGCGTAGGCATGGGTGGCGAGGAGGCGGTGGTCTTGGAGCAACCGCTGGCAAGCGCGGCGAGGATCGCGAGACCCACGAATAGGTCAAGGCTTTGTTTCATGATGAGCAACCGAGTGAGGTGAGGCGAATCCGTACACTCGATTGTAATGGCAAATGATCTGGAGGGGCGAGGGGGGGAGTGGACGAGTTCACGCGCCAGCGCTACCCCTCAGCTCCTGGACTCTTCCGCGCTCTTACCCCGTCCCTGGCTCGATGATCAGCTCGCGCACCACCCTTAGCGCCTGGGTGACGTGCCGATCGGCGGTGAACTGAGCATTGAACACGTGACGCACGATCCCCTGCTTGTCGATCACGTAGGTTACGCGCCCTGGAAACAGGCCGAGGGTCTTGGGGACCCCCAAGCTTCGTCGTAGCGAGCCATCGGCGTCGCTGATGAGATGGAACGGCAGCGCATGTTGCGAGGCAAAGCTCGCGTGCTGTTCGACCGTGTCGCCGCTGACGCCGATCACGATCGCCCCGACACTGGCAAAATCGGCATAAGCGTCGCGAAAGCCGCAGGCCTCGCGGGTGCAGATGGGGGTGTTGTCTTTGGGATAGAAGTACAGCACGACCACGTTGTGCCCCTGAAAGGCGTGGAGCGAGACCGTTTCGCCCCGCTGGTTAGGGCGTGCAAAGTCAGGGACGCGATCTCCTAAGCCAAGCGGCGGCATCGACATCAGTTCCGAGAGGTGTGAGCCCAGGCCAACGGACCAACCGACGAGGTCATTGTGTCGCACCTGGGTCGGTTCGGCTCCCGTCGCTCGGGGGGCGTTGGGGCAATTCTTGCGCTTAAATTCCTCGCGAAACCGGCACCCTGAGGTTAATCTGAGGATATTTCACTTCACGCATGTCTTTGCGGTGGTTATGCGTCGATTTTGCCTCGACTGGTTCAGTCAGACACTCACGCGATGGATGGGTCGGGGCGGTTCCGCGCGCCGCGCTCGCCCAGTGCGCATGCCCTTGCGGCAGCGAGTGTTGCGCATCGACCCCCTCGAACAGCGCCAGCTCCTCTCGGTCACGCCCTCATTGGTCAGCGATATCCGCTCACTCAATTCGGGCGATGCCAGCCCAAGCTATGTGACCAGCGTCGGAGCGACCGTGTACTTCGCGGCCATCGGTGGTGCCGAGGGGAACGAACTCTGGAGAACCGACGGGACCAGCGCCGGCACGACCCTCGTCAAGGATCTCGTCCCGGGCTTTAGCAGCTCGAACCCCAAATACCTGACGAACGTCAATGGCACGTTGTTCTTTACCGCCAATGGTTCCAAACTGTATCGCAGCGACGGCACCGCGAGCGGCACGACGGTCGTCGTGGACATGGACCCGACGTCCACGTTTACCCCCAAAGGGTTGACCAACGTCAACGGCACCCTGTACTTCCAAGGTTTCGGCAGCGGCACGGGGGCTGAACTCTGGAAGAGCGACGGCACGGCCAGCGGTACGACGATCGTTACCGACATTCATCCCTCGGGCAACGCCAACCCCACGCAGTTAACGAACATCAACGGCACGTTGTTCTTTCAAGCCAACGATGGCACGCGCGGCTTTGAGCTCTGGCGGAGCAACGGGACCAGCAGCGGCACGGCGATGATCGATCTCAATCCGACAGGCAGCTCGTATCCGGCATATCTGACCAACGTCAACGGCACGCTCTTCTTCCGCGCCAACGATGGCGTCAACGGCAGTGAATTATGGATGTCCAACGGCACGTCGGCCGGCACGGCGCTTGTCAAGGACATCCATGCCAGTTCCGGCTCGTATCCCAATTTTTTGGCCAATGTCAACGGCACCTTGTTTTTCTCGGCCAACGACAGCAGCACCGGCGTCGAACTCTGGAAGAGCGACGGCACCAGCAGCGGCACCACGCTGGTCAGCGACATCAAAGCCGCGGGCAGCGCCGATGTCAGTTACCTGACCAATGTCAACGGCACGTTGTACTTTCAAGCCGACAACGGCTCCCTCGGCAGCGAACTCTGGAAAAGCAACGGTACCAGCAGCGGCACCACGCTGGTGAGAGATATTCATGTCTCGGGCTCAGCGCAACTCCGCTATCTCACGAACATCAACGGCAAGTTGTTCTTCCGCGCCACCGACAGCAGCACCGGTGCCGAACTCTGGAAAAGCGACGGGACCAGCGCCGGCACCGTGCAGATTCGTGACATTCGCACCGGCGCGACAGGCTCCAATCCGCAGTCGCTGATCAACATCGGCGGACTGGCCTACTTCGCGGCCAACGATGGCTCGCATGGCATCGAACTCTGGAAGAGCGACGGTATCTCGCTCAACACCGTGCAGGTGGCCGACGTCAATGTCTCCGACCCCGGCTCCTTTCCGCAGGCGCTGGTCAATCTCAATCACACGCTGCTGTTCGCGGCCACCGATCTGACGCATGGCACCGAACTCTGGAAGAGCGATGGCACGAACACGGGCACGTCAATGCTCGTCGACATTAATCCCGGGGGGTCGTCGGGGCTCAACTCATTCGTCAATGTCAACGGCACGCTGTTCTTCCAGGCCAACGATGGCACGAACGGCTTTGAACTGTGGAAAAGCAACGGCACCTCGTCCGGCACGTCGATGGTGTCCAACATCGCGCCCAGCGGCAGCTCGTTGCCCAGCTATTTGACGAATGTCAACGGCGTCTTGTATTTCGTGGCCGACGACGGCAGCTCTGGCATCGAGTTGTGGAAGAGCGACGGCACGAGCAGCGGCACGTCGCTGGTCCTGGATATCTTCGCCGGCGCGAGCGGGGCGTCTCCCACGCAACTGACGAATGTCAACGGCGTGCTGTATTTCGCGGCCAACGATGGCTCGCACAACATTGAACTCTGGAAGAGCGACGGCACCAGCAGCGGCACAACATTGGTCAAGGACATAAACGCCATCGGCAGCAGTTCGCCGAACTACTTGACCAATGTGAACGGCACGTTGTTCTTCTCCGCCTTGGACTCGGTGAACGGCTTGGAACTCTGGTCCAGCAATGGCACGAGCGGCGGCACCACGATCGTGCGCGACATTAACGTCGGCGGCAGCAGTGCACTCAACTATCTGACCAACGTCAACGGCGTCTTGTATTTTGCGGCAGTCGATAATACCCACGGCAGCGAGCTGTGGAAGAGCGACGGCACGAGCAGCGGCACGACACTTGTCAGCGACATCGCCACCGGCGCGGCGAGTTCGACCCCAGGGCAGTTGGTGAACGTCAACGGCACGCTGTACTTCACCGCCAATAACGGCACGCTGGGTGTCGAGCTCTGGAAGAGCGTGGCGGGCGCGACGACCATGCTCCGCGACATCGCCACCACCGGCAGCTCCAATCCCACGTCACTTATCAATGCCAACGGCCGGCTGTATTTTCAAGCCAACGACGGCAGTACCGGTGCTGAACTCTGGACCACCGACGGTTCCAGCGAAGGCACGTTGCTCGTCGGTGACATTCAGAACGGCTCCGGCGGCTCGACCCCCACGCAATTGACGGTCGTCGACAGCACGCTGTTCTTTCCCGCCGACGATGGCTATCGAGGCCCAGAGCTGTGGAGCGTCGATATTCAGCCCCCCGCCACCACGGCCAGCGTGACCGTCAATGGCACGTCCGCCTCGATCATCGGCACGCCGCTTCTCGACACGATCGTCGTGACCTTCACGTCCTCCACGTCGTTTACGGTCACCGTGAATGGACAATCGTATCCCGCCAGCACGTTCACCGGAGTCACCAGCCTCAGCATCGATGCCCGCGCCAGCAACGATGCGCTCACCTTGACCTTGGCGGCCGGCGTGGCCGAGTCGCTCTCGTTGCAGACCACCGGCCTGACCCTTGATGGTCCCGCGATCGACGTCGCGGCCACGAGCGCCGAAACGATGATTGTTTACGGCCAGAGTGAAGACAGCGCGCAGCTCTTTGGCACCGCGGGTACCGATGTCTTCTACGGCTTGCCAACCTACGATATCTTTCAGACCGGCGGCCGCACCCATTCGCTCGGCGGCTTTGGCAACGTGATTGCCAACTCCAGCGGCGGCATCGATACCGCGTTCCTCTCGGGTGGCAGCGGCAACGACACCTTCACCGGCTCGCCAACCTCGGCCATCCTCAACGGCTCGACGTTCATCGTGCAGACCGTGAACTATGCCGTCGTGTACGCCTTTGCCGGCGCGGGTGGGACCGACGCCGCGACCCTCTATGACTCGACCGGTGACGATATCTTTGGTTGCGTGCCCGCTTATGCCACGTTGCAAGGCACCGGCTACTTCATGCAAGCCACGAGCTTTACGACCGCCAGCGCCTATCCGTCGAGCGGCGGCGATGATCTCGCGTTTGTCTTCGACTCCGCTGGCGACGACACCTTCACCGGCAACCCCACCAACTCCATCATTCAAGGCCCCGGCTATTTAACGACCATCAACGGCTTCCGTCGCGTGTACACGTTCTCGGTTTTTGGCGGGGTCGACACGGCGCAGATCAACGGCTCGGCCGGCGACGACACGATCACCGGCTTGCCTCAGTACAGCGTCATGACGGGCACGAACTTTCTGGTGCAGGCCGGTGCGTATAAGAACGTCTATGCCGACGCCTCGCAGGGGGGCGTCGACACCGCACTGCTTTACGGCTCGGGCGGCAACGATACCTTCGTCGGCCGACCGACCGTGTCCACCTATTCCGGCAGCAACTATTTGCTCCAAGTGTCGGCGTTCGATAAGGTCTATGCCGACGCCCTGCAAGGGGGCACCGACACCGCGACCCTCTACGACTCGTCCGGCGACGACACCTTCAATGGCCTGTCCGGTTTCAGCTCGCTGTCGGGGGCCAGCTTCTTCTATCAGGCGACCGGTTTCAGCCAGGTGACCGCCGCACCCTCAAGCGGCGGCAGCGACCTGGCCCTGTTCTACGACTCCAGCAGCAACGATACCCTGACCGCTTCAGGCTCGCAGGCTCGGCTCCAGTTCCCATCGAGTCAGGTCCTCGTCAACAGCTACAGCCGCGTGGTCGCAACCCATTCAGCAGGCGGCACCGACAATGCGATCCGTTCCACCATCGCTTACGTGCTGCAACTCATCGGCACCTGGGTCTAGCCGCCGCGCCTTCGTTGCTGGCAGTGACGCCATTGCTGCCGCGGCTTTTTGTGGTAGGGCAGGAAAAGCTTGCCGGTGCGGTTAAGTTTACCGATATTGCTGCCGCGGCTTTTTGTGGTAGGGCAGGAAAAGCTTGCCGGTGCGGTTAAGTTTACCGATTTTTCCGGCCGAAGATGATCTTGGAACGTCGCGGAGTTCGTCCCCTCCGCGGCCCTCATCTCTCGGTACTCGTCCCATGTCGCAGCGCTGGCGCATCATCGGTCTTCTCGGGGTGCTCGCGGCCGTCTTGAGCGGCTGCCACTGTGCCCATTGTCCGTCGCGCGTGCGTGTCGAGCGGCCGTGGCGCGAGCGCTCCATCAGCGGGCCCGAGATCGAAGAGCCCACGCCTCCGCATCCGCTGCACCCGTTGCCGACCGAGCCGGTCTTTGGCTCGCGCGCCGAGGGGGATGCCCCCGGCTCGATGCTCTCTCGCGTCCCAGCCAGTTCCACGGTGCCAAGCACGCAGTCCGTCTCACGCGAGCCCGCTCCGGCACCGGTCTCCAGCGCGCCCCAGTTGCAATTCGTTCGCTAGCGTCGCCAGCTATCCCGGCGGCAACGCAAAATTCCGACCGGCAGTGGGTTTCCCTGCATGGCATGTCAACCTAGGTGGGCTTTGCCGCCGCCGCCGCGCTATCTTAAGCGATTCTATGGGTCGTTCCGATGAACACATGCGTGCGTGTAACTTTTGGCACGCACGGCAGCAAGGTCCCCGCGCCTCGTTGCATCGGACGTGTACTTAGACCACTGCGACTGTTCATGACGCTCGGGCGCGCCGTGTGCCACCCAACTCGCGGCCTCGCCCGCCTTGCATGACCAGACGCAGGCAATAAAGATCCAGATATGCGCATAGGCTCTGCTCGAAGGATCGAGGGCTGGCTCCTGGCACTCGCTCTGTGTGTCGTGCTGATCGTGCCTGCCTCGGCCCACGCGAGCGAACATCGCCGCACGGCCATTGTCGAAGCCGTCGAACGTGCCCGCTCCGCCATCGTCAACATTCACGGCGAAAAAACCATCGAACCCGATAATCGCTCCGGCGACGCCAAACGACGCGTCAACGGCATGGGCACGGGCATCATCCTCGACGAACGCGGCTATATCATCACCAACCACCATGTCGTCGACGGCGTGCGCAAAATCGTCGTCACCACCGCCCAACGCGAAACCTACGTCGCCCGGCTCGTCTCGCACGATCCGAAAACCGATCTCGCCGTCATCAAGGTCGATAGCGATCACGAGTTCAATACGATCGACATTGGCACCTCCTCCGATCTGATGACCGGCGAGACCGTGATCGCCGTCGGCAACGCCTACGGCTACGAACACACCGTCACCCGCGGCATCATCAGCTCGCTGCATCGCACCGTGCAGGTCAGCGAGACGCAACATTACGACGACCTGATCCAGACCGACGCCAGCATCAACCCCGGCAACTCGGGCGGACCGCTGCTCAATATCGACGGCGAGATGATCGGCATCAACGTCGCCGTTCGGGCCGGAGCTCAAGGCATCGGCTTCGCCATTCCCGTCGATATCGTGCTCAATGTGGCCGGCGAATTGATGAGCGTCCGCCGCCTGGAGAAAAAATGGCACGGCCTGAACCTGGCGAGTGGTGCCGTGGGTAAAGCGGTCGGCGTGCTCGTGAAGGGGATCGACGAAAAAGGCCCCGCCGCCTCGTCGGGACTACGCAATGGCGACATCATCAAGTCGATTGCCCAACGCACGGTGACCCGGCCGCTCGATATCGAACGCGCCCTGCTCGGTCAACCCTCGGGCGAAGCGGTCGATATCGAGGTCCAACGTCAACAGCAGACCCTCACCCTGCCCCTCACGCTCGCGGCTTATGGCAGCACCGTCGAAAAAGAAGAGAAGTCGCATGATCTCGTTTGGGACGTCTTGGGTTTGAAGCTCGAAGCCGCCTCGTCGGCCAAATTCGCCCAGTACCGCTCTGCCTATCGCGGCGGCCTGACGGTCCTCGACGTGCGTCCCGACAGCCCGGCTGCCAAGCAAGGCATTCGTCGCGGCGACACGCTCGTCGGCATGCACGTCTACGAGACCGTCTCGCTCGACAACGTCTCGTACGTGATGGGCCGCCCCGACTTTGCTCGCGAGCCCATCAAGTTCTACATTCTCCGCGGCAGCGAGACCCTCTACGGCTACCTGACCGTCGCCAGCAAGCCCAGCCGCTAAGGCCCCCTTCCTACCCCAAGCCGGCGCTTTGCCGCCGAGCGTGGCACATCAAGTGACATCGCCTCCATCATTTAGCCCCCGGCGATAGCTGCAACGCAGCGTACGCCGGGGGTTCTGTACGTTCGCCTCATCCATCACCCTCGCGCCATCACCCGCCCCACTCCCCAGCGCGTGAGTGGCCGCTTATCCTGTCCTCCCACCCCACGCCATCAGACAACCTCCCGCCGCCCCAACGGCATCACTTCCCCGTTCACACCTTGCGAGCATCGGGTATCATGTCCTCCGTGGCGAACGAAGCGGATCTCGACGCTTGGCGAGTACCCCCGATCGAATCCGACATCATTCCCCACGCTCGTACACGGCCCGTTTCTGAAAACGACTCCCGTCCCCTTTTCCTGCTCCGCGCAAGAGAATGTCATTGGCACGTCGAGTACGGAAGGGGATAAGGTGTCAGGAACCAATACCAGACCAGCCGTCACACCGACAGCCAAGGTCAGCCGCTCTATGCGACCCGGGCGAGGAAAAGGTGTCAGGAACCTTTAGTGGGGCATTGCTTGACGTGGGGGCACT
>CAZZBK010000180.1:9042-10361 GCA_964652155.1 uncultured Planctomycetaceae bacterium | reverse complement strand
GCTCCTCTGCTGAGTTATGGATGAATGCTACGACTTACGCTTTGCCGGGGCGCTCGCTTGCCGACCAAGCGCCACGATCGTGTCGAACTCCGTCGGGGAAACGACCTGCACGCTCAATCGCGACCCGCGCCTCAGAAGCTCCATGCGCTGCAATGACGCCACGCCGCGCAAACGCTCCAACGGGATCGGCTCCGCGAAGATCTCGCCGAGCCGGATGTCGACCATCATCCAGGTCGGATCGTCTCGCTTCGACTTGGGATCGTAGTGCTGATCGTGTTTGTCGAAGGCGGTGAAGTCCGGATACGCCTCGCTCGCCACGACCGCCGTCCCTGCGACCGCCGATGGCTCAGCGTTGCTGTGATAGAACAGCACCTCGTCGCCAACCTTCATACCGTCGCGCATAAAATTCCGCGCCTGATAATTGCGCACACCGTCCCAATGGGTCGTCTGCTTCGGGCACTTGGCCAAATCGTGGATCGAGAAACAGCCCGGCTCACTTTTCACCAACCAACAACGACGGGGCATGACAGACTCCCTGGGGCAGATGACTTGCACGAAGACACAATATAACGAAAATCTCTCTCCGTGAAGAGCGAGACAGGACGACACGGCGAGTGCATGATGAATGGATGGATACAAGCTCTGGAACGATTACAGGCCCGCTACGGCGCAGCCCCCAACGAGCATCGCGAGCCACTCGAACAATTGCTGCACGTGATCGTCGAGCCCCGGCCCGCACGCTCTGGCGAGCTCACGGTCATCGAGCAACTGCGTGAGTCGGGCTTGCTCAGCGTCCGCGCGCTCGGCCGCCTGAGCGTCGCCGAGTTGGCCGAGCATCTCGCTGGCGTCGGACATGCCGAGCGGAAAGCGAAACAACTGCGCGGCGTGCTACAACTCATCGCGCATCAATATGGCGGATCGCTCGACGCATGGCTCAACAGCTCGCCCAGCGTGCTGCGCGAGCAATTGCTCGCCGTGAAAGGAATCTCCCCCACGCTGGCCGACACGATTCTGCTTGAAGTCGTCCAGCAGCCGCAGTATCCAGTCGAGATCGCCGCGTTGCGGGTCTTCGCGCGGCACGGCTGGGTCGACTTCACGGCCGATTACGAGTCGATTCAGGATTTTGTGCACGCATCGTTCGAGCGCGATGTGGACGTGTATCGCGCGTTACACACGAACGTGCAGCGTGTGGCAAGCGAGTTCTGCAAAGTCGCCCAGCCGCAGTGCGAGCAGTGCCCGCTAGCGTGTCTGCTCCCCAGCAGCGGGCCGTACGAGATGCTGTGACGGGGCTCACGCATGGGCCTGCCTACTGCCTACTG
>CAZZBK010000180.1:0-8942 GCA_964652155.1 uncultured Planctomycetaceae bacterium | reverse complement strand
GCAGCGGGCGAAATTCCCGCGTGCCCCTAGCGATGCGTGCTCGACCAATTCTATAATCAACGCTCACGGACCAAGCATTCGCTTGTCGCGTCGATGTCGCCTCGCTCGCAGGTGTGGTCATGCCCGTACAAATGGAACTGTCGCGGATCATCATTAGTGAGATCAACGACCAACAGGTGATCTATCTCAAAGAGATCGACGGCCCGCGGACGTTTCCTATCCTGATTGGCATCTTCGAGGCGACGAGCATCGATCGCCGGGTGAAGGGTTTTCAGTCGCCGCGGCCGTTGACCCACGATCTGGTCGTCAACATCTGCGAACAACTGGGGGGCGAATTGGAAAGCGTGGTCATTAGCGACTTGAAAGATCACACGTATTTCGCCAAGCTACGCATTCGTCACGAGGGGGAGTTGCTCGACATCGACGCCCGCCCCTCGGACGCGATTGCCGTGGCCGTCACCTGCGATCCGCAATTGCCGATCTATGTCAGCGAGGACGTGCTGCAAGACGTGCTCGGCGATCAGGACCAAGCCCCGCCGGACGAAGACGATGATGAGTAGTTGCCCGCCGACGAGCCGGAGCAGGGCAGGCGAGTAGGAGCAGGGCAGGGGGGCGGGGGCATCAAGTTCGTGGCGGCTAGTTCCATCGTTATTCACTGATTTTACTCACCCCCGACTGTTGCATCATGGCCTCGACGCTTGCTCGACCGCAGAAGACCCCCACTCATTTTCGCCGCGTGGCGATTTTATTTGCCGGTGGCCCCGCGCCGGCCGCCAACGCGGTGATCTCGACCGCCGCCGTGTCGTTCGTGCGGCATGGGATCGAGGTCGTCGGCGTGCTGCACGGCTACTCGCACCTGATGGAGTTCGCGCCCGAGCGGCCGCTGCAACTCGATCGCGACTTCGTGATCCTCGATCATCGCCGGCTCAAGCGGACGCGCAACAGCCAGGGAATTATGATCGGCACCGCGCGAGCCAACCCCGGCAAGATGGTCTCGCATCCCGATCACTTGAAGGATCTGGACAAGACCCGGCCGCTCAAAACCGTCTACGACGCGCTGTGCTCGATCGATGTCGACGCGCTCATCAGCATTGGCGGCGACGACACGCTCAAGACGGCCAACAAGTTCCAAGCCTTTCAAAAGTACCTGCCGCCGTCGCAAAAGCGTATTCCCGTCGTGCATTTGCCCAAGACAATCGACAACGATTACTCGGGCATTGATTTCACGTTCGGCTATTTCACGGCGGTCGAGACACTGGCGCAGGAAGTTCGCAACCTGCTGGCCGACGCCGAAGCCGCCCGGGCGTATTTCCTTTGCGAGACGATGGGCCGCAGCGCCGGCTGGCTGGCCTACGGCACGGCGATCGCCGGCGAAGCGAGCTTTGTCATCAGCGTTGAAGATGTGGTTGGCAAGTACCGCCTCGAAGAGACCGTCACCGACTCGAAAACCGGCAAGACGCACACGCGCCCCATCATGAACATGGATGAGGTGGTCAAGCGAATTGTCCGCACGATGCTGGCCCGCGAGGAAGAGAACAAAGAGTTCGGCGTGATTATCATGGCCGAGGGGCTCGCCGAGTATCTGCCCGAATCGTTCCTGCACGGCATCCAGCGAGACGATCACGGACACATCGCGATATCGGACGTCAACCTAGGCCGGATGTTCTCGAAGCTGATCGGCAAGGAGTACGAGAAGCAGACGGGCCGCAAGCGTAAAGTGACCGGCTTGCAATTGGGCTACGAGGCACGTTGCGCCCGGCCGCACGCCTTCGACGTGATGCTGGGTAGCCAGTTGGGCGTGGGCGCGTATCGCGCGTTGGTCGAGAATCGGCTCGATGGCGTGATGGTCAGCGTGAGCGGCCAGCTCGATTTGAACTTTGTGCCGTTCAGCCAACTCGTCGATCCCGAAACGCTCGTGACGAAGGTGCGGTTCGTCGAGCCCAACAGCGACTTTCACATGCTCGCCCGGTTCCTTGAGACCGACGTGAACGAGTGATGAGAGTGTGAGTAGGCAGAGGGCAGTAGACAGCGGGCAGTTGAATGCAGATCCCAAGCCGGCGGCTATGCCGCCGGGAAGCGTGAATCGAGCGCCGTCGCTTGCTCGTCGGTGGGCGACGTTTACGGGCTCCGCTAGCGCGTCGCGGCTAACGTGAGGACTCGTTTCGAGCACCTCCGCCGCTGCCTACTGCCTACTTTCCCGGCCTACTTCTCGTCCGCCACAATCGGCTTCGTGGCGTCGATGACGAGCCAGCAGACAAGGGCGACACAGTACGCGCCGCCGAAGGTTAATAGACCAAGGTGATAACCAGGCAACATGGCCTCGTTCTTCTGGGCGGTCGAGAGTTCGGCAACGGCGACACCCAACTTGTCGGCATGCTTGGCCAAGGTTCCTTCCAGGATGGAGCCGGTGAGCCAGCCGGCGAAAAAACCGCCAAAGTTGCCGACCATGTTCATGAACCCGGCCGCGATGGCCGCATAACGGCGGCCAATGTCTTGGCAGGTTGCCCAGGCCGAGCCCATCGTCAGGTCGTTAAAGAACGCGGCAAACGAAATCGCCAGGAAGAACGTAAACGCCGAGGGGGCATAAATGCTGGAGAAATAGCAGACCGCGCACAGCGAGTGTCCGACAAATCCCAACAAACGCCGGCCGAGGCGCTGATTACCGGTCCGACGAATGAACCAGTCGGTGAAATATCCCCCCGCCAGACACCCCACCGCGCCGAGCCACAGTGGACCACCCTTATAGACCGCGCCGATGAGGCTCTTGCTGTCGACACCATATTGCTGTTCGAGGAATGAATGTAGGTAGGTGATATTGAAGTACCAGCCATACGCGGCGCAGAAGTACATGAGACACAACACCCACAGGTTGCCGCTGGAGAGAATTTTTCGCCACGGCACACCCGAGTGGTCGGCATGGGCCGCTTGATGGCCCTGAATGAGCTGTAACTCAGCCTTGTTGACCGTCCGCTTTTCGCCCGGCGTGTTGCGAAACCAGATGGCGAACAACACGCACCAGGCAAGACCAATTGCGCCAAAGAGCCAAAACGCGCCGCGCCAATTGAGCAGCGGCGTGCTGAAGCTGGTGCCGGCCACCAGCAAGCCCCAAATCAGCGGCGTCAGGCCCCCCATGAGCCGGCCGGACATCCATACCATCCCCTGCGTAAAACCTCGCTCGTGGTAAGGAAACCAATTGTGCAGCGCGCGGGTGATGTTGGGATACGCGCCGGCCTCGCCCATGCCAAACAGAAAACGAATCACGACCAGGACCGTGAGTCCGCCCAGCGTCACCCCACCGACATGCATGCCGATCAGACCCGTCAGCGCCGTGAACAGCGACCACCACACGACGATGCGAATGAGCGTTCCGCGCGGGCCGTACACATCGCCGAACCAGCCGCTAGGGACCTCAAATGCCGCGTAAGCGAAGGCGAAGAACGAGAAGGCCCATTTCAGGTCAGCGACACTGTTGAGCCCCAAGTCTTTCGAGATGTCGGGGGCAGCGGCACCAAAGCACACACGGTCGAGATACGTGATCATCGACAGCGCACAGGCAAACGCGAGCACTCCGTAGCGGACCCGCGTGGGGGTTTCGCTCGGAACGTCGGAAACGGCGCGCTCACTCGTACTGGCCAAACTCATGGTGTCGCTCACGAAGGGACTTTTTCAACAATGGAAAACCGCT
Organism: uncultured Planctomycetaceae bacterium; assembly: GCA_964652155.1. Lineage (GTDB taxonomy): Bacteria > Planctomycetota > Planctomycetia > Pirellulales > PNKZ01 > CAZZBK01. The sequence continues at coordinate 5,257 of CAZZBK010000180.1, read as the reverse complement.
TAAGCTAACACATAAATTCCCGCTTGGCTATCAGCGGTCAAACCGAGTTTCTCACCCAACGAATCCACTTTCTGTCGTGACATTAGCCCACGCTCTGATCTACGATGAGCCCGCCTGAGCAACGGCCGGAAATGAACGCGAATGAACGGAAATGTTTTGAGCCATCGAAGCGCTGCGCAGCCTCTCCCAGTCACGTTTATTTCCGTGCATTTCTGGCCATTTTTGCTGTTCATTCGATAAGTTATCGTAACATCGCTCCGCAAGTGTGATTGCCGTGTTCAACTTCAATGGAGCCCAAAATGGCCGTGGCTGATTTCAAAGACCGCCTGCTCCAATGCCTCGGCGGACCCTGGCCCCAAGGGGCCGAGTTGCGCCCCAAGCTCGAAAGCTCCGAGCAACTCGATGGCTACACGCGGCAAACGGTCAGCTACGAAGTCGAGCCGGGCGAGCGTATCACTGCGTTCGTGCTCGTCCCCGACGGCGTCTCGGCGAGTCGTCCCGCCCCGGCCGTCTGCGTCTGGCATCAACACGCCGGGGCCTACAACAATGGCAAGTACGAGCCCGTCGGCTTGCGGGGCAGCGAGATGCATCACACAGCCCTCGCCTTGACCCGCGAGGGCTATATCACCCTCAGCTTCGACGTGCTCGGGTTCGCCGATCGCACGCCCGGCAAGCTCCGCGGAGGCAACCTCGAACGGTTCTTGTTTCTGCGCTATCTCGTCGAGGGGAAATGCCTCGCCTGGAAGAGCATCCTCGACATGCGCCGCGCGGTCGACTATCTGGTGACCCGCGGTGACGTGCGCGCCGACCGTCTCGGCTGCTACGGTCACTCGATGGGCTCAACCCACACCTGGATGGTTGGCCCTTGGGAGCCCAGGCTGATCGCCTTGTGTGGCAATTGCTGCCTGCCGACCTACGCGGCCATCCATCGCACCGAGATTTTGCACTGCTTCGAGAATTTTGTTCCCGGCTTGCTCCAGTTCGGCGACACACCCGACATCGCCGCCCTCATCGCGCCCCGAGCCTTGCATCTGAACATCGGCGAGACCGACGCGGGCAGCCCCATCGAGGAAGTGCGCCAAGCCATGGTCACCATTCGCCGCGCCTACGAAGCTCAGCACTGCGAAGACAAGTTCACGCACTTCATCGAGCAGGGCGTGGGACACGTGCTCAGCGAGGCCATGTGGCAGCAGGTGAAACGCTTCTTCTCGCGGCATTTGTCACGGTCATAACTCGAGGGGCTACGCATGAAACAACTGGCGGTTCGAGATACTCGGCTCAGCGTGTTCGACGACGGGCAGGGGCCCAGCGTGCTGTTCGTGCATGGTTTTCCGCTCGACCACTCGATGTGGATCGAGCAGTTGAGCGCCCTGGCGGCCGATTACCGCGTGATCGCGCCTGATCTGCGCGGCTTTGGCGGCAGCGCGCCTGGCGAGGGAGTTTTGAGCATGGAACAACTCGCTGACGACTGCGCCGCGCTGCTCGAAGCACTCGACATCCGCGAGCCGATCACGTTCGTTGGTCTGTCGATGGGTGGCTACGTCGCCTGGCAATTCGTTCGCAAGCATGCCTCGCGGCTGGGTAAGCTGGTGCTGTGCGACACCCGCGCCGCGGCCGATACGCCCGCCGGGGTCGAAACTCGGCTCAAAATGGCCGAGCACGTACTCACTCACGGGACCGCTGCGGTCGCCGAGGCGATGCCGCTCAAAATTTTTGGGCAACACACGCTCGAACACCGCGACGATCGCGTCGAATCGATCCGCGCCGTGATTCGCAACACCCGGCCCGAGACGATCGCGGCGGCTCAGCGCGGCATGGCCGCTCGCTCCGACGCGACTTCGCTGCTCCCTTTGATTCGCGTTCCCACGCTCGTCATCGTGGGTGAAGAGGACACCATCTCCCCCAGAGCCGAGATGCAAGCGATCGCCGCTTCGATCCCAGGTGCTCGGTATCAACTCATTTCTCAGGCCGGACACATGGCCCCGCTGGAGCAGCCTGGGCAGGTCAATCGAGCACTGCGCGATTTTCTCCTCGCCTGAAAGTGACGTGCCCAGCGTGCGCATATTTATCTACGAGCATATCACGGGCGGCGGTATGCTGAACGACCACAACACGGAGTCGTTCAACGATTCGCTGCTGCGCGAGGGTCGAGCCATGCGCGATGCGCTGACATCCGACTTCGCCGCGATTGCCGACGTCGAGGTGCGAACGCTTGTCGATCATCGCTTGCCGTTGTCGCCGCTCGCCTCAGTCTCCGAAGTGATCGTTCACGACTCGACTCAACTTGATGCGTTGCGTTTGCACGAGTCGGCCTTGGCCGACTGGACCGTGGTCATCGCGCCGGAACTCGACGGCGCGCTGCAACACATCTGCGCACAAGTCGAGTTGACCGGAGGCCGGTTGCTCGGCAGCTCGCAGGACGCCCTGCGCATTGCGGGCGACAAGCACTTGACTGCCGAATGGTTGAGCCGCGCGGGTGTGCGTGTCCCGCGCGGTCGACAACTCGCGCCAAGCGATCCCTGGCCGCGAGATATCGACTATCCGTGCGTGCTCAAACCGTGTGACGGGGCCGGCTCGCAGGACGTTCGCCTGCTCGGCTCGCCCCCTGCCGCCGAGGCTTGGCCCCCACGCGCGGGCAACTGGCGTGTCGAGTCGTATTGCCCCGGCCGCAGCGCCAGTGTCGCTTGGCTGTGTGGTCCGCGCGGGCATGTGCCACTTCTGCCCATGTGGCAGCGGCTCAGCGACGATGGCCGCTTCACGTATCGCGGCGGTGCCTTGCCGCTGCCGCAAGGTCTCTCGTCTCGCGCCGTACACATCTCGCGGCAGGCCATCGAGTCGCTGCCCTCGCCACTCGGTTACGTGGGAGTCGACCTCGTCTTGGGAGACGATCCCACGGGGCGAGATGACGTGGTGATCGAAATCAATCCCCGGCTGACCACGTCCTACGTTGGGCTACGCGCGGCGACGCGCGACAATCTGGCGCAAGCGATGTTGTATGTCGCCTCGGGGCACGCAGGTGAATGGCATCGTCGACTGGGTCGCCCCGACAACTCGTTGTCGGGGTCGCGCCCGCGACACAAGGCGCTGCTTGATGAAGCTTCCATGCCCTCCGGTGGCTGCACCAAGCGGACAACACGTTGTCCGGGCCACTCTCGGCTTGACGCGACAGCACTCGACTTGCGACACGGTGTCGACTTGCGATTCGACGCCACTCCTTTAGAATTCGACGCCGACGGAACGATTCGCCGCCTGGCTTGGGTATAACTGATCGCATGACTGTGCTCGCGATGGATATTGGCGGTGCCAATTTGAAAGTGGCCGACGGGTGCTCGTTCGGCCGTTCGGTGTCGTTCCCGCTGTGGCGCACCCCCGAGCGATTGTCGGCGGCGCTGAGCGCGTTGTTGGCCGAAACACCCGAGACGTCGCGGCTGGTGGCCACGATGACCGGTGAGTTGGCCGACTGCTACGCCACGAAGGTCGAGGGGGTGCGGGCCATTGTCCGCGCGTTGGTCGAGGCCGCCGGGGGCCGCGCGCTGCGTGTCTACTTGACCACCGGCGAGTTTGTCGAGCCCGAGCGGGCCGTTGAGCAACCGCTGCTCGCCGCCGCCTCGAATTGGCACGCACTAGCGCGATTCGCGGCACGCTGGTGCGCCGAGTGTGGATTGCTCGTCGACATCGGTTCGACCACGACCGACGTGATACCGATCCTTGCCGGAGAACCCTCGCCGCGCGGTCGAACCGACCCAGAACGGCTCTTGCACGGCGAACTTGTGTACACGGGGGTCGTGCGCAGCCCGGTGTGCAGCGTCGTCCGCACGCTCCCGTGGCGCGACGGTCGCTGCCGCGTGGCGCAGGAACTGTTCGCCACCACGCTCGATGCTTATCTGCTGCTCGGCGACATTGCCGAGGATGAGCACGACACGAACACGGCCGACGGGCGCGGCGCAACGCGATCGGCAGCCCATGACCGTCTGGCACGAACCATCTGCGCCGATCGCACAATGTTTTCGTGGCTCGACGCTCAGGCATCGGCCCGTGAGATTGCACGGTCGCAAGAAGCCGATCTTGCCGCAGCCCTCTGGCAAGTCGTCGAGCGGATGCCGCAACAGCCGTTGCGCATCGTGGTGAGTGGGCAAGGCGAGTTTCTGGCGCGGCGCGTGGCGGCGTCGGTTTTGCCACATGTCGAGATCGTGTCGCTCGGCGAGCAGCTAGGCCCAGCGCTGTCGTGTGTCGCGCCGGCGCATGCGCTCGCCACGCTGGCCCGCGAGGTGTTGCCATGACGCTGCCTCGCCGCGTGATCAAAATCGGCGGCAGTTTGCTCGCTTGGCCTCATGTGTGGCAACGCGTCGACGACTGGCTGCGGCAACAACCGCTGGCTGAGACGATCATTGTGGTCGGCGGCGGCGCGCTGGCCGACGCGATCCGCGAGCTTGATCGAACTTTTTCGCTCGATCCACGTGTGCATCATCGAGCCTGCATTCAGGCGATGGGCATCCACGCGCAGCTCGTCGTGTCGTTGCTCGCCGACGCGGATTGGCTCGCTGACATCGCGCACCTCAAGTCGCCGCCGCTCAAGCCGCGCCGCTGGGTGATCGATCCTTGGCCGTTGGTCAGCCGCGACGATGCCGAGCGCAGTGCCGAACCGCTCCCGGCCAGTTGGGATGTCACGAGCGACTCGATCGCCGCGCGGCTGGCCGAGTTGACGCAAGCGGATGAGTTGACGCTGCTCAAATCGACGTTGCCTGTCGGACGCGACGTGCTCCGCTGGTCCGAACAGGGATACGTCGACTGCTATTTTCCACAAGCGATCCAGAACCAGCGGCGCGTCCGGTGTGTCTGTTTACGCGATGAGTCGTTTGCGGCCGTTGAGTGCGAACGGTAATCCACCGCGTCGCGACAGGTCGTCGTAACGCTTGATCTAGACATGCTTTGGCACGGGGCCGATGGCGCAAGAGCAGCGCGAGGGCCGGTAATGAACGGAAATCAACGCCATGAAAACAGGCCTTGAACGATTTTTCAGACATGATTTCCGTTCGTTCGCGTTCCTTTCCGGCCTTCCGTACCTTCTATCGAGCAGCGACGCTGGCCTTGTCGAAAGGCCGATTCTTGGTAAGCTAGAATGTCTTAATGACTCGTGTCATCACGGTCGATATCGACCGGTGCGTGGGACGAGTTGGACGGTGGCTGTAGCTCAGTTGGCAGAGCATCAGATTGTGGCTCTGAGGGTCGTGGGTTCAAATCCCATCAGCCACCCCTT
>CAZZBK010000179.1:0-10420 GCA_964652155.1 uncultured Planctomycetaceae bacterium | reverse complement strand
CATCGACGCCCGCGCTCTTTCGCCGCGAAGCGGCTCAACATGGCAGCCCAGGGCAACGCCCTGGGTTATCGAAACGCCCCCGCTCGACGTCGCCCTGAAAGGGCGAAACACTCTACAACAATCCTTCGTAACCCCGATCGCGTAATTGCTGGACCAACGCGCGCAGCGACTCCTCGTCGTGCTTGTTGGCCACCAACGTCACGTCGGGCGTATGCACGATCAGGCAGTCGGTCAGCCCGAGCGTGACGATCAGGTGCGTGTCGTCCCCCTGGATGATCGAGCCTTGCGTGCGCAACCCCACGTGCTGGCCGATGATCGTGTTGCCGTCGGCGTCACGGCCGTGCAGCCGCTCCAGCGCCTGCCACGAGCCCACGTCGTCCCAGCGGAACGGCGCTTCGACGACGACCACGTCGGCGGCGTGCTCCATGATGGCATAATCGATCGACACGCCCTCGATGGCCGTAAACTCGCGCTCGAGCGTGGCGGCGTACGCGCTCGTGCCGGCCGCGTCGGCAATCACTTGCAGGTGGGCGAACAGTTCCGGCTGTCGCGCGGCGAGGGCTTCGAGCACCGCGCGGGCTTTCCAGACGAAGATGCCCGAGTTCCAGTCGTAGCGGCCGGTGGACAAATACGCCCGCGCCTGATCGAGCTTCGGCTTCTCATGGAACCGCACGGCGTGATAGGCGCGCAGCGCACCGGGCTGGGGGGGCGAGAGCGGCTCGCCACGCTCGATGTATCCGAACGACTCGGCGGGATAGGTTGGCTTGACGCCCAACGTGACGAACCGTTCGGGGGCGGCCTCGACGAGCCCGGCCGCGTAGGCGACCGCGCTGCGAAACGTTTCGCTCGGTTCGATCAGATGATCGGCCGGCAGCACGACAAGCGTCGCCAGCGGGTCCTGCCGCGTCAAGAGCAGCGCCGCGAGCCCGATGCACGGCGCGGTGTTGCGACCGATGGGTTCGACGATCAAATTGGCCTGGGGTAGTTGCGGCAACTGGTCGCGCACCGCCGCGGCGATCACGTTGCTCGTGACGACGTAGGTTCGCTCGAGGGGGAGCAGGCCATCGAGCCGCGCCAGGGTACCTTGCAGCAGCGACTCACGACCGCCGAGCGAGAGGAGTTGCTTGGGTCGACTCCGACGACTCTGGGGCCAGAACCGCGTCCCCGCCCCGCCCGCCATGATGATCGCGTAGAGCGACCCGACGACGGAATGATCGCCCTGTTTTCCATTCATCATTCATCATTCCGCATTCATCATTGCATTAGAACGTGAGCATCTGGCGATACTCGGTCCAACGCCGGTCGATCGCGGCGCGGTCGAGCCGCTTCAATCGGTCGAGACCAAAATCCTCGACGTTATAGCTGGCGACCACGGTGCCGTAGGCCAGCGCCTCCTTGAATGTCCGCGTGTCGGCGCTCCTCTTCGAGGCGATATAGCCCATCATGCCGCCGGCAAAACTGTCTCCCGCCCCGGTCGGGTCGACGACATTGGACGTTGGGAACGCGGGCATGACGAACGTCTCCTGCTCGCTGAAGAACATCGCCCCATGTTCCCCTTTCTTGATGATGACAAACCGAGGGCCCATCGTCAGGACCTTCTGTCCGGCGCGGACCACGTTGTCGTCGTCGGCCAGCAGCTTGGCCTCTTGGTCGTTGAGCATGATGCCGTCGAGCCGTTTGAGCAGGGTCATCAACTCGTCGCGGGCAATGTTGATCCACAGGTCCATGGTGTCGGCCACGACCAGCTTGGGCTTGGCCACCTGATCCAACACCGAGAGTTGCACCTTTGGCACACCATTGGCCAGGAAGACGTATTCGCAGGTGCGATAATGGTCGGGCAGCACCGGATTGAACTCGCCGAAGACATTCAAGTGGACTTCGAGCGTGTCGCGGTCGTTCATGTTGCCGTGGTACTTACCGGTCCAGCGGAAGGTTTTGCCGCCGACGACCGTTTGCAGCCCGGCCAGATCGACCCGCCGGTCGCGCAATAGTTGCACGTGCTCTTGGGGAAAATCGTCACCGACGACGCCGACCAGGTGCAGCGGCGTGAAGAAGCTGGCTGCGTACGAGAAATGGACCGCCGCGCCCCCCAAGACGTCCGCGCGACGCTCGCTGGGGGTTTCAATGCCGTCCAACGCCACCGATCCGACAACGACCAACGACATCCGTGAGCTTCCTTTAGAGTGGGTGAGAAGCAGTGCTGTTTTGAGTTTCAGCGATTATCGAGTTTTACGCCCCGCACGCAAGGCGCGTGACCGATCTGGGTTTATGATACGGGCCGCTTGACCCCCCTACGGATAATGGAGCGTGACACACATGAGACATCGCGGCATGAAGATCGGCTGTTGGCTGGTGGTGGCGTTCGGCTGTCTGACGCTTCGGGCGTGGGGAGCCGATGCGCCGATGCCCCCCGCGTATCAGCGAACCACGCTGCCTCAGGAGCATGCGTATCAGCAGGCGTTGGTCAAGTACTTGGCCAGCCTGACGAGTGCCGACTTTGAGCATGGCGTGACCGACAAGTTCACGACACCGGCGACCACGCTCGACGTCGAGGATCAATATCGCCACTGGCTGCTCGGCCGGTTTCTGCAACCGTTGATCGGGACCAAACGGGGCGCGCCGGCGGTCAACGCCCCGGCCAAGCTCTTTACCCTCGCCGAGATCGAAACCGCGCAGGGGGTCCTGCGCCCGCCGCTGTGGCCCGAGCCGGTCGGCTTTCTCGTAAGCTGGAACTACCCGGGCAATCCGTACTTTAACTCGCGGGCCATGAAGCTGCGCGCGTTCGTGACGATGTGCGTGCATCTGCTGATGGTCGACGACCTACTCGAGCAGGCCCCAGAACTCGGCGGCAATCGGACCGATCGATTGGCGCCGAAACTATTTCTGTTTGCGCATCCGTATCCGGCCGTGCGCGACGTGCTGAGCGCGTCGGTGCGCGAGGCGTACGAAACGGGCTTGCGCAAGATGGTGCGGCGCATCCTGACCTGGGGCCCCGCCGACGAAGAACCCAATCAGGACCTGGTGGCGCCCGTGGCGTTGTGGATTGCCAGCCAGGCGCTGAACGATCCGGCACTGACGGCCGAGGTGACCGAGTACGCGCGGCGGCAAATGACCGCTCCGCGCTATTATCATCCGGCCGGCTACTTTGTCGATCGCGGCGGCATCGACGTGGGCTATGCCGGGCAGACGAACTATTTTGTCGCCTGGGCCGCGCTGGCCGCGCGCTGGCCGTTTGCTCAGGAGGCGCTGGATCGCAACTACCGCTTGCGGGCCCACCTGTGTCTGCCCGAGCCCGACGGCAAGTTTCTCGGCCCTAGTCATTTCAACTCGCGCTACAGTGCCGACGCGACGCGCGATCAATGGGAGTGGGGCTCGTTTCGCAACACCGCGGCCGCGCTCGTGACCGACGAAGCGCTGCACCTGACCCATCGCCCCTTGGAGAGCGAGTTGGCCGGCGCCGACGCCCTGCGAGCCCGAACCTTTCAAAGCCAGATCAACGAGAATCCCGTGCATCCGAGCCGTTCGGGCTACTTGCGCAACGACGAGATCACGAACTACCCGTGGTCCTTTCGACCGTGGCTCTCGTACAACTTTCCGGCGATGGTCAACTTTGCCTATGAGCATTACCCCCAGGGGTTCTACACCCGCCGCGAGCGATTGGTGCAAGAGAAGTCACCGCTGCTGGTCTCGCCCTTTGAGCGTGATGAACGATTTATTCGCGACTTCGCCAAAGCATTTACCGTTGCCAAGCAAGCCAACTACAGTGCAATTGTCCACTCGGGCTCGGTCGGCGGCATCGAGGTCGACAACGGCCGCACGCAATTTCCGGGGGTCTATGGTTTCGGCGGCGGGCAGCTTTCGGCGTTCTGGACCCCCGCGACCGGTTCGGTGATCTTGGGCCGGCGCGGCGGCACGTCGCGCGACAAAGACTTCGACCTCTTGGAAAATTGGCGGCTCTGGCCTATCCATGCGGTCTCTGGTATGCGGACCGACGGCAAAGTCTTCACCACCGCGCGCATCCAACACCCCAACGTCACCCAAGAGTTGAAGTCCGACACAGGGCTGGTTCGCGTGACGGGCACGGTGCCCCGCGGCATGCTGGGGCAACCCAAGGTGCTCGATGGGCACGTGCAGTACGCGCGTTCGTTTCAGATCGGCGCGGAGTCATTGGAGGTGACCACCACACTACAGGCCGCGGGGCAAGACACGCTCGCCGAACTCTACGAGACGATCCCGGTGTTCTTGCGCGAGGCGCAAACTCAAGCCAAGGCCGAGCCCACCCGCATCGAGTGGCAACAGGGCAACACCTGGCACGCGGCCAGCACGGAGTGGCACCAACAGGTGACCGCCATTCGACTCACGCGGTTTGACGGCGCGGTCTTGATTCAATTCGAGCAGCCACGGCGCGTGAAGCTGTCGCCAGCCGACTGGGCCGACACCTACCTCAGCCGGGCCACGTGTCGCAACGTGCTCGTCGACCTGCTCGACAAACCGGACCAACCCCAAGTACTCACAAGCGCCTCGGTCCGCTATCGCATCGCCGCGCTGCCCAAGTAGGGAGAGTCGAGCCATTCTCGTCAAGCGTACCGCAGAAAAGGGTGGCCCTGACAACGGGTTGTCAGGGTGGCGCAGCCACAAGAGGGCATTGAAGCGTCACGAGCCACGCCTCCTGTCGCCTGCGGCGACCCTGACAACAAGTTGTCAGGGCTACCCGCGAGATACGACTCCAAAGGGTTCACCGCGTGGCGGCGGCTGTTTTGCGGGGGTCGGCGTGCGTGCTCAGGCGGACGATGAGCTGTTCGAGCACGAACCGCGCGCGGTGCTTTTGCGAGCTGGCCCCTTTGAGCGCGAGATCGGTTTCGAGCAGCCAGTCGTACAGGCTCAGCGCCCGCTGTCGGCCGACCTGCTTGAGTTGCCCCTCGGTCTTGGCGAGCACGAACGATTTGACCCCGACGGTTTCGAGCACTTGCCGCAGGGCAGGTCGACGCCCCTGGCGTTCGCCCAGTTGCATGAGTCGCCCCGCGGCGGCGAGGCGGCGGAGCGTGCTACCGATCTGACCCAAGAGCGCGATCGGCTCTTCGCCTGAGAGGAGCAATTTGTCGAGTTGCGACAGGGCCTCGCGGGCGTTCCCTTCGAGCGCGGCGTCGAGCATGTCCCAGGTTTGCTTGACGCGCCAGCCGCCGACCAAGTCGTTGACCAATTCGCTCGTCACGTCGCCGTTGGGGCCCACGCTCGCGGCGAGCTTGGCGAGTTCCTGATCGAGTCGGCCCAACTGCGGGCCGATGATGTCGACGAGCGACTCGGCCGCGGCGCGGTCGAGTTTGACTTGGTGTTGCGACTTGGCCCAGCCTTGCAGCCACTTGATGAGCGCCGCACCGGTCGGGGCCGAGCCATCGATCGGTAGACCGTTCGTCTGGACGATTTTGTAGAGCCGGGTATTGCTGGGCCAACTGTTGACCACGAGCACGAGCACGCCGGTTGACTTGGGCTTGGCCGTGTAGTCTTCCAGCTCTCCGCGATGCTTCGAGACGAAGCTGTCGGCGTCTTCTACAACCACCATGCGTTGCGAGCCGCCGAAGAGCGACACGGTCGACAGTTCATCGAGCACGTCGCGCCACTCGACCTCGTCGCCATCGCAGGCGTGAAACGAGAAATCGTCGTCGCTGTCGGCTTCGAGCACCGCCGCGCGAAGCCGTTTAAGCACGAGCCGTTTGAGGAACGGTTCGTCGCCGCTGACAACGCACACGCCCGGCACGTCGAGCTTGGTTTGCTCAGCGAGCCATTCGAGAGCAGCAGTCGTTTTCGCGGTAGCCATAGGCCGGTTCGACATGGAAGTGGGTGAACGTCTATCGTGGGTAGCCCTGACAACTGGTTGTCAGGGTGGCGCAGCCACAAGAGGGCATTGAATCGTGATCGAGCCCCGCCTCGTGTCGCCTCCGGCGACCCCGACAACGAGTTGTCAGGGCTACCCATCGGTCTTACGAGGCCGCTCAACTATCCCTAGTGTGACGATTGTAGCAGGTCGCTCTCGTATGCTAGCGCCGGTGAGAAACAAAAAACCGCGCCAAGCACATTGCGGTAAGTCATTTAGCCACAGTGACTTGCAAATCGCGTCGCAATTTTACCAGGGTTTTACACAACCTCGACCCAGTGGTGACACACGCCGGATCGATTCTCGGTAGTATTCCGACGAACCCGAGGTGCTCGGGAGAACGATTCAAGGGTCCGAGTGGAGTAAGTCAGCCATGCCATCCGATTCTCAAGTACTTAAGCGTGCGCGGAAACACGAGTCCGCCGCGAACGATATTGCCGACGACGCTGTGCCGAACACGAGCCGCGAGACGACGCTCGATCCGATCCGCCTGACGCAGCCGATCAGCCGGACGAAGCCGGAGAACCGCTGGCTCAACGGCCTGGATTGGCCGGTGGTGGTGTGGATTGGCATGGTGCATATTGGTGCATTGGCCGCGCCGTTCTATTTCACCTGGATGGCCTTTTGGACCTTTGCGGTGCTCGCTTGGTTCACGGGGAGCGTTGGCGTCTGCTTGGGTTATCACCGGCTGCTGACCCACGGCAGCTTTGTGACGTACAAGCCGGTCCGCTGGCTGTTTGCGTTTTTTGGCGGTTTGTCGGGCGAGGGCTCGGCGCTCACCTGGGTGGCCAACCATCGCAAGCACCACGCCTTTAGCGATAAGGACGGCGACCCACACTCGCCCAACGACGGTACGATTTGGAGCCACATGCTGTGGTTCATGCCCAAGCTGACCAAGCAAGAGCATGCGGAGCTTTGCTCGCATTACGCGCCCGACTTGTATCGTGACGGCGTGATTCGCATGTTGCACACGCTGTTCTTGCCGATTCACCTGGCCTGCGGCGTGGCGATGTTCTGCGTCGGCTATTTTGGTTGGGACCTCTACACGGGCATCTCGATGGTCGTGTGGGGCATGTTTGTCCGGCTGGTGTATGTGTTTCACATCACGTGGCTGGTGAACTCGGCCACGCACCTGTGGGGCTATCGCAATTACGAGACGACCGACAACAGCCGCAATCTGTGGTGGGTCGGACTGCTCGCCTTTGGCGAAGGCTGGCACAACAACCATCACGCCTACCAGCGGATGGCCAAGCATGGCCACAAGTGGTGGGAGGTGGACATGACCTACGCGGTCATTAGCCTGATGGAAAAGACCGGGTTGGCTTGGAAGGTCGTGAAAGAGATTCCGGCCCGCGAGCGTCCGGCCTAAGCCGGCGAGGGTGTGCGGCGTGAGCGTGGGTGGCTGGCGTTTTGCAAAGCAAAACCCGGCCCGTAACCCGGGTGACACTTCCATCGTAGGCCGGGGTTTGCTCGCGCAAACCACCAGCCACTTGGCCGCAAAGCGATCGAGGGCAAGGCCGCGTCGTGCAGGCTGGCACGGCGCGGCCTTTCTTGTTGTGCCGTTCGGCGTTCGGTGGCTCTGCAGCGAGGCTGGTCAATGACGTTAGTGATTGTGCAGAAGCAATTTAGAATTTTGCGGCGACGGGTCTGGATTTACGATTGCAAAACGTTCGATACCTGATACATTGGACCCCTTAAGTTATTGTGGTTTCGAATTGTTAGGACTAGAGTTCTAGCTGTAATTGACCAACGGGGTCGTTGCTTGACAAACGGTTAAGCCGACCGACGTGGGGGATGCGTAATTGCCGATGGCTATCACGAAAGAGCGCAAACAGGATCTGATCGGAAACTTTCGTCGCGAGAGCGCCGACACGGGCTCGCCCGAGGTGCAGGTGGCCCTGCTCACGGCGCGAATTGCCGAGTTAACCGAGCACCTGCGCACGCACGACAAGGATCATGCCAGTCGGCGCGGATTGTTGATGATGGTCAGTCGTCGCCGTCGTCTGTTGGATTACCTCAAGAAGGTGTTTCCGCAGCGTTATCTCGACGTGATTCGTCGTTTGGAAATCCGCAAATAAGCGACGCTTTCGCCACGTGCGACGGTTTGTGCGAAGTGGTTGTCCCGCGATTTGCTCGGGGCTTTCGCAAAGCCGTGCTCGGTGTCGCCTCTTGAAGCCGATCGGGCCATTGCTGGCTTTGTTCGTGACAGGCGTTCGACCCAAGGTTGGGTGCTCTTACGGCCTAGAGCCCGTAGGAAGGTAGGTAATAACCTTGGCTAAAGTACGTGTTGAACGTCAGATTGGGTCGCAAACATTATCGATTGAAACCGGGACCTACGCCAAACAAGCGGCTGGCAGCTGCTTGGTGCAATATGGCGAAACGGTCGTGCTGGTCGCTGTCACCAGCGGTCCCCCGCGAGCGGGCATCGATTTCTTCCCGCTCACCTGTGATTATCGCGAACGGATCGCCGCGGCGGGCAAGTTCCCCGGCGGCTTCCTGAAACGCGAAGGCCGTCCGACGATGAAGGAAACCCTCACCGCGCGGCTCATGGATCGCCCGATCCGGCCGCTCTTCCCCGAGGGTTTTTACGACGAAGTGCAGATCCAGGCCAATGTCTTGGCCTACGATCAGCAGAACGACCCCGACATGCTCGCCATGATCGGTGCCAGCGTCGCGCTGGGCCTGTCGTCGCTGCCGTTCCAGGGCCCGTTGGGCTCCTGCCGGCTCGGCCTCATCAACGGCCAATACGTGCCGTTCCCGACCATGGACCAGCTCGAAGAAAGCGAGTTGGACCTGGTGATCTCGGGCTCGCGTGACGCGGTGCTGATGATCGAAGGCTTCGCCCGCGAATTGCCCGAAGATCAAATGCACGCGGCCGTCATGGAGTGCCATCGACACGTGCAAGAGCTCGTTGCGTTGCAAGAAGAACTCTTCGCCAAGGCCGGCATCCAGAAGACGCCGTTCGTGGCCCCGCCGAGCGACGGCGTGTACGACACCCTCAAGGGCAAGTACTACGCCGCGTTCAAGGCCGCCAAGCAGACCGCGGGCAAGCATGCCCGGGCCGAAGCCGTGGCCAACCTCAAGGCGCAGGCCGTGGCCGACTTGATTCCCGACCCCGCCGCCGCGAATGCTATCTCCGCGCTGGCCTTCAACCGCGCATGGTCGAATCTCGAACTGCGCGTGGTTCGCGATGCAATCCTCTCGGGCACCCGGCCCGACGGCCGCTCGGCAACCGAACTGCGGTCGATCGAGTGCAAAGTGGACGTGTTGCCCCGCGTGCATGGCTCGGCCATGTTCCAGCGTGGCGAGACCCAGTCGATGATCACCATCACACTGGGAACCACGCGCGACGAGCAACGGGTCGACGGCTTGACCGGCGAGTACAGCAAGAAGTTCATGCTCGACTACTACTTCCCGTGCTACTCGGTGGGCGAGTGTCGCCCGATCCGCGGACCGGGACGTCGTGAGATTGGTCACGGCGCACTAGCCGAGCGGAGCGTCAAGGCCGTGCTGCCCGATCCCGAAGAGTTTCCCTACACGATCCGCGTCATCAGCGACATTCTCGAATCGAACGGTTCGAGTTCGATGGCCAGCGTCTGCGGCGCAACCCTCGGGTTGATGGCGGCCGGCGTGCCGATCAGCAACCCGGTGGCGGGCATCTCGATCGGCTTGGTTAAAGAGAGCAGCGATCAATGGATGCTGCTGACCGACATCATCGGCGACGAAGATCACTACGGCGACATGGATTTCAAGGTGGCCGGCACTCAAAACGGCGTCACCGGCATCCAGCTCGACCTGAAGATCGACGGCATTAACAGCGAAATCATTCGCGGCACGCTCGCCCAGGCGCGCGAGGCCCGAATGCAGATCCTGCGACACATGCTCTCGGCGATCGTCGAGCCCCGGGCGGAAATCTCCAGCTTCGCGCCGCGACTGCTGCGGACGACCATCCATCCGGAAAAGATCGGCCTGCTCATCGGCCCGGGTGGCAAAACCATCCGCGCCATTCAAGAGTCGACCGGCGCCGTGATCGAAGTCGACGACGACGGCACGGTCATCATCTCGAGCAACGACTCGGCCGGTGCCCAAGCGGCTCTGCGTCGGGTTGAAGCCCTCACCGAAAGCGTCAAGGTCGGTAAGATCTACGACGGCCGGGTGACGAGCGTCAAGGACTTTGGCGCGTTCATCGAGATCCTGCCAGGCAAGGACGGCCTGTGCCACATCAGCGAGCTGGCGGACGGTTACGTCAACAGCGTGCACGATGTGTGCAAGGTCGGCGACGAGTTCCAGGTCAAGGTCATCGCCATCGACGACCAGGATCGCGTCAAGCTCAGCCGCAAGGCCGTGCTCCGCGAGGCCGCCGAACCGTCGAACGCCTAATCGACCCGGCAAGTTTTGTGTGTAAACCATCAGCGGCGGTCGGGTGACTCCTCACTCGGCCGCCGCTGTTTTTGTTGCCGCTCGCAGCGTGTCAGCGACACCGTTGTGGCCTCTGAGCGTCTTCAAAGTTGGTAAATCGTAGGATCTGGCATCAAGGGCATCATTCAG
>CAZZBK010000178.1:0-10475 GCA_964652155.1 uncultured Planctomycetaceae bacterium | reverse complement strand
CATCCGAGATTGTACCAACGGCACCGGTTTTCAGAAGTTCAGCGATTGACAGCGTGGAGCTTTTACCGGCCAAGCTCACCACCGAAGGCATGCTGAACGTGGCTGCTGCTGT
Organism: uncultured Planctomycetaceae bacterium; assembly: GCA_964652155.1. Taxonomy (GTDB): domain Bacteria; phylum Planctomycetota; class Planctomycetia; order Pirellulales; family PNKZ01; genus CAZZBK01. The sequence continues at coordinate 10,363 of CAZZBK010000178.1, read as the reverse complement.
GACCACCGGAGCGTGGTTGGCGGTGACGACAACTTTGACAAAAGCCGTGGTATTGCTGAACGCTGTCGTGCCACCTCGCTTGCTTAAGTCGGCCGTGTCGCCATTCTTACCCGATGTTTGATCCCAGGCATAAAAACTGATGCCTGGGAACATCGTTCCAGAAACCCCGGAACGCGGTGTGAATCGGACCATCGTACTGGTATCGGCCGACAATAACCGAGCTGAGCTGATTGATCCACTGAGGTCTTTCCAGTTGGCACCGTTGTCAATTGAATACTGCCACGACCCGAGTGCGTTATTCACGGATGTTATGGCGATACCACTTTGGGCACCAGCATCGACATCCGTAATCGGAATGCCTGATCCACTTTTCAAGAGGTCAGAGACCCGTATCGTAGAACTATTGTTGGCGAGGCTCACCACCGTGGGCATATTCAATATGATTGCCGAATTCACGGTCGGATTGATAGACGGAGCATGATTTATCCCCGCACCAATGCCTGGAGTCGATGAACCAACCAAAACCGTTGGCGAGATGACTGGTGATGACACTAACGAATTGGGTGAGGCCGACATCAGTCGGCGTTCCTCAAGCGATTCAAAGCCAAGCCGTTTGAAAAGGGTCCGTCCGGCACCGAAGATAGCTTCCAGTTCTTCTGGAGTAAGTTCTTCCCATGTGGGCAGCTCAAGAATCACGATGGTCGCCATAGACGGTTTCCTACTCGGTATTAATCACACAAGAAGTCGGGTTTCACAGTTAAAAACACAATTGGCTTGGCAAACGGACAAATTCCAGAAAGTTTTTTACCCCAGCTCCTGTAACGATCACAGCAGAGCTTCGTAGAATTGACCGCCCCTCGACTGCGGATCACGACGAATTGAAATCGTTAATGCTCTCCAAGATCGAAGCGGCCGGCTGCCCCTTACCATTGTCAGGCGGCAGGATCAAAAGTAACGTGCCAGACCAGTCCGCTGCGAACTCTGCTGGACTGATTTGTCGGACTCCCTGGGCTGGATCTGCGATCGTCACGCGATATGTTGTATCGCACAAAACTACGTAATGCCCATCGGCAAGGTGGGCAATGGCAGGGCAACGAACCATTGGCAATTGGTCCACGCCAATTCGCACCGCATGGGTACGAAACCCCAACGCTTCAGCCGCCTTCGCTAAGTCAGATAGATTAGTACCGGCGTTGCCCAACGGCACCAACGATCGGACCCTCGACTCCGCGACCTCACTGACATGAAAAAGTAACGCAGTCGTCAATGCGGCGATACCACAGTCGGCCGCCTGTCGTTGTCGAACACACGGGTACGCTGTGCTTGCGACGTGAAGTCCAAGATGCAACGACTGATAATTGCCATTTAAACTATTATCGTGTTCCAAAAATTGGTCGCGGCGTAACACCCAACCTTGAACGGCACTGACGGTACGGACTTGGCGAGGAGCCTTCCCCAGAAAAGTATCGGCGCCAAAACATTCACCAGCCTCGCGACGCTGGCCTGTTTCGCCTACCTCCACAACCCCCTCACGGATAACAAAGCAGCAGTCGTCAGCCAGGCCGGGACCTTGGATCGTCAGGTTGGGGGCAAACTCCACCGCCCGTAATGAGTCGGTCATCGGCAGAAATGACGGTGGCGACATAAATCCCAGATAGGCATGTTGCCGTAGGTACCGGAGAGCAAAGTGGAAACGGATCCAGTCCCTCAATGAGCAGCATCGTAACTCCGGGCGAAGGCTCAACTCATCTCGGAACCGATGGAGGGAAAAAGTAACGACCGCGGTCGGCTCGGCAGCGCGACAGGTCACGGTCATCAATCCGGGAGCCAGTAGCCCATAGTCGCCAATCAGTTCCCCCGGTCCACATAAACCAAGTGACAATTCCCGATCTCCATCAGCCTGCCTTGAAGTTCGGATTTTGCCTGTCCTGATTAAGAATAGCCGCCGGGCCATTGTGCCCTCATGGACTAAGACCTCTCCCACCTTTAGTCGTCGTTCTACGCCGCGGGTTGCCCAGTTCTCAAGCCAAGCTGAATCAAACAACGAAAAAAACGGCCAGCTTCTCAGCGACTGCACTCGACGCTCCGCGTCAGCCCGCTGATGGCCTATTCCATGATCATCTGAGATCGGTTGAGACATTGCCGAGAATCTTGTCTTGTTATGGCCCCTAGATGGTCGCTAGCCACGACGAGTTGAGTTCCATTTGGGCCAGTTGTTCATCTGCAAAACGGTTCAGCAATTCAGAGCCGAGGATCTGTCGCGTCGTGTCATCGAAATCTGCCGTACACAATTCTTCGACCAAGTACAGGGCGAAAAGGCCATTTTCGTCGATCGGTCCGACGACTTCACCAACCCTCGAGCCAAAAATTTGATTACCTGTCTCAGGCGGTAATTGACAACGAAGCACCACGCCGATGTCGCCCCCTACGTTCCGTGAAGCAGTATCAAGGCTGTAAGCGCCGGCTAAATCAGCATAATCCTTCCCATCGTTTCTTATTTGCGCTGCAAGTTCCCGCCCCAAGTCACTATTAGCGACAACGATTCGACGCAAACGAGCCCGCGCAAACCGCTCGGGCTCTTTAGCAAACTCCTGTTCGCCCTGTTCTGAGACCAGCCAGTCCTGGAATTTCTCTAGTAGCAATTTCTGCCGCAATGATTGCTCGAAATCGTCGATGGATAATCCGTGAGTGGCAAGCCATTGGTGTGTTGCGTCGATCGAATGCAGGCCGTGTCGTTGTCGTGTTCGATCTGCGGATATTTGCAGTTCCTCGGGTACAACCTCAATTCCTGCGGCACTAGCGGCGCGGAGCAGGCATTCCTCGACGAGAGCGGCGTGGATGACCTTGTAAAGATCTAGTCGCAGCTTGAGGAATCGCATCAGGCCTGTCGTAGAAATCTGGGTATCTCCCACGGACGCCAATACAGGTTCAGTGGTAACGTTCATGTTATCCCCAGATTCGAAAACTCAAACTTCAACAGAGCCTCGGCTAGCATTATCTTCAACATATTCAAGATATCAATACACAATTGACAGTTTAGCTCCGAATCAAGATGTTGTTTTCTCTCGCCAATTTACTTGGGGGACGGTTAATATCTCGGAGATGGATCGATGCGACGATTTTTGCCAATGCCTCAAAGTCCGGCAGCGCGACGATGCTTTGATACGCCTTGCGGGCGTCGCGGATGGCGTTGTGCAGTTCGGGCCATTGCTGCGATTCGTCCTCGGCCTCGTGCAAGTGGCCGATGGCACGAAGGCGATAAGCGTAGCCGTCGCGGGTCTCGGCCAGCAGGACCCACGCTGCGCCAAGGTGCTTCTCGACGCATTCGAGGCAACTGGGTCGCGTGACGGCGCCGACGGCCGCGAGCGTGTTGGTCTTATCTCCGCAGCACGGCTTTACCTTTTGGGCAGCGCGCGCAGCTTCGCCGGCGCATTCCTTATTGTTGGGCGTGAGCGCGCGGATGCCGCAGACCAGGCAGCGCACGTCTCCGGCCGGCTGCTGTTCCCATTGGTGATTCATATCAAATCCTCGGGCTTGTTGTGGATGAACCGCTGGGCGATTTCGCAGTTGTCGTGAGCACAGCCATCGAAGACGTTCGAGTCCCCCGTGAGCACAACCACGCCCTGGCCAAGCTGCTCGATGGCGATCCACGGATACGACGTGAGACAGGCGTCGCTGCCGCCGTAGTCGGGCTCGGGTTGGGTCCAGTTGATCGGCGTCCCACCAGTGACTTCACCGACGCAGGCGTGGTAGACGCCCGGCAACGAGGTCGGCGTGGTGACGATCTTGGCCGCGCCGTTGATCCCCAGCCACGGATTGCCCTCGGGATCGGCGCAGCCGCAGTTGCAGGCGTGGTGACCAAGGTGCAGCGAGCAGCCCAGTGCCGACATGAAGGCGTTGATCTTGTCGCGGGCCTCGTCTCCCAGGCAGTCGTAGCCATTGCCATCCTGGTTGTATTCACCGTTGCACCACAGTCGGCCGCCGTTCTCAACCCAGGCTTTGATCACCGCATACTGCGCGCTCTGGAACTGCATGGCACTGCCGCAGGCACTCGATGGACCGCAAAAAACGGCTCGGCAATCGACGATCCGCTCGATGCCATCCTTGAGATTCACGATCGGGTGCTCGCAGATGCAGCTTTGAATGCCGGGCCACGCGCCGGCATCGAAGCCGACGGGACAACAGCAGCACGCCAGGTTGAATGCCCAGTCGGCCATCAGCTGGGCCCCGCAGGCGGTTCTTCGTCGGGAATCTTTTCCGGGCACAGGCTGCTGGCGGTGACATTCCACAGGCCCGAGGGTGGGTGGACCTCGACCTTCACTTTCGCGCCGCTGGGAAGCTTGTACTGGCTGGCCAAGATCGGGCAGTAGGCTTCCACCGTGCGCCCCAGCGACGAGAGCGAACCGTCGTCGGGGTTTTGTTTTTGCAGGGCGACGTCGGCCGATTCGCCGTACTTCAGATCGGCCGACAAGGTGCCCCAATACCAGGCCGTCGTGCGCCGACCGAGTTGCACGACCGCCCATTTCTGCCCTTCGCCCGTTTCTTTCCAGAGAATCACGGCAGAGCCGTCATCACGGCTTTCCAGCAGCGTGGCATCGTCGTGCTTGATATCGGCAAACGGATGTTTTTCTTGCTTCACGTCGATCCGTGCCGGGCAGACGCCGTCGAGATAGGCCAGTCCGATCTGGTTGGCGCGGATGGGCTCGAGCAGCACGACGAAATTGCCCAGGTGATCGTCGCGGGAAGGCTTCTTGCCTTTGAGCACGACGCGATTCTTAAACTCGTCGAGGTTGGCGGTGGGGGTGAAGACCGGGCCGTCGATCCCCAGTACATGAAACCGATCGCGGTCAGCACCCGAATCGTTGCGCACCCGCACGATGCCCGTCTGACGAAACCCTCGAGCGGCGTCGGTCGTTTGCGACTGCCGACGATCCAGAAAATCCCGCGTGGCGTCGAGGATCGTGTTGAACGTCCGCGCCTCAATGCGGAGCGCGTCCCCCGCTTGCACTTTCTTGAGATGATCGCCGGCCATCGTTCAAATCCCCAGGGCCGCGAAGTTGCCATAGGGGTAGACTTGCTCGACGTAGGCGGCGAAGGGTTTCTTGACCAGCGTCTTGGCGCTTGTGTCCTCGCTGTCGGCGTAGCGGACCCACAGGTATTCCCAACCCTTCTTGTTGACGCCGTTGATCGGACCGATCTGCAAGCCGCTCACGTTGGGGCTGGCGGCGAAGCGATAGCTGATTTCCCAGTGGTCGCTGCCGCGTTGCGAGCCGCTCGCCCCCAGGAACAGCACCTCCCCCGTGGCAAACCCGCGGAACTCTCCGCCATTGACCTTGCCCGTAAGACTGAAGAGCGTTGCTTTGTACGCGCCGGTGATCAGCAATGCGTCGAAGGCATGGGTTTCCGAGAAGTGGTAGATCGGGACGGTGATGTCGACCCCTTCGACGCTGTCATGCGTGACACCGATCGCGCCGAAGAAGTTCGGGGCCTGGCCGCTGGCCGCGTAAGCGCCGACGGTGCCGAGGCTCTGCGTGATATGCTGCGTGCCGCCACCGGTGTCGAAGCTGAAGCTCGAATCGGCGGTTTCAATCTTGTCGTAGCGGACGGAACCGTTCCACAAGTCTTCGCCGAGCGGCTCGACGTGCCAACTGGCGCGGCGCAGGCCGTCGTAGAGCACCGGCGACGCGCTAGCTAGCGCCGCCTTCGCGGTCAGATCGTCGGACGTGCCGCGAATGACATACAGCAGATCGATCGACGGACTGTCGCCCGCGGTCGATTCACGACTGCCGAACTTTTCCCAGACTTCAATGGGCATGGTGGCCTCTCATTCAAACACCAGCCCGCCGTGGTCGGCATGCCGCACCAGCTTGGTGACCCCCTTGGCCGTTTCCTCGGTCGCTTTGGCGATCCGATCGGACGGGCCACCGGCGGCAAGACCTTGCGCGGCGGCGGCATTGAACGTGCCTTGCACGTCCACGGTCCGCTGCGCCGCTTGGTCGACGTTGTCACCGGCGCCTTGGAGCAGGTCTTCCATTGAGGGTGCTTTGAATTCGCCCGGCTTCATGGCGGCTTGATCGGCCTCGGCCTGTTTGCGGTGCTTGGCCGCCAGCGCGATCGCGTCTTCCCATTCCTGACGGGCGTCGCTGAGGGTCTTTTCCGAGGCATCGATGTCGGACTTGTTCTTTGCCTGCCGACGAGCGCTAACGTCCAGCGCCTCGCGAACGATTTCTTGCTCGGCTCCGGCGCGGTCGCGTTCGATCGATGTGCGGCGTGCTTGGCGCTGTTGCTCACGGCCGGCGAGCGTGGTGTGAGTCTCTTGCTCGGCGGCGGCGTTCTGCTCGGCCGCCTCCTGATCGATCCGCGAGACTTCGGCATGCACGTCGACCGAATCGTCAAACAGCCCTTGGAAGCGGACCCAGGTCTTTTCCAAGAATCCGACGGCCGAGTTCCAACCCTTGGTCAGCCAACCGGTAAAACGGGTCCAGACGTTGGCCAGGAAGCTGGTGGTCTCGACCCAGGCGACTTGCAATCCGGCCACGGCATCGTTGAACACCAACACCGCGCCGTAAAAAGCCTCGGTGCCGATCCGCAAAAAAAATTCCTTGAACCGCGTCCATTGCTCGAGCAGAAAGTTGACACCTTTCTGCCATTCGAGCTTAAGCGTGAGCCAGAGAATACGCCCCGCCAGTGCCAAGTCGCCGGCCGCCAAGGCATCGCCGATCCCCTGAAACGCGGCCAGCGCCTCGTGCTTCAGCGCTGCGAAGCGCGTGGCCAACCAGTCGAGCGCTTGCGCACCAACCCCCGTGGTGTGGAGTAGATAGCCGCCCAGCGCGACGATGCCCGTGATGACCAGGCCGATCGGCGACAGGATCGCGGCCAGAATCGCTCCCAGGATACCGATAGCAGCGCCGACGCCCGTGATCACGGCCGACACCGCGCCGAAGATCGTCGCCACGCCTGAGATCGCGGCTCCCAAGACAACCAAGGCCGCACCGCCGGCCAGAACCGCCGCCGCGATCTTGAACACGGTGACGATCAGTTCCTTGTTCTGCTTGATCCAGTGGGCGACCGTGACCAGATTACGAATCACCGTCTGCGCTAGATCACTCAACACCGGCTCGAGCGCTGCTCCAACAGCGAAGATGCCCCGCTTGACCACTTTCCAGAGCACGTCGAGTGTGTCGCCGAACTGCTCGGCCGCTGTGGCATCTTCGGTGGAGATCGTCAGCCCTAACTTGCGGGCCTGTTTTTGCAGTTCGTCGATGCCGGCTGCGCCCCCCGACATCAGCGGCAAGAGTTGCGTCCCTGATTTGCCGAACAGTTTGATGGCGGCGGCCGCCCGTTGCGCCGGGTCTTGAATCAGCGCAATCCGATCGGCAAAGCGTTTGAACTGTTCGTCGGGGGACAAGCCGGCCAAGTCGCTGACCGACAGACCGAGATCGGACAATGCTTCCTGGGCCGAGTCGGAACCGCCTGCTGCCTCGGCCAATGTGCGTTGCATCTTGCGCAGGCCGGTTTCGAGGGTTGCCATGTCGGCGCCCGACTGTTCGGCGGCGAATCCCATCTCCGAGAGCGCCTCGACGCTCGCGCCGGTGCGCTGGCTCATGTCGACCAGATCGCTGCCGGTGTCGCCGAACAACTTGGCGCTGGCCGCGAGCGGAGCGACAGCCGCCGCACCGATCCCGGCCAGCTTCGTGCCAAAGTCGCGCACGCTGGTGCCAAACGCCTTAAGCCGCTTCTGCGCGCGATCGAGCCCACGCACCAAGGCATGGTCCTTGGTGTAGATTTCGATGAAAGCGGCGCCCGCACGAATAGCATTGCCCGTCGGCATGACTCGGCTCACGTTCGGCTGTTGATGAACACCTGCTTCAACACGTCAATTCCGACCTTTACGGTCGGCTGCGATCGCTCAGTAAGCGGATTGAAGTCGTCCGGCTTGAACGGTCGGGTTTTCTTCGGGTCGCGATGTACGTTGGCGATCAGCGCCAACAGCGAACTGGTGCGAGCCCATTCCTGCCGCGTGCGCGCCTCGGCCATCGTGACCAACTCCCTGAGCGTCAATCGCCCGGGGTCGACGCCGACAATGCCGGCGAGTTCCCAGACGAGCCGCCAGGCGCGGCTAGCGCTGTTTCCAACTCCGTGAGCAGTTGTCGCTCCAGATCGTCGCTGTCGAGCTTGCGACGGGTCACGTCGATCGCCAGCGCTTCGAGCTTCTGCAGCTTGGCAAGCGCCTGGCTCAGCAGCCGACGCTTGCCGCTCGGGAAAAAATCAACCAGTTCCTCCAGCAGCGCCGTGGACGCCGCATCGAGCACGTCCCCCGCCATCGCCCGGCCGAAATCCTGGTCGCTGACGTTCTTGGCGTCCGCCTCCGGCTTGACCAGCGCAAACAGAATGTCGCACAACAGCACCATATCGGTCGACAACCGCTCGAGCAGCTTGCCTTCGATCGCTTCCAGCAGGTTGACCTGCACGAGGGACTGCACGCGTTTGATCGCGTCGACGTTGATGGCCACGGTCCAGACACGACCAGCGCTATCGGTGAATGTTTTCATGAGCGGTTATCCCTCGATCCATTCCGGGGCACGGGTCGAATAGGTCGGCTTGACGGTGATGCTGACCGTGATCGCCTCTTCCAACGGCTCGTTGCGATCGAACTTGGTGATCACGAAGTCGGCGTCCAGGCCGCTGCCGCTCTCGCCGTCGAGAATGGCCAGCGCCAACGGCTGATTGCCAAAGAACGCCTGTTGGATGGCCGAGAAGCCGGGGTCTTCGGTGTCCCAAATCATCTCGAACTCGACACTGGCGTCCTTGAGCGTGGCGGCGGTCGCCTTCCAGCCCCCGTTGGCCCGCGTCGTCACGTCGGCCTCCCCCGCCTCGAGCGACAAGGTCACGTCCTTGACGTTGGCCATTTCTTCAGTCGCCGTGCTGCCGGCCTCACCGAAGTAAATCTTCGCGTCCATACCTAACCGGATACTCATCGCAGCTGGCTCCTTATTTCACCGAGTTGGCCCACAGCTTGGGGAGCCGTGGCGTGATGTTTTCTAAAGCTGGTCCCATGAACGGTCGTCGGTCATATTTCTGGCGCCGATAGCGACCACCGCGCTCGTGGGCCGAACCGGCGCGACCGACAACTTCCGCACTGGTTCCCACGACCACCAAGTCGTTTTCTTTCTCGACGGCGTATTGGATGGCCCGTTTCAGTTGCCCGCGGCGCGTGTGGGGCGGCGTGCCGGGAGCCGACTTCTGGCGACGGCGACGAATCGAACGCCGCGCCACCAACCGCACCGCCGCACCGGCGTGGCCAAGATTGCCGATCTCGGCCCGCTGGACCTTGGCCAACACCGGCTTGACGTTGCTCTGGGTGGTCACCTTCACACCGATCATCGGCGAGCATCCTCACCTTCAGCGACTACGAACGAATTTGCGGCTGCGCTGCGCCCGAACCGACGGCGCTGCGTCCGAACTACCAAGAGTGCGGCGCCCGGCGAAGTACCCCAGCACGGCCGTCACCACGGCGGCGATGACCTGCCAGAGCAACTGCTGCCAACTGAACGGCTCGCTGCGGGATTCCGGGGGAATCTTGATCGGCACGATATCCGGCAGTCGCTGCGGCTCAACTTTGGGGGCGGGTGACCAAGGGGGAGCGACACTCGCGTTGTCGGCGGCCCGTGGTCCAGGGTGGGTCGGTGCGGTATCGAGTGTGGCGACATAACGTCGGATCGCGTTGCTGATCGCGCCGGCCAATTGTTTCGGATCGCCCCGGTAGACGTCTTGAAAGACGACCGTGCGCGGGTCGCCGTACTTGCCGCTGCGTGCCGGCTGGACGATCACGGTCGGAAACGCCGTGATGCGGATATCCTGCCAGCGAAAGGCCTGGCTCTGGTCCTCGTAGAGATATTCGTTGTAATGGGCCCAACTCGTTTTCGGGTTGTCGGGGTTCGCCAGCGCCAGTAAATTCGGATCACTGCGCCAGGCCTGTTTCAAGCGTTCGCACCCTGCGCACCCCTTGGTGGATACGACGCTGATGAACCATTGGTCGGCGTCGGACTCCGGCGGCCCCAGCACCTCGTCATCCGCGCCACCAGCCTGCAGGCCATCAATATGTTGAACCATGTCGCCGTGCCGCAGCACTTCGGCTTGGTCCACTTCCAACCGCTGAGCGTGCGCCGACACCGCGCCGCACGACACCATCATCAACATCGAAAGCATTGCCAGTCGCATAACCGTCCCTCCAGGTTTGAGATCCATTGCTGCTTGAAAATTGCCGCGTTACCACCATTGCACATACCGGGGCCGCTCAGGATGCGGTGGATAATCGAGCACGACGACCCATTGGCCGCTGGCCAGATGCAGTCGCCGGAAC
>CAZZBK010000177.1:0-10500 GCA_964652155.1 uncultured Planctomycetaceae bacterium | reverse complement strand
CGTCCGAAGCTCGGAGCTCTGGCTGACTCGTCGTGCTGCCCAGCACACTGACAACATCGTCTTGACCCCGAGGGATATCGACAGAGCCCAGCTCTGTTGAACAAGCCCGTAGAAAAAGCATGGTGCTCTGTCAGCGGTTCGAACGCCGGATGAGACAGTGTGGAGCCTTCGAGCTTCGGATATCTACCAGGGTGGCGAGACCGAACCACTTTCTGCTGACCGAGCGTGTTTGGCAGCCTGTCAGTCGCTAGACAACGAGTTTGCAAAAAACTACCCTGTGGTAGTTGCGCTCAGCGTGCGCGCATCATCGAAAATGCAAACTCGCCCATGACAGTGCTTTTCCTATCCCCACCCCACGAAAGCCATGGCAACCGAGGAAGAGCTTCGCAAAGGTATCGAAGTAGTTAACAAAGGAACCGCATCACATCACCTAGGTGAAGATAGCTGGACAGGGTGGGCTATCGATCTCGTAAATCCTGCAGATACCTGGAAGACTTTTCTTGTAATATTTGATGCCGCCGATCTCGAACAGCTTCCTTGGGGCGGAATAAAGAACTCACTTGATGGGCCAGCTATTGGTGGCGAACTTGGTTCATACTGACACACTAATGATAATAATTAATACATGTCATGCAATACTATATTATTAGCGGTTCTGCACGATGCATGGGACGTTCGCCATCCTCAGAATCTGGTAAAGCATTTAGTTCAGCGGATATTTCAACAAGTCCGTCGTTGCCAGCGCATGTATTTCTCGACAACCCTCATGTCCTGCATCAACACTTGCCTGATTGTATTCACGCTGGGCGTGATTTTCTGATACTGAGCCATCGTGCCAGAATATCGTTTGAGAATTATGAGGCCAGAAATAAATTGCAATTCCATCCTGCTTACATTCACGATAAAGCAAGAATGATTAGCGATGACTACTTCCTGTGTTATGTAACTCACCGATACTCCTGTATCGATGTCGCTAAATCACAGTGCATTTTCTATCCTGGAACGTCTATTGTAAGTCGAATTCGTCGCTGGGTTCTTGATGAATCACTGTTGCCTGTAAAGGTGTCTTTGTTTCGTATTGAACCGCATGGCCAATGGATTGCAACTGAGGAGGTGTTAGACGACGTTATGCTGGAAGGACTGAATGGTTTTGAATTTATTCCTATATGGCCAAATTCGAGCGACGAAGTGATTCACTGCTAACAGCCTGTTGGGGATAATAACGGGTCAGGGGGATAATAGGTCCATCCGGGTTTCACGTGGGTTTGGTAGAATTCTCCGCGAAGGAGAACTCACATGCAAGACAAGGAACTGTACCGGCACCTTCTGGGGCTGGAATCACCGGAGGTGAATAAGGGGTCAGAACTATTATCTTGACAAGGCGCGAAGCACTGCGCCAAATTTGGCCTGGCACGCCGCGACGATCCGAGCGCGCTGGTCGTCTGCCTGCTGACTGGTGAGCGTGCCGTCGACGCCCCGCATCGTCACGGTAAACAGCAGGCTCTTCTTGCCCGATCCGAGCCGCTGCGCGTCGCGATAGGTGTCGCGGTACGTCAGTCGTTCGAGCGGGATCGAGCAGTGGGCGCGCACCTCGGCCGCAAGCTGTGCCCAGGCGACCGACTCATCGACGACGAGGTTCACGTCGCGCTCAATGGCCGGGAAGGCTGAGATCGGCGCGTACTTGGGAACCAACTGCGCGGCCGCGATGAGCACCGCCAAATCAAGCTCGGCCACGGTGGCGGCACCGCGAAGCTCGAATTTCTGTCGGCCCGTTTTGCTCACTTCACCGATCCAGCCGAGCCGCTCATTGCCCAATCGCAACTCGCCGCAGTGATTGCGATCAAATAGTTCGTGCGTGGTTTCGACAAGCGATAGTTCTTCGCGAATATGCAACCGTTCGGCGAGCGCTTCGATGACCCCTTTGACCACATAGAAGCCATCGCCGCTGGTGAGCCCGAGCACGCGCCGCTCGTCAGGGAGTTGACCTGCGCGAGCCAGATAAATTTTGGCGATCTCGAACAGTTCGATGACCGGGTTGGCCAGTGTTTCGTTCGTCCGCCGGGCCGCGAGCAGGCTGGGGACCAAGCTCCGCCGCAGGCAGGTGGCCCGACGGAGAATGGGGATCTGAGTGTGCAACGGTGCTTCGCTGCTCCAAGGACTGAACACCTCGGACCACTCCGGCTCGACGACACTGATGGTCATGGCCTCGTCGTAGCCGTGACTGGTGAGCGTCTGACGAACTTCGCCAAGCACGCGATCTTCGAGCGAGCGAGCGCTGGGGGCCATCGGCACGCTAACGTTCTCGCTGATCTCGTCGTAGCCGTGAATACGGGCCACCTCTTCGATCAGATCGATCTCGCGTTCCAGGTCGCGCCGCCAACTCGGAGCGCGGACTTCGATCCGTTGCGGCTCATCGCGTAGCACGTCGTTGCCGAGCGATTTCAAAATATCGAGCACTCGGCCGCGGTCGATCGTAATGCCCAAGATGCGCGGCAACTGTTCGAGTCGCAGCACGATCGTGGGGGGCGTGGCAGGCATTGTGCCGACGTCGATCACTCCCGCGGCCAACTCGCCGCCGGCCAGGTCCAGGATCAACTCGCAGCAGCGGCGGCTAGCCCACTCGACCCCCTGCGGATCGACGCCGCGCTCGAAGCGATAGGACGAATCGCTGCGTAGGCCCAACTGGCGTGAGGTGGTGCGGACGTTCAGCGGATCGAATCGGGCACTCTCGACCAGCACGTCGAGGGTCGCCGCGGTGACTTCGGTCGTTGCTCCGCCCATGATGCCGGCGATCGCCACGGCACGATCACGATCAGCGATCACGCACATGGACTCGGTCAGTTCGTAGCTGTGGTGATCGATGGCTTCGAGTTTTTCGCCTTTGCGACCGCGTCGGACGACGATCTCGTGTCCCGCGAGCTTGGCAAGATCGAAGGCATGCAGGGGTTGGCCACACTCGAGCAGCACGTAGTTGGTGATGTCGACGACGTTGTTGATCGATGGTTGCCCGACGGTCGTGAGGCGATTGACGAGCCAAGCGGGGCTCGACTTGATCTTGATGCCTCGAATGACGCGGGCGGTGTAATGGGGGCAAAGGTCGGTGCAATCGATGCGCACCTTGGCGAGCGAGTCGACGCGTGTATTGCCCACGACGGGCGCGGCCTTGGGGAGCGTCAGCGGCTGGCCGAACAACACGGCCGCCTCGCGGGCAATGCCGATGTGTCCCAGGCAGTCGGGCCGATTGCTGGTCACTTCGAGGTCGATGGCGATATCGGCACCGACCGTCTGCGTGCTCTCGTGGTTCAGCCCGGCGAGCAAGAGTCGTCGAGCGAATTCCTCATCGCTCACGTCGAGCGGCACGTATTGTTTGAGCCAGTCCCAGGAGATGAGCATGAGAGGAAGGGGTGTGGGGTGCGGGGTGTGGGGTGAGGAAGAGGGTTATTCTTTTGATCGCAACGAGCGTTGCAAGCCTCGTAGCATGCGGCTGAGCGAGTCGATGCGATTGAAAAGGTCTGCGGCCAGGGTTTGGGGGATGTAGTTGAGTCTCTCGGCAATGATGAGTTCTGTGTGCAATTCAGCCAGGGAGCCACGCGCAAACGATAGGTGGTGTAAATACTCTCGTGTCGAGTCGCGGCCGTGGCCTTCAGCAATGTTGGATGGGATCGAAACCGACGACCGGCGTAACTGGCTTGTCAGCCCATACATCTCCGAAGAAGGAAATTTACTCGTGACCTGATAAACGAGCTCAACCAACTCGATCCCCTGCTGCCAAACTTTCAAATCCTGAAAACTCTGAACCGTCATAATATCTGCTCCCCGTCTTCCTCATCCCCCGCCCCACACACCTCACCCCTCGCTTAGAATTGCTCCAAAAAACGCACGTCGTTCTTGTAGAACTCGCGGATGTCGGTCACTTGGTACTTGCGGGCACAGACACGCTCGACCCCCAGGCCGAAGGCAAAGCCCGTGTATTGCTCGGGATCGTAGCCGACGGCGCGGAGCACGTTGGGGTCGACCATCCCGGCGCCTCCCATCTCGATCCAGCGGTCGTTCCAGTGCATGTCGACCTCGACACTGGGCTCGGTGAACGGGAAGAACGAGGGGCGAAAACGAATATGCACGTCGCCGCCAAAATAATTGCGGGCGAACAAGCGGAGCACGCTCTTGAGATGGGCCATCGTGATGTCCCGATCGATGAGCAAGCCCTCGATCTGATGGAACATCGGATAGTGGGTCGCGTCGGCGTCGTCCGGGCGGTAGACGCGCCCCAGCGAAGTGATGCGGACCGGCGGTTTGGTGTTTTCCATCACGCGAATCTGCACGGTGCTCGTCTGGCTGCGGAGGAGCAACGGCCCACCGGCAAGATGCTCGGCCGTGGCGAGATAGAAATTTTCGAGCGGATCGCGGGCCGGGTGCGCCTTGGGGATGTTCAGCGCCTCGAAGTTGTGCCACTCGTCTTCGACCTCGGGCCCTTCGGTCACGCTGAAACCGAGCCGACCCATGATCTCTTTGAGTTCTTCGATCGTCTGCGTGAGCGGATGCAGTCGGCCAATACGCCGGCGACGCCCTGGCTCGGTGGGATCGAAGGTCGCGTCGCGCTGCACGGCCGCGCCACCGCCGCTGAGCCGAGCTTGGGCCGAGGCAAAGGCTTCGTCGATGGCCTGTTTGACCTCGTTGAAGCGTTTACCTGCCGCGGGCTTGTCGGGCCCCGCGACCGATCCCAAGCCTTTTTGCAGCGTCTTGAGTCGACCGCTCTTCGCGCCGAGGAACTCGACCCGCGCGTCTTCGAGCGCGCCGGCATCGACGGCGGCGGCAAAAGCTTGCTGCGCCGCGCCCAGCAGGGCGTCCAAATCAGCGAGAAAATCAGCCAATGCCACGATCGAGTGCTCCACACGGTGAACGATCGTCCCGAGGTGCGCAACAAATCACTCGACGCATCCGTGCGACGAACGACTCAGTACGACCGAGCGAGCCGAGTTCTAGGGCAACGTCTCGTTAGGCCGGGACCGCAAGGGCCGCTTTGACCTTGTCGACCACGGCGGCAAAGGCGACCGGATCGGCCACGGCCATGTCGGCCAGCGTCTTGCGATCGAGGGCGATGTTGGCCTTGGTCAAGCCGGCGATGAATTCGCTATAGCGGAGACCCGCCTCGCGCACCGCGGCATTGATGCGGATAATCCACAGGCGACGGAAGTCGCGGCGACGACGACGGCGATCGCGAAACGCGAAGACACCGGCTCGGAGCAGAGTTTCTTTGGCGGTGCGTAACAGATTGCCACGACCACCGACATAACCTTTGACTTTGCGGAACAGACGCTTCTTGGCTTGCGCCCGTGCCGCACCCTTCATGCTGCGCATGGTACTTCAACCTTCCTCTATCTCAGCGAGTTCAAGGCCCCCTGCCGGAAATTCAGCAGAGCGTTTATGCCAGCCCGTCCCGCGTGGTAGGAGATTTTGTCGGCCTGCGCTCGTCGACCAGGGGGGATCAATAATCACCCGGGGTCGAGTCATCGCGTCGGCGACACGCTTCTCCTAGTAGCTATGCTTGCCCAAGAGGATATGGATCTTCTTGGTTTCCCCTTCGTTTAGCACCGTGGTGCCGCGGAGATTGCGGCGGCGCTTCTTCGACAAGCTCACGTTCAAGTGGCTGGTGCCTGAGTGGCGGTGCTTCACCTTGCCGTTGGCCGTAATGCGAAATCGCTTCTTCGTCGCCTTGTGGGTCTTCATCTTGGGCATGGCTGAAACTTCCGCTACCTAAGGACTTGCTACTTGGGCTTGATTGGGAAACTCACAATATACGGAAAGCTATCGAACCTGGGAAGGGCTTTCGTTGAGCGAGATCGCGAAAGGGGGGAAACAAGTATCGTGGCCAGCGGGTCCCCCCGGCGTACGAACCTGCGGTTCTATCGCCGGGGGCTAATCGATCGGATATTGGCAGTAACGATCGTGGCGGCAAAGTGTTGCATTCCGCAAATTCAGCGTCCAGAATAGACGACCACTTACGCATCAAGAACTTTTCATCCCTTGTGAATTTGTCGAGGTGACCGCCGTGATCCGACGTTTGCTGAGCTTGTTGGCCCTGATCGCACTGAACTGGGGGCTGACCGCCCACGCCGAGACGAATTGGCCCCGCTGGCGCGGCCCGCACGAGAACGGCCACAGCGACGACACCCAAGTCCCTGTCAAATGGTCGTCGGCCAACGTCGCCTGGAAAGCGACACTCAAGGGCATTGGCCAATCGTCGCCGATCGTCTGGGGCGAGCGCATCTACATGACCTCGGCGCTCGAAAACGGCAAGCAACGACTTGTGTTTTGTCTTGATCGCAAGACCGGCAAGCCACTGTGGGAGCATGTGGCCTGGACCGGTACGCCGGAAGAAAGCCACAAGATGAACGGCTGGGCGTCGGCGACATGCGTGACCGACGGCGAAGTGGTGATCGCGTTCTTTGGCCGCGGCGGGCTCCACGGCTACACGGTCGATGGCAAACACCTCTGGTCTCGTGACCTGGGACAGTTCAAAAGCCCTTGGGGGGTCGCCTCGTGCCCCATGATCTATGGCGATCTCGTCGTGCAAAATGGCGATAGCGAAGAGAATGCATTCATCACGGGTATCGACAAACGGACCGGTAAGACGGTCTGGTCGACCTCGCGCCCCGAGAATCGCGGCTGGAGCACGCCGATCCTGGTCGAGACCAGCGGCCGGCAAGAGTTGGTCATCAACGGTCACTCGGGCGTGTTTGCCTACGCGCCCAAAGACGGCCAGCAACTCTGGTTCTGCAAAAGCTTCTCGGGGCGGGGTGAGCCGACCGTGACGCCCGCGCCGGGCGGCGTGCTGTGCGTGCTCAACGGCCTGTCGGGCGACACCTACGCCATTCGGCCCGGTGGAGCGGGGGACGTGACCAGCTCGCACATGGCTTGGCACACGCCGCGCAAGACCGGTCGTGATTGCCCCTCGCCGATCGTGATTGGCAATCAAATGCTGGCGATGGACATGAAAGGGGTGCTCACCGCCTACGACACGAACGATGGCAAAGAAGTGTGGAAGCATCGCGTCGGGGGTAACTTCTCGGCTTCGCCCATCGCGGCCAATGGGCTCGCGTACTTTATCGCCGAAGATGGCAAGACCGTGGTCGTCAAGCCGGGAGCGGAACCCAACATCGTGGCCGAAAACGAGCTCCGCTCGGCCGACGACGAGATCTTCCGCGCGTCGCTTACGCCGCACGACCATCAACTGCTGATCCGGTCGACGTACGTGCTCTATTGCGTCGGACAGAAATAATTCTTGCACCACGGATGGGAGGCGAAGTCGATGTTTCGAGCGCTGTTGCATGGACTAATCGCTCTCGTTGCACTCGTGCCGACTTGGTCACGTGCGGCGGAAATGCCGCGCGTGGTCGCCGAGCACGGCATGGTCGTATCGGTTTCGCGCGAAGCGAGCGAGATCGGACGTGACGTCCTGCGCGACGGTGGCTCGGCGGTCGACGCGGCCGTGGCCACCGCGCTAGCGATGGCGGTCACCTTTCCCGAGGCGGGTAATATTGGCGGCGGCGGCTTTATGATGGTCTATCCGGGCGGTGGTGCCGCACCGGTCTGTATCGAGTACCGCGAGACCGCCCCCGCGGCGTGCCAAGCCGACACCTTCATCAACGAGTCGCGGCAGACGGGGCACAAGGTGGTCGGCGTGCCCGGCACGGTGCGTGGCCTCGCGCTGGCTCATCAGCGATTTGGCCGTCGACCGTGGCGTGAGCTGGTGTTGCCGGCGGTCAAACTGGCGCGCGAAGGATTTGCCATCGACGCCGCGCTCGCCGCGGGGCTCAACTCGCTGCTCAAGTCATCGGCCGCGTTCCCGGAATTCATGCGCGTGTTCGCCAAGCCGCTGGGAGGGGAGTGGCGCGAGGGGGACAAGCTCGTGCAGAGCGACTTGGCCGCGACCTTGCAGTTACTCGCCGACGAGGGGCCCGACGCTTTTTATCGCGGGCGGATCGCCGAGCAAATCGTGGCCGAGATGCTCTCGGGCAATGGCTACATCACGCTCGACGACCTGCGCGGCTACCAAGCCCATGCGCGCGAGCCGATCCACGGCACGTATCGCGGCTACGACATTTATGGCCCACCGCCCCCCAGCAGCGGCGGCACCGTTGTCGTGGGCGTGCTCAATATTCTTGAGAAGTTTGATTTGCCCAAGCTGGAACGTTGGTCCCCCGAGGCCATGCATCTGGTGATCGAAGCGACCAAGCGGATGTACTGTGATCGGGCCCGCTTCTTGGGCGATCCCGCCTTCACCTCCATTCCGCCGTTGTTGACCAACAAGGCCTACGCGCTCAAGCATCGGGTTTCGATCCAACCGAAAAAAGCGACCCCCAGCGAGCAACTCGCTCCCGACATCCCGCTCGCCGCCGAGGGTGAGAGCACGACGCACTTTTCCGTCGTCGACGCGCAAGGCATGGCGGTCTCGAACACCTACACCTTGCAAAACAGCTACGGCTCGCGGGTCGTCGTGCGCGGCGCGGGCTTCCTGCTCAACAACGAGATGACCGACTTCAACTGGCGGCCGGGCGTAACGGACCGCAGCGGTCGCATTGGCACCAGCGCCAATACGATCGCTCCGGGCAAACGGATGCTCAGCTCGCAAAGCCCGACGATCGTCGCGCGGGACGGCAAGGTGTTGCTCGTGACCGGCTCGCCCGGCGGACGCACGATTCCCAATACAGTGCTCAGCGTGGTGCTGGGGGTCACGACGTTTGGGCTCGACGTGCGCGCGGCGGTCGACGCTCCGCGGCTGCATCATCAGTGGCTGCCCGACGAGGTCAAATTCGAGCGCGGAGCCGACAGCGCGAATGCGACCACGCTCGACACGCTGCGTGATTGGGGGCACAAGATCGATCGCCGCAATGTGCGGCAAGGGGACGCGCA
The DNA here is from genome assembly GCA_964652155.1 of uncultured Planctomycetaceae bacterium. GTDB lineage: Bacteria > Planctomycetota > Planctomycetia > Pirellulales > PNKZ01 > CAZZBK01. Next base: position 1,587 of record CAZZBK010000177.1, on the reverse strand, counting down.
CTCGATCATGATCGTCGACGGCCAACGGGTCGGCGCGGCCGACGGCCGACGCACCCCCACGGCTACAGCAGCCGGATACTAACTCATTCATTTCGAGAGACTCAGCCTGCACAGCTTAGGTGTAAGGGTGCCATGCTCACGTCCGCGTGAGCATGTGGATCAACATGGCCACATGAGTGTGGCCATGCCACCCTATGCGATACTCATTTCTTCAACTTTAGAGGCTCATCATGCGCACGCTCATCGCTGCGGTCCTGCTCTTGTTCGCGACGACGATGCGCTCGCCCGTGCAAGGTGGCGAGTGGCCGCAGTGGCGTGGCCCGAGCGGTAACGGTCTCTCGGATGAGAAGAACGTGCCGGTCACCTGGAGCGCGACCGAGAACATCGTCTGGAAAACTCCGCTGAGTGAACCGGGCAATGCCAGCCCGATCGTCTGGGGCTCGAAGGTATTTCTCACGCTGGCCAGTGAGAAAGGCCAAGTGCGCTCGCTGGCGTGTTTTGACCGCGCCACGGGCCAAGAACAGTGGAAGCAAAGCGTGTCGTTTGCGGGTGACGAGCCCACGCACGGCACCAACCCGCCCGGGAGCGCCACCCCCGCGACCGATGGAGAGCGCGTGATCGTGTGGCACAGCTCGGCCGGTTTGCATTGCTACGACATGACGGGCAAGCCACTCTGGTCGCGCGACCTCGGCGAGTTCCGCCACATTTGGGGCTACGGCTCCTCGCCGATCATTCACGGCGATACGGTGTTGCTGAACGCGGGGCCCGGCAAGCGACAGTTCCTCATCGCGATCAACAAGCACGACGGCCAAACGCGCTGGCAAGTCGACGAACCCGGCGGCGACGCAGGCGAAGCCGAGGAAGGGGCCAAAGCCACCTGGACCGGCTCCTGGAGTTCGCCGCTCGTCACAAAGATTGATGGGCAACCGCAGGTCGTCCTGAGTTATCCCAAGCACGTGCAGGGCTACGACCTGGCAACGGGCAAAACACGCTGGTCGATCGATGGTCTTGGCCCGCTCGTGTACACCGATCCGCTCGTGGGCGAGACGATGGGCGTGGCGATGAGCGGATATCATGGCCCGGCCATCGGCTTTAAGCTTGGCGGGTCGGGTGATCTCACCCCCTCGAACCGCCTCTGGCAGCAAAGTAAAGCCAACCCACAACGCATCGGCTCCGGCGCGATCGTCGGCCGTCATGTGTTCATGGCCAACGAAAACTGCACGCTCCAGTGTCTCGACTTGGCCACGGGTGACGAAAAGTGGCGCGAAAGGCTCGGCATGGGGGGGCGCAATTGGGGCTCAATGCTCGTCGCCGAGGGGCGTCTCTACATCACCAACTCCAGCGCGGTCACGTATGTCGTCGCCGCCAACCCTGAGAAATTCGAGCTGCTCGCGACCAACTCGCTGAACGAGCCGACCAACTCGACCCCAGCCTTCTCGAATGGTCAGGCCTTCATCCGCACCTTCCGCCATTTGTATTGCATCGGCACGAAGTAACCGCCGGTCGGTCACGGTGCAGTCGTTCAGGAACGTCGTGTGAGCGTCACCGTTGTGGGTGGCTGGTGGTTTGCGAAGCAAACCCCGGCGA
>CAZZBK010000176.1:0-10550 GCA_964652155.1 uncultured Planctomycetaceae bacterium | reverse complement strand
CCAAAATCCAAGATTACTCGGCGACGCTCGTCAAACGCGAACGGATCGACGGCAAGTTGAAAGACTACGAGTACCTGTTCATCAAGGTCCGTCATCAACCGTTTAGTGTCTACATCTACTTTCTGGACCCGGCCGATGTCAAAGGCCAGGAATGCTTGTTTGTGGCCGGCAAGAACAACGGCCAATTGTGGGCGCGTCCCAATGGCGTGAAGGGGACCCTCGTCGGCACATTGTCGCTCAAGCCCGACGGTCCGTTGGCCATGAGCGGTCAGCGCTACCCGGTCACCGAGTTGGGCATCAAGCGCCTGACCGATCGGCTCATCGAGGTCGGCACGCATGACATGCGCTACGGCGAGTGCACGGTCAAGACGTTTGAAGGCGCGAAGATCAATAATCGTCCCTGCACCTGTTACGAGATCGTCCACCCAATCCCCCGCAAAGAATTTCAGTTCCACATGGCGCGGGTATTTGTCGATAGCCAGTGGAACATTCCGGTCCGTTACGAGGCGTATGACTGGCCTGCCCAGAGTGGCGGCGCCCCCGTGCTCTACGAAGAGTACACCTACCAGAACGTCTCGTTCAACAATGGCTTTACCGACCTGGACTTCGACATTGCCAATCCGAAGTACCAATTCAAGCGGTAAGTTTGCGCCCCGTGCGGTATAATCAACCGCATGGTGAGCGTGTCGAACTTTTGGTCGTTCTCGGTCAGTCCGCGGGCCAAGCGTTGGCTGTGGCGGTTTGGGCGACTGTACCTGTTGCTCGTGTTGTTGATGATGTTCTTCGAGTCGTCGTTGCTATTTCATCCGGCACCGTATGAGGCGAACTCGCCCGACTGGCGATTGCCGAGTCACTGCGAGGACGCACACTTCGAGGCGGCCGACGGCGTGAAGCTGCACGGCTGGTTCTTGCCCCACCCTCAATCCCAAGCGGTCGTGTTGTTCCACAACGGCAACGCGGGCAATATCACCTACCGGACCGATTTTCTGCATCTGTTTCATCAGCGGCTGCGCGCCTCGATCATGCTCTTCGACTATCGTGGCTTTGGTCGCAGCGAAGGGAAACCCGACGAGGCGGGCTTGCTGGCCGATGCCCGGGCGGCTCGCGCGTGGCTGGCCCAGCGGGCCGGAGTTGCCGAGCGCGACATCGTATTGGTCGGCCAGTCACTCGGCGGCGGCGTGGCCGTCGATCTGGCGGCCAGCGACGGCGCGCGGGGGCTCGTGTTGCAGAACACGTACACCACGCTTTGCGACGTCGGCGCGTATCACTTCCCTTTCTTGCCGGTGCGCTGGTTAATGCGCACGCGGCTCGAATCGGTGAACAAGATCGCCCGCTATCATGGGCCACTGTTTCAATCGCACGGCACCGCCGACGAGGTGGTCCCGTACTCGCTCGGAGAGACACTGTTCGCGGCGGCCAACGAGCCGAAGACGTTTTTACCCCTGAGCGGCGGTCGGCACAACGACCTGCTGCCGGGCTCCTATTGGTCGGCGCTCGCGGCGTGGTTGGCGACGTTGCCACCCGTAGCAAACGCTTCCGGCGAACCATGACCGAGCGGGCGAAACAGCCTCGCCGCAATCGGCTTGGACGATTATAGTAGGGACCTTTGCCGGGGTGGTTCTCGCCGCGGTTCTATCTCTCATCGCACACGCTGCTCTCCGATTCGGATCAACGATGTCACTAGGAACCGCCGAGGCACTGTGGCTCATCTTCTTCCTCGTGATCGGCGGCTGCATCGGCAGCTTTCTGAACGTGGTCGTGTATCGGCTGCCGCATGGCCAGAGCATTGTGTATCCCGCCTCGCGGTGTCCCAAGTGCGGTCGGGCCATTCGTCATCGGCATAACGTGCCCGTGCTGGGTTGGTTTCTGCTCGGCGGACGCTGCTACGACTGCCATGAGCCCATCGCCGCCCGCTATCCGTTCGTCGAAGCGGTCAGCGCCGTGTCGATTGGCGCGATCGGGTTCATCGAGGTCGGGCAACTTGCCGTGAACGTCCCGATCGCCTCGCTCACGAGCGGCTGGCTCAGCGGGCAGCTTCCCAGCCATTGGGCGATTGTCATCTATCACATCGTGCTGCTCAGCTCTCTGCTCGCGGCAACACTGATCGAGTACGACGGCTTTTCCTTGCCGCGCGGGTTCGTGGCCTGCGTGACGATCATCGGAGCGCTTGCGCCCATGCTGTTTGGCGAACTGTTGCCGATCAGCGCTTTTTCTCGGCTGCTCGATCAGTTCCACGAGCGGCCGGGGATCATCGTGCTATTTAATAGTTGGATCGGCACGATTCTTGGCGCGGCGTTGGGAGCCCTGGCGGGACCCGCCACCGGCGAAGGGCGCAGCGGCCTCGCGGGTCGAGTCACCGGAATGATCGTCCTCGGCTGGGTCGGCATGTTCCTCGGGTGGCAAGCGGCGGCCGTGATCGGCAGCTGCGCATCGGTGCTGTTCACGATCACGATCATGTATCGGCTCGGCCTCAAGCTGCTCGCGCATGTCTCGTTTGCGGGATGTGTTTGGCTCTGCACGATCGTCTGGATCGCGCTGTGGTCCGCCATCGCCGATCGCTGGCCGCACCTGAGTCGCGCGGCGGACTGGCGAATCATGGGCCTGTGCGGTGGCATCGTGCTGTTCGCGGCCCTGTTGGCGTGGCTCTTTCGCAGTCGAGGCAACTAGCGGTTATGGCAACCATCACGTTTCATGGCGCGGCCGAGACCGTCACCGGCTCCAAATACCTGTTGGAAGCCGACGGGGCGCGCGTGCTGATCGATTGCGGCTTGTTTCAAGGGCTCAAAGAACTGCGGCTCCGCAATTGGGATCGACTCCCCTTCGATCCCCGCGCGCTCGACGCCGTCGTGCTCACGCATGCCCATATCGATCACCTGGGCTTTTTGCCGCGCGTTGTCAAACAGGGCTTTCGCCGTTCGGTCTATGCCACGCCGGCGACGGTCGACCTGGCCGAGATCATGTTGTACGACTCGGCCCGCAATCAGGAAGACGACGCCGAGTACGCCAATCGCAAGCATTTCTCGAAGCATCATCCGGCGCTGGCTTTGTACGACGCCGACGACGTGACGCGGACGCTCAAGTTGTTGCGGCCCATTGCGCGCGAGCAGTGGTTCCAAGCCGCTGGGCCGATCTGGTGCCGCTTTCACGATGCCGGGCACCTGCTGGGCTCGGCGATGATCGAAGTCGAGATTCGCAACCGTCCCAAGCCGCTGCGCGTGCTCTTCTCGGGGGACGTGGGACGCTACAACGCACCGCTCTACCACGATCCACGGCCACCCTCGCCGTGCGACTACTTGATCTGTGAAAGCACGTATGGCAATCGCGAGCATCCCGAGCGGGACGCCTTCGAGGCCTTGGCCAAGAGCGTGCATCGCGCGCTCGAGCGGGGCGGCGTCATGCTCGTGCCGGCGTTCGCCGTCGGCCGCGCGCAGCAACTCATGTACCTGCTGCACGTCTTGATCAGCCAGCAACGCATCCCGCCGCTGGATATCTATCTCGATAGCCCCATGTCGGTCAAAGCCAATCAGGTCTACATCGAGCACTGTCACGAGCAAGACCTGGTCGAAGCCGCGCAGGCCGGAGCCGGCAATGGACTCTCCGCCCAAAACGTTCACCTGGTCTCGACCGTGCAAGAATCGAAAGCCATCAATGACGTTCGCGACCATGCCGTCATTATCGCCAGCAGCGGCATGATGACCGGTGGCCGCGTGCTGCACCATCTCCGGCAACGGTTGGGCGACCCGCGCAACACCATCTTGCTCGGCGGTTATCAGGCTGCCGGGACACGCGGCCGCGCCTTGCAAGAAGGAGCCCCATTCATCCGCATTCACGGCCAAGAGGTGACGGTTCGCGCGGCGGTCGAGAGCATTTCCGAATTGAGCGGCCATGCCGGACACTCGGAGCTGCTTCGCTGGCTGGCGCCGCTCGAAGAGCCGAAGAAGACTTTTTTCACGCATGGCGAGAAAGCCTGCGCCCACTCACTGGCCGACGAACTGCGCGCCACGCGCGGTTGGAACACGGTCGTGCCGCGGATGGCCGAGTCATTTGAACTGGAGTGATTGCCGATGGTCGATGAGCCCCCGGACGACGCCGACGTGCAGGCCCTGCTGAGCGCGGCCAGCTACCGGCTCGCCTATCAAGACACCGAGTTACTCGATCGACCCGAGCTGCGGCCGGTGCGCATGTTGCTCGAACTCCTGAAGCCGGAGTTGCTCTTTCAGCAGTATCGCATCCGCTCGACGGTGGTGGTGTTTGGCGGCACGCAGATAGTCGACCACGAGCGGGCCGAGGCGCGGCTGGAACGCGCCCGCGCCGCGCTCGCCGCCGCGCCGCACGACGCCGCGTTGCGGCGCGAAGTGTCGCGCAGCGAACGCTTGCTCAAGCTGAGTCCGTACTACGACGAGGCCCGCGAGTTCGCCCGGCTCGTCTCGGCCGAGGGGCAAACGAATCACGAGTGCAACTACGTCGTCGTGACCGGTGGCGGGCCCGGCATCATGGAGGCGGGCAACCGCGGCGCGCACGACGAGAACGCCAAGAGCGTGGGGCTCAATATCGCGCTGCCGTCCGAGCAGACGCCGAATCGTTACATCTCGCCCGAGCTGTGTTTGCAGTTCCGCTATTTCGCGATGCGAAAATTCCACTTCGTGCTCCGCGCCAAGGCGCTGGTCCTGTTCCCCGGCGGGTTCGGCACCCTCGACGAGCTGTTCGAGATTCTGACCTTGCGCCAGACGCAGCGCTTGCAAGACATTCCGATCATCATGATCGGCCGGCAATACTGGCGGCAGGTCATCGACTTTGAGTTTCTCGCCGACTCGGGCGTGATCGGCGACGAGCATCTGCGGCTCATCACCTACGCCGAGACCGCGAGCGAGGCCTGGGACATGATCCGCCGCTGCGACGGTGCTCGCTGAGCAGCCCGTGAGCGCATGCGGTTCCTAATGATCCTCATGTCATTGAGTTGCGAAAGGGCAGAAGTCGTCGCCGCAAAGATCACAAGCAGACGCAAAACCGGAACGGCTGAAAGCCGTCAACGACTCCCTCATCCGTGTTCGTCACGGTCCCCTTTGCGCCTCTTTTCGTTCTATGCGTCCTGTTCCTGATGATCGCTCCACAGATAAACGGCAAAAGGGCTCTTGATTAGCCCAGGCGTTCACACCGGGTGATAAAGTCGAACACGAATGATATCGCGGGGGCGATCATGCGCCCCTGGGCGGGATGCGGCGAGTCAGGTACCATAAGACGGTACGATTTGCGACGAGCGGCTGGGCTACGACTCGCGCCGGTCGTGAATCACCCGCCGACTTGCCATTTCGCCCAGACTGAACGACCACCATGAGTGTTGAACCCCTGCCGCTCAACGGCATTCGTCTCGCCAGCTTCGAGAGCCGCCGCGGCGACGATATGCAGCGGCTCATCGAACGCTTCGGAGGCTCGGCCGCCGTGAGCGCGTCGCTCCGCGAGGTCCCCCTGAGCGAGAATCCCGAGGCGGTCGACTTTGCCCATCGGTTGCTCAGCGGGCAGATCGACGTCGTCGTGCTGATGACCGGCGTTGGCACGCGGCAGCTCGTGGCCCAGGTCGAACGGCATGTGAGCAAGGACCGATTTTTGGCGGCCCTGAGCGATGTGACCACGGTCGTTCGCGGCCCCAAGCCGATGAGCGTGCTGCGCGAGTTCAACATCACGCCGACGGTCCGCGTGCCGGAACCGAACACCTGGCGCGAGGTGCTCAAAACGATCGATCAGCAACTCCAGGTCTCGCAACAAACCGTCGCCGTACAAGAGTACGGCCTGCCGAACGCCAGCCTGGTCGCGGGGCTCGAAGCCCGCGGCGCGAAAGTCGTGCCGCTCAAGGTCTATAGCTGGGATCTGCCCCTCGATACCCGGCCGCTCGAAGCCAATCTGCGAGCCATCGTCGCCGGTGAACGGGACGTGCTGCTGTTCACCTCGGCGCATCAGGTCGTGAACATGCTGCGGGTCGCCGAGCGGCTCGGTCTGGTGAACGATCTGCGCAAGGCGATCAGTCGTTGCGTGGTGGCTTCGATCGGTCCGACCACGAGCGAGATGCTCCGCGATTGCGACATGGAGGTCGATATCGAACCTGAGCACGGCAAGATGGGGCACCTTGTGCAGGCCGTGGCCGAACAGGCCGCCGATGTGCTGCAACGCAAGCGCGGCGGGGCCTGGTTGAGGGTTGTGCCCGTCGATCGCCCGTACTCGGCCGAGTCGGATCAAGCGCGGCCGGCGTGGTACAATAGCCCGTTCATGAAAGCCTGTCGGCACGAGCCGACCGACCGCACGCCCATCTGGCTGATGCGCCAAGCGGGCCGCTATCTGCCCGAGTACCGGCAGGTCCGCGCGCAGACCACGTTTCTTGAGTTGTGCAAGAATCCGGCTCTGTGCGCTGAAGTGATGATCACGACGGTCAATCGCCTGGGGGTCGACGCGGCGATCATCTTCTCGGATCTGTTGCCGATGCTTGAGCCGATGGGGGCTGAGCTGGAATACGCCCACGGCGAGGGGCCGATCATCCACAACCCGGTCCGCGACGCGCGCGACGTCGACCGGATTGCCGAACTCGAACACCTCGGGGCGGTCGAGTTCGTGATGGAAACCGTGCGGCAGACCCGTGAGGGGCTGCGGGCCGAGATCCCGGTGATCGGGTTTGCCGGCGCGCCTTTTACGCTGGCCAGCTACATGATCGAAGGGGGCGGCAGCCGCAACTACCTATTCACCAAGTCGCTCATGTATCGCGACGAAGGGGCGTGGCACGAACTGCTCGGCAAGCTCGCGCGGAGCGTCACGCGATACCTCAACGGTCAGATCGCGGCCGGCGCTCAGGTCGTGCAACTGTTCGACTCTTGGGTCGGCTGTCTGGGCCCCGACGACTATCGCCGCTTTGTCTTGCCGCATGTGCGGTCCATTGTGCAAGGGCTGACACCGGGAGTGCCGCTGATCAATTTCGGCACGGGGAACCCGGCCCTGCTGCCGCTCTATGCCGAGGCGGGGGGCGCGATCATCGGGCTCGACTGGCGCGTGCGGTTCAGCGATGGCTGGCAAGCGGTGGGCTACGACAAGGGAGTGCAAGGCAACCTCGACCCCACGGTGCTGCTCGCCGAGCCAGAAGAGATTCAGCGCCGCGCGATCGACATCCTGCGGCAGGCCGGTGGTCGGCCCGGGCACATCTTTAACCTGGGACACGGCGTGCTGCCCCAAACACCGGTCGAGAATGTGCTCGCGTTGATCGACACCGTGAAACAAACTCGCACGGTCGAATAAAGCGAGTTGAGCCGCATGTCCCTTTCCTCATCCCTCACCCCTCATCCCTCACCCCTCTCCTTGGCCGTCATCGGCGGCGGGATCACCGGCCTGGCGGCGGCCCACCGGCTGCGCGAGCTTGCGCCCGACGCAAAGGTCGAGCTGATCGAGGCCAGCGAGCGGCTCGGAGGCGTGTTGCTGAGCGAACGACGCGACGGTTTTCTGATCGAGCACAGTGCTGACAACTTCATCACGAACGTACCGTGGGGGCTCGACCTGTGCCGCCGGTTGGGCATCGAGGCGGATCTGCTCCCCACGCGCTCGACCGACCGTCGCGCGCTGGTGGTGCATCGCGGCAAGGTCTATCCGGTGCCCGAGAGTTTTGTGCTGCTCGCGCCACAGAAGCTCTGGCCGATCGTGACGACGCCGATCCTGTCATGGCGTGGCAAGCTGCGGTTGTTGGCCGAGTATTTTGTGCCGCGGCGACGCGAGTCGGGAGACGAAAGCCTCGCGGCGTTCGCGCGGCGGCGATTGGGCGACGAGGTGTTCGAGCGATTGGTGCAGCCGCTCGTCGGCGGCATCTACACAGCCGACTCGACCAAGCTCAGCCTAGCGGCGACCATGCCGCGCTTCTTGGAAATGGAGCGGCGGCACGGCAGCCTGATTCGGGCCGCGTTTCGGGATCGAGCCCGCAAGAACGAACACGAACACGCGGCGAGCGGGGCGCGCTACGGCATGTTCGTTGCCCCACGCGGAGGCATGAGCCAACTGGTCGACGCCCTGGCCGCGCGATTGCCCTGCGAGAGCGTACACCTGAGCGCGCCCGTCGAGTCGATCACGCCCCGCGCCGGCGGCGGGTTCAGCGTGCGTTGCGGTGGCGAGCACTCGGGAGAACGGTCCTTCGACGCGGTCATCGTGACGTTGAATGCCCCGGTTGCGGCCAACGTGCTCGAACCCCTCAGCGCGCCGCTGGCCGACGACCTACGGAAGATACCGTACGCCTCCTCGGCCGTGGCCGTCATGGCTTACCCGCGCGAGCAGATCGCGCACCCGCTCGATGGCTTTGGCTTCGTCGTGCCTGAGATCGAGCGGCGACCGATCCTGTCGGTGAGTTTTTCGAGCCTGAAGTACGAGGGTCGAGCGCCAGGCGAGTACGTGCTGCTGCGAGTGTTCTTCGGCGGCGCAATGCGGGGCGAGCAACTCGAGCTGAGCGACGATGAGTTGCGGCGGCTCGCTGAGCAGCAGTTGCACGAGCTACTGGGGGTGCGTGGCGAGCCAAGCCTGTTTTTTGTGCGTCGCTGGCGTGGTACGATGCCCCAGTATCATTTGGGACACGTCGAGTTGGTCGAGCAAATTCTCGCGCGGCTACCGTTGTGGCGCGGGCTCGAGCTGGCCGGCAACGCGTATCACGGCGTGGGCGTGCCCAACTGCATCCACGACGGCGAGCAGGCGGCGGAACGCGTGCTGAATGCATTCGCGGTTTAACGAGCGTCGGTTGAGCCAATCGCATGATAGGGAATGACATTTTTTCCTTGGCGGAGGATGGATCGTGACTCGATGGTGTTTCTGCGGGTTGCTCGTCGTATTGCTCTCGGGCGTGTGGGCGCACGGTGCCGAGCCGGCGACGGTCCCGTTGCCGAGCAAGGACAAGTTCCACATCTATCTGTTGCTGGGGCAGTCGAATATGGCTGGCCGTGGCAAGATTGACCCGGCCAAGAACACGCCCCATGCGCGAGTGCTCAAGCTCGACAAGAACAACCAGTGGGCAAGGGCCACCGACCCCGTGCATTTCGACAAGCCGATCGCCGGCGTGGGCATTGCCACGACGTTTGGGCCAGCGATGGCTGAGGCGAGCCCGGACGTGACGATCGGCCTGGTGCCGTGTGCCGTCGGGGGCACGCCGCTGGCGCGTTGGGAACTGAACGGCGATTTGTTTCAGGCGGCGATGAAGCGGGCCAAGCTGGCCGTCGAACAAGGAACGCTCAAAGGAGTGCTCTGGCATCAGGGAGAGGCCGACACGGGCAAGAGCGAGACAGCCAACAGTTACGGCGCACGATTGCAGCAGATGATCGCCGACGTGCGGAGCGAATTGGCCGCGCCGCAGTTACCCTTCGTCGTGGGGGAATTGTCTCGTTGGGCGCAAGTGACCCCCGGGTACACGACGGTCAACCAGGCGTTGCAGGCGATACCGGCTCAAGTGCCGCGGACGGCTTGTGTGAAGGCGAGCGACATTCAGGCCAAGCCCGAGTTGCACTTCGACGCAGACGAGTACCGCGAGTTGGGACGCCGCTACGCGCGAGAAATGCTTCAACTGCAGCGCGCTGTTGAGTAAGATACGCGAGCCCGAACAGGGCCAAACCTTGCCGCCTTCATAAGACCGACACCGCACGAACCATTGGAAAGGGATCATCGCATGCCGTCGCTACCGCCGTCTGTTGTGAGCGCATTTGACCGTCGCGCTTTTCTCGCCGCCGCGGCGGCCCTCACGGCCACTCCGCTGCTGGGGCGCGACTTTGGCCCCAACGCCGAGCCGGTTCGCTACCCGGATCCGGATATCGTGGTGCTCGACAAGCGGTTCGCCAAATACAAGCTCGGCAATACCCCCATCCAGCGTTTGCACACCGGCTGCCTCTGGGCCGAGGGGCCCGCTTGGAGCGGCGTGGGACGGTATCTGCTGTGGAGCGACATCCCGAACAACCTGCAACTGCGGCGGCTCGACGAGGACGGCCATGTGAGCGTGTTCCGCAAGCCGGCTGGCAACAGCAACGGGAACACCTTCGACTACGAAGGGCGGCAGATCGCCTGCGAGCACGGCACGCGACGTGTCGTCCGCTACGAAGCCAGCGGGCAGATCACCGTCTTGGCCGAGAAGTTCCAGGGCAAGCCCTTCAACGCGCCGAACGACGCCATCGTGCATCCCGATGGCTCGATCTGGTTCACCGACCCCGGCTACGGATCGTTGATGAACTACGAAGGGAACAAAGGGGAACTGTTGCTCAAAGAGGCCGTCTATCGCATCGACGCCAAGACCGGCAAGATCGACAAGCTGACCGACGAGATTTTCAAGCCGAACGGGCTCTGTTTCTCGCCTGACTACAAGAAGCTGTACGTGGCCGACACTGGCGCGAGCCATTACGACAACGCGCCGCGCAATATCAAGGTTTGGGACATTGTCGACGGCGTGAAAGTGGCCGGTGGCCGCGAGTTCGCGTCGATGGAGCTCAACGGCAAGGCGGGTTTTGCCGACGGCATTCGAGCCGACGTCGATGGCAATGTCTGGGCCAGCGCGGGCTGGG
>CAZZBK010000175.1:0-10552 GCA_964652155.1 uncultured Planctomycetaceae bacterium | reverse complement strand
GCGGAAGTTGCCGCTGTTGACGTCGATGGCCACGAGGGCTTCGGTCTGGTCGATGACGATGCTGCCACCCTGTCGCAGCGGCACCTTGCGTTGGTGGATGCGGGCGATCTCCTGCTCGATGGCATAGCGATGAAACAGGGGCTCCTTGCCATCGTAGAGTTGCAACCGGTCGACATAGCGCGGCATGACGATGTGCAGGAACTCCTTGGCGCGCTCGTAGGCCGTGGGCTCATCGATCAGGATCGTGTCGACGTCTTGCGTGAAGATGTCGCGGATCGTGCGGATGATCATGTCGCTTTCTTCATAGACGTCGATCGGGGCGGGTGCCTTTTTGATCCGCCGCACGATGACCTTCCAGAGGCGGAGCAGATACGCCAGATCGCGCGACAGCTCTTTCTTGGTGCGCTCGACGCCCGCCGTGCGGACGATGAACCCGACCCCCTTGGGTGGATTGAGCTCGTGCATGATGTCGCGGAGCTTGCGTCGGGCGCTGTCGTCTTCGATCTTGCGCGAGACGCCGACGCGGCCGAGCGCCGGCATGAGCACCAGATATCGGCCCGGGATGCTGATGTAGGTGGAGAGCGTGGGTCCCTTGGTGCCGATGCCCTCTTTGATGACCTGCACGAGCAGTTCGTCGCCGCGGCGGAGAATGTCTTGGATTGGCGGCTTGACGCGCGGCCGGGCGCCGGGTCGCGGACCGCGTCGGCGCTGCGGGCTGCGTTGCTGGGGCGGGCCGGCTTCACCTTCGTCGACCTCGTCGTCGTCATCATCCTCGTCATCGTCGAACTCGACATCGGCCGGGGGACGCTCTTCGACCGCGCCGCGCCGACCGTCGCGGTCCTCGATTGGCTTATTGGGGTCGTAGCCCCCCTGGCGATAGTACTGCGGCTCGACGTCGCTGATGTGCAGGAAGCCGTTGCGGCCGACGCCGAAGTCGACGAACGCCGCTTGAATGCTGGGCTCGATATTGACGACGCGACCTTTGTAAATGTTACCGACGTAATTGTCCTGACTGGTCCGCTCGATGTAGAGTTCTTCCAGGACCCCGTCCTCAACGATCGCAATGCGGCATTCTTCCGGTTGCGACACGTTGATGAGCATCTCTTGCTTCATGATGGTACTTTCTTGAGTGGGCGCGGTGGTCCAGGCGATCAGCCTCGACGCCGCGCGGTGCGAACGATCGCACCGGGTTCGATCCATCACGGGTGCGGCGCCAAGCCGCGCGTGATCGAGCACTCATGAGCGCAACTCCAGGGAAGTTCGGGTCCAGTAGTAGCCCTGATCTTCCAAGTCGGCCAACCCTAGCACCTCGAGCAGCTCACGCGGTCGAACGCTCCCCTCGTTGCCCACGCGCAGCCGAACGCGCAACCGCGCGTCGAGCAGCTCCAGGGAAACGATATGCGGACGCAGATCGACCCGCTTGGCCTCGGGACCGCGCGCAACGATGACGGTGGGGGCGTCGAGCAACTCGGCCACGCGCTGCGAGAGGACCGCGAGCCGCTCGGGCGGCACGGGAATCTCGAGCGTCGCTTGGCACACGTCGGCCGACGGAACGTCGGCGGCGAGCATCTCAATCGAGTTGATGACCAATCCCACGGGACACTGCGGCAACCATTGCGCCAGCAGCTCATCGCCGCGCGCCAGAGGCGCATCGGCCGGGTTGTCGAAGTCCACCTCGACCACTTCGTCGAGACCGACGACGCCCAACGCCAAGGCGCTGGGCAGGTTCATCTTAGGTCGGGGGTGGAAGCCTTCGCTCATGCACATCCGCACACCGGCGCGCCGGAACAGACGTTCCCACACGTGTGTCAGGTCCTGATGGCCCAAGAGCCTCAGGTCGCCCTGCTTTCGGTAACGGATTCGTGCTCGTTGTCGAACCATCGGTGGATCAACGGAAAAAAAGTGAACGATGAACGCGGAAGGGTGAACGAGCCGAGAACGACTCTCGCCGTTCACGCTTGCGCATGCATCGTTGATTTTCGGTCGATCCTAGTCAGGTCGGAGGGATGCTCCACAAGGATGGTTAGTCAGGCACGCCGTCGGGCACAATTTTTTTCAACTCGTCACGCAGGTAGTTTTTCACTTCGCGGGCGTTCTCGAACAACATGGCGCGGCGGGCCACCGCCTCGCATTGCGGAATGGTCACCCGGCGGATCACGTCCTTGATCTCAAGCAGCGAGTGCGGCGCGACGCTCAGCGAGCGCAGGCCCATGCCGAGCAGCAGCATCGTGTATATCGAGTTGCCGCTCATTTGTCCGCACAGGCTGATGGGCTTGTCGACCTTGTGCGCCGCCTGGCAGGCCATCTCCAGCAGTTTGAGCACCGCCGGGTCGCTGCCCGTGTACAAGCCGGCGACGTCCTTGTTGCTGCGGTCGACGGCCAGCGTGTACTGAATCAGGTCGTTCGTGCCGATCGAGAGGAAGTCGGCCTCTTCCAGGAACCGATCGATCAGAATCACCGCGGCCGGCGTCTCGACCATCATGCCCACCGGGACATGGTGATCGAAGGGGATTTGATGTTCGTCGAGGTCTTCCATGACGTCGGTGAGGATCATCGACGCTTGGCGCATTTCCATCACGGTGGTGATGAGCGGAAACATGATGCGCACATTGCCGAAGGCGCTGGCGCGGAGGATGGCCCGAAGTTGCGTGCGAAACATCGGCACGTTGCGAAGCGAGAGGCGAATGCTGCGCAGGCCGAGGAACGGATTGCGTTCGTCGTCGAGACGGCCGGGGTCGAGCTTGTCGGCGCCTAGGTCGAGCGTGCGAATGGTGACGGGGCGGGGAGCCATTTTTTCAACGACGTGATGGTAGGCCTCGAACTGCTCTTGTTCGTTGGGGGCGGCGTCGGCGCCGACCAGATACAAGAACTCGCTGCGATAGAGGCCGATGCCGTCGGCCCCCCCCTCAAGGCATTGCTCGACTTCGTGAGGAAACTCGATGTTGCCGAGCAACTGGACGCGGGCACCGTCGGCCGTCTCGCAAGGCAGGTCGCGGACCCCTTCGAGTTGAATGGCGCGGCTGTCTTCGACCTTGATTTGTTGCCGATAGCGGGCCAGCGTGTCGGCGTCGGGGCGAATGATCACGAGCCCCTGATTGCCGTCGATAATGACCAGGTCGCCCCCCGAGACATCGGCCAAAAACGGTCCGGTCCCCAGCACGGCGGGAATGGCGAGCCCTTCGGCGACGATCGCGGTGTGGCTGCCGGGTCCGCCGATCTCGGTGACAAAGCCGCGGACAAATTTGCGGTCGAGCGAGGCGGTCTCGCTGGGCGTGAGGTTATGCGCCAAGATGAGCACCGGCTGTGTCAGCTTGGTGATCTCTTCGCGGCGGCGGCCCAGCAGGTTGCTGAGGATTCGCGACTCAATATCGAAGATATCGTTGGCCCGTTCGGCCAGATGCGTGTTATCGAGTCCCTGAAACACCTTGGCATAGCGGCGCAACACGCGGCTCACGGCGTACTCGGGCGAGTACTGGCGTTCGCGGATCAACTGTTCGAGTTCGGCGATCAGCTGCGGGTCGCGCAGCATTTGCAGATGCGCCTCGAAGATGGCCCCATACTGCCGGCCGAGTTCATGCGAGACCTTGTCGCGATTGCGGGCAATTTGCTCGGCCGAGGCGTCGAGCGCGCGCTTCAAGCGTTCGATTTCGGTTTCGATCGCGTTGCAGTCCAGGGCCGTGGCGGGGATACGAAATCCCTCGTTGCCCATGACCATGGCTTCGCCGATGGCGATTCCGGATGAGACGGCAATTCCTTGCAACCGCTGCATGACTGACTTTCGTTTGTTCCGCGGCGCTCGAGCACGACGGGCCGATTACGGGAGCGTCTCGGCAACCGCCGGCGAACAGCGAACCGCGGCGGAAGTCCGCTGCGGATCGTGCTCAGCCGCTGGCGGCGGGAGCGCTACGACCGATCGTGCCTCGTGTCGAACGGCGTCCAGGATCGGCAACGAGCAATGGCTCGCGCTTTGACCGTGACGCCCGACGCGGCTAAAGGTCTACGGATGTATCGTTCTCGTGTGGATCAGCAAAATGGCTGTCAAACAACTGCACCAGCGCGGTTAGGGCCGCTTCGGCATCGGGCCCCTCGGCCTCGATGACGAGGGGCGTGCCTTGGGCCGCGCCGAGCGTCAAAATTCCTAAAATACTTCGAGCATCAACCCGTTCGGGGCCTCGCGCAAGGGTAATCCGTGACTGAAAGCGCAGCGCGGTCCGGGCAATGAGGTCCGAGGGGCGGGCATGCAACCCGGCCTCGTTCTCGACGACAACGTTGCGGCTTTGCTTCATGTTGCTAATCACGTCAAACGCATTCCCAAGCAGATCCTGAGCGTTTCGTGCTCGCTCTCGTTTCGTGTCAAACCCAATGAATGCTCATCGTGGGTGGCCCGGACAACGCATGGTCGGGGGCTACCCAGTCGACGTTACCAATCTCCTGTCGCAAACCGTATGAAGGTTCAGGTTATTAAGAGCGTCTAGCAAAATGGCAGCCGAGAGGGGGGCAGTCCCATTTTTCTCGGCGGCCCTCGAAAAATTGGGACAGTCCCCAGCCATTTTGTTAGACGCTCTAAGTTAAGTACGACGACCAGCGGGTGTCCGAGTTATACCGGCCTCGCGTTGCGCGGCCTGTTAAGCGGTTTATCTGAGGATCAAGAACTTCCAAACTGCTGCTGATCGGCTTCGTCGAGCAACAGCAGAATGTCCGCTGGAGCCGCGGCGTTTTTCAGGAACCGGCAGAACGTGTCGTCGCGCAACTGACGCGAGACATGCTCCAGGGCCCGCAGATGATCGCCGGGCCGATCCGGCGGCGACACCAACAGGAAAAACAAAAAGACCTTCTCGCCGTCGAGGCTCTGAAAGTCGACCCCTTCGTGGCTAATCGCCACGGCGGCCACCAAGCGATCGACGCTGGGGTGCTTGGTGTGGGGCACCGCGACGCCGCGGCCAATGCCCGTGCTCCCCAGCTCTTCGCGCTTCAGAATCGCCTTGACGATACTCTCGTACTCGCCCGCAGGAATCTTACCCACGTCCTGCAACGACTGCACCAAGCTGCGAATAACCCCTTCTTTCGTCTCGGCCGACAGACCGGCAATCACAGCCTCGCGGGCTACGAAGTCAGCGAACTTCATGCCACAGTGTCCTTTCAATCTCGACCGATGTATCAGCACGAACGCGCGGAGAATACGCTCTTAGGCGTCCTGATCCTCTTGCACCTGTTGGCGCAAGCCCGGACCACGGTGCTCTTGCACGCGTTCTTTGTATTTACGTATTTGCTGCTCGACCTTGCCGACCACGCTGTCGGTAATGCCCAGCAGGTCTTCACCCGTCTCGCTGGCCACAAAATCGTGCTTGTGCTCGGCGTTAACGAGCAACTCAACACTCGGGGAGTCCTTGCTCGCCAAGTCGACGGTCAGCGTAATAGCCGACAAACGCTCGAATAGACGGAGCACTTTTTCGACTTTGGCACGAAGCTTTTCCTGAGTCGCGTCACTTAAATGGCCATGACGCGTCGAAATGTTTATCTGCACGCTCTTCAGACTCCTCGCTCGAACCTCGCGACCCGCCGAAAACTGGCGACGATTCAGCCGCAAAGGTCGACGGGCCATGACCCTACGGCATCCTATGCCCGCAGCGGCAGAATTGTTCACGGCGGCACGGTTGCAGCGCCCGATCGAGTCGGGGACGCCCCTCACGCTCCGCAGAGAGCCGTATCTTACCCGCTCCCCCGTCCGGCCACAAACCGAAACGTTCCACCGTTTTCGAGTCACCCCACCTCGAATGTCCCTAAGTCCATGACGCATATAGCCCAGCAGCACATCGCGTCGGCCTAAAATTGCGCTTTTCGAGAGGCGGTTATGGAGCTTCAGGTAATTAAGTTCACAGGACGACCAGCGGGAGTCCGTAACTACCGGCCTCGCGTTGCTCGGCCTATTAAGTTCATTATCTGAGGATCAATACCCCAGCCATGCCTGCACTTTGTCCCACAAGGCCGCCACGGCAAAAAAACCAAAAAACACCACCGCCCAGAGCATGATGAGCAGTCGCGGGGTGCTCATCCGCACGGCCTCGGGCAGCCGCCAGCGATTCACGTACACGAGCAAGATGCAGTACAGGAACATCACGCCCCCGTTCAAGGCGCTGGTCAACTGGAACAACGCCAGCCCGTCCTCCTGAATGCCCGAGATCAGGAACAGACTGCCGAAGGCGATCATGCCCCACAGGAACGAGTAATACAGCCGGGCCTCGCTCCACCGCGAGTTATCTTCCAGCCAGTTCACTTTGACAATGTCGGTCGAGATCCGCGCGGCGACGTCGAGCACGCCAAACTCGGTGGTCAGGAAGATCGCCACGCCCATCACGAAGAAGCCGACCCGCATGACCGCGCCGAACTTGTCGCGAATGTAGAGCGCTTCGCCCCACAGGAAGTCGGTGCCGCTTTTGAACTGCTGAGCCTGATCGAGCAGCGCCCCATCGCTTGTGTAGAACACGCTGTAGGCGATCAGCGTGAGCAGCACCAAGCAAAAGACGCAGGTCATCCAGAACGACACGAAGTGCTCGACCCCCGCGCGAAACCACCACTGTCGCCACCGCGACAGGTTCTGCTCGGTGGGCCGAAAGTGATAGCCCAGCTCCGAGATGGGTTCTTCCTTGCCGGTGATGGGGCTCGTGATGCGGCCAATGTAGTGCCCCATCGCGTACCCTTTTTCCTTCACGTAGTTGCTCTGCCCCAGGTTCATCGTCCCCCCCGCGCCGGCAAACGCGATCGCGCCCAGCAGCAAGTCCCACGGGATGCCGAAGGTATGAAAGTTTTTCAACTCCGCGACATGCAGCGGGCTGCTGAGCATCGCGGTCACGGCATCGCCGCGCACCAACAGCACCGCCAGAATCGCGACCACGATCAGGATGCCTCCGACGAGGAACATCTGGATCCGCTCGACCGTTTCGTAGATCACGGGCCCCAGCGTCAAAATCGCGCCGCAGATCAACAAGCTGGCCACGGCCATGGGCATCACATAGGGACTCGTGAGCCGGCCGGCCGCGTCGGGCGTTGCGCCAAAGGCCATCCAGCTCACCATCTGCGCCGCCCCTTTGGCCCAGGCCGGAATCATCCAGGGGACCAGGTTCAACACCAGAAACACCGGTGCCCACCAGCGGCTGACACGGCAGAAGCCCGTGATCGCGCTCTCGCCGGTGACCAACGACCAGCGGGCGATCTCCATGTTCAAAAAGTATTGCGTTGTCACGCTGACCAAGCAGGTCCAGAAGAGCACGAAGCCGCTTTTGTACGTGATGTACGGCCAGATCACGAACTCGCCGCTCCCCAGCGCCAGCCCGGCCAGGATGACGCTCGGGCCCACCATCGCGCGGAGCGACACCGGCGGCGGCACATCGCGCCACTTCATCGGTGGCAGCGTGCCGCTCGGAAAATAGTCGTTCGGAACCGCTTCGTCGACCGTAGGCTTGCTCATGGGCTCACATCGTCTGGAGTGCAAGAATGGCGCGAATGACCACCGTTTCGAGTCGACGATTGTAGCCCACGCCGCGCCACTCGACCACGCTACGGTCGCTCGCCCAGATGTTTCTTCAGCTTCTTGAGCGCCAGTTGCATGCGAGTGAGCACCGTGCCGAGCGGCAGTCCCAACTCCTCGGCGATCTCGGCGAACTTTTTCTGCTCGTACATGCGCATCCGCACGACCTGCCGTTGTTCGATCGGCAACTGTTCGAGCGACGCGCGCACCGCGGCCACGGTCTCCCAGCGAACCAGGTTCAGCTCGGGGGGCTCGGCCTGATGGTTGCCCAGCATGAGCATTTGCTGGGCGATCTTTTCGCCCGCCCGTTGGGCAATGGCCTGCTTGCGCTGGATGACGATCGCCTCGTGATAGGCGACCCGAAACAGCCACGACTTCAAGGCCTCGTGCTGCACGTTGTGCCCCTGCTCGATCGCCTTGGCGAACGCGATCTGCATGGCGTCGATGGCCTGCTCATGGTTGCGCAGCACGCCGAATAAGAATCGTCGCAGCTCGTCGCCATGCTGCACGAACAACGCCGCCACCGTGGCCGAATCAAGCGATGTCGGCCCCGACAGCGGGCGAAACGGATTGGTGTCGTCGGCGGGCTTCAAGATGCGGTTCGTGACCCGGTGGCGCGGTGGGCAACAACTCTCTGTTGTTATACACCGCCGCCACGCCAAAGTGTCACGCGGTCTTCGACTCGCGCGGAACAATGGGCTTCGTGGCGTCGAGCCCCAACGCCGCGACGGTCGAGATCAAAAACGCGATCGCAAACACCGCAAACACCTCTTTCCAGTCACCGTTGGGGTCGGCATGCTCGCGGATCAGGGCGACCAAGATCGGCGTCAGACCGGCCCCTAAATTGCCCCACATGTTGGCCCAACCCAGGATCGACGCGGTGAACTTGCCACCGACGTCCTGCGTGTAGGCCCAAATGCCCCCCACCCCCAAATCGGTCGCATAGGCGACCAGTGCCATCATGGCGACGATGACATATATGTCATCCGTAAACAAACAGACCACATAGGCAACGGTCGACAGCAGTCGGGCAACAAACACGGGCATCGTGCGTCCCCAGCGGACTCCCCAACGCCGGGTGCAGTAGTCCGTCACCCAGCCCCCTTGGAGCATGCCGATCATCCCCACCAGCAGCACCAGCGTGTTCAGGTTACCGGTCAGCGTGGGGCTGATGTCGCGCGAACGGAGATATTCAGCCAAGTCGGTTACGAGAAACGCCCAGCCAACGTTGGTACAGAATTGCACCAAGCAGTTCATCCACATGCTGAAGTTCGACAACAAGGGTCCCCAGGGCAAGCGATGCGACGCGGTCTTCGTCGCTTCTTGAGGCGGCCGACCTTCGGTGATCAACTCGCACTCGGCAGCATTGCAGTGAGGGTGCTCGGCAGGCGACTGACGAAACACGATCCAAAACAAGGCGGCCGTCAGCAGCCCCAAGATACCGTAGAGCCACAGTGGCGCGCGCCAATCGCCGGCCGTGATGATGACAATATTACTGAGCGTCGGCGCGAGCGCGCCACCCAATCGGCCTCCCGACGCGACGATCGAACTCGCAAATCCACGCCAGGCCAACGGAATCCACTGTCGCAGTAAGCCGACGCTCGTCGGATACGCGCCGGCCTGCGCGATGCCAAACAACAATCGCACCGCCAGAAAGGTCACGAAGCCGCTGGCCCAGCCGGTGAGCATCGTAAAGATCGACCAAATCGCGACGTAAAACGTCATCGCCCCACGAGCGCCAAAGCGATCGCTCAGATACCCAGCCGGCACCTGCACCAATGCGTAGGCGAAGAAGAAAATCCCCTTGATCCAACCATTCTGCTCCGCGGTGAGTTGTAGCTCGGCTTTGAACTCCGGCGCAACCATGATCTGACTAATGCACACCCGATCCAAGTACAGCATGAACGACGTCAGGGTCGTGACCAGCAAGACCGCGTACCGGATATTCGTGCTGCGAGTCTCGTTCGTCACGGCCGGTCGCTCCCGATGGGGTGTCACATTCGCGGGCTTAAACGCCCAGGGCGCTGCGCAGTTGTTGCACCTGATCCTGTACGTCTTGCAACTGCGCGCGCAGTTGGGTCACTTCGTCGCGCAGCTGCTGGAGCTGCGTGCGCACGTCGCCCGTTGGCGCTGAGCCGCCCGACACGATGGCCGGTTCGGCTTCCGCCTCGTCCAGCGCCGCGGCCGCCATTCCCGCGAATTGCGTGTGTAGTTTTTCCAGCTCGCGCGGCTCGTACAGGTTGTGGCTCACCACGTGCCCCCGTCCCTGCGGCGTGAGCGAGAGCACAAGCCGCTTGTCGGCCAGCGACTGCAAGATCTTCCGCAGTACGTCGAGGTCGGCAATCGGTTCCATTCTCGAGGCGCGCGTCCGCAACTCCCCCTCGGTCTGAGCGCCTCGCAACAACAGCTCGCACATCACCGCCGCCTCGACCTTGTCGACGCCGAGCCAGTCGTAGAAGTAATGACGGTATCGGGCCACGCGACCGCCCCCCTGAACCTCGGCCGCCGCTCCCAATTTGCGCAACAACTCCAGCGCCGTGTCGACATCCCCTTCGTCCAAGTTGGTCAAGGGATAGCGGTTGTTCTTCTGATTGCAGCCGGTCACCAGGGCGTTGAGCGACATGGGATAGGCGTCAGGCGTGGTCTTGGCCTTTTCGACCATCACCCCGAGCACGCGCCGAGCAACGGCGGGCAACGGCTGCCAACGAGCGGACGAGGCACTGGCGGTCGAATCAACGGTACTCAACGTGGCGGCTCCCGGTTGGCTGCGAGTTCGGTCGCATCGTTATGCCACGTTTCCGCGCCTCATGCCAGAGAGGAAGTGAGAAATGATGAAGGCTAAAGGATGAGGGATGAGGGATGAGGGATGAGGGATGAAAACGGAGCGCTGCCGCGTGAGCGTGTCTCCCCTTTCATCCCTCATCCCTCATACTTCATCCCTTCTGCGCAGCAGCTCACCGCACCACGCTTGATTCGCGTCGCTCACAAAGCGTTCCTTCGTCATCCCGCTGCCTCTGAGGCCGGGGT
>CAZZBK010000174.1:0-10573 GCA_964652155.1 uncultured Planctomycetaceae bacterium | reverse complement strand
CATTGGACGTAGGACTTTTCGGTACTGTAAGCCAGATGTCGCACCCGCGCGACCTCACGACACTGATCCAAGAGTTTCATCGTGCGAAGTTCCTGTCGGCCTTTGGCGCTTGAAAAGCGCGCTATACGGACGAAGCGGCTTTTGTGCAGTCATTGCCGAAAGATTCAGCATAGCGCACAGAGTGCGCGCATGTACACACTTGGAGTGCAAGGAAAATCCGGGGAAAATTTTGCATCCAGGGTTGGTGATCGGTACTATGCTGAAAGTTTCAGTAGAATCAATGGTTCGGCGACGGAGAGGGTTGCGACGATGTTCGACTTCTTCAAGAGACAAACACCAGTTGAACCGCCGACAGACAAACAACGGCGTTATGCTGCCAAACTCGGCATCGAAATACCATCGACAATGAGCAAACAGGATGTGTCCGCAGCAATCTCGGAATTGGAGAGCAGAAATCCTAGTCTCACGAAGCAGCGCGAGAAGGTGAAGGGCAAAATCCGAGAGAACCAGTTCGGGAAAGAAGTCATCACTGAAGAGACTCGATGGAACCAGTTTGCAGATGAAAATGGTTATATTCTGGCAATCTACACGAAAGGCAAAGAAACTATTGTTGATGTTTTGCGAGTTAACGAGGCATTTATCGATGCTCGTGGAAAGCTAAAACTAGGAGTCGAGGCTCCAAAGCTGATCAAGGATCGCCATATTGGCGACTGGCTTGATTGGGACAAACATTTTGAGTTGCCCGTTGCATCGTTATTGCATTACGAGCCATTGCATGCAGATTTCCATGATGACGGTATTCCCGCTTATAAGGCCGTAATTGAGCGTGGGTTGGCGCAGGCTCGAAGCATGTAGGTCACGCCGAACCAGCCGCTGCTCCAGACGGCGGGGCATGACGGCGTTATAGTGTTCAAGGCTCCTCAGCCCCGCCGCTGGAGAGCTTGGTCGTTCGGCGGTAAAGATCAGACTGCGCAACGTGGCAACCCGCGAGTCAACGATCGTGAAACGTTTGTCTACCGCGTGAGCGAATTCGGCTCTTTGCCCAACAGTGCGTCGCGGGCTTTTTGCTGCGACTTGGGCAACTGCGTCGTGCCGGCCAGAAAGTTGTCGATCTGGGCTTCTTCCTGCAACGTTTGAAACTGCCGCGCCATGGCCACGCGCAACTTCTTTTCATGCACGTCCTCGCGGATCGAGGGGACCACCTCGCTGAGCGGGACCTTCGAGGCGGCAATGTGCGCTTCGCAGAACAGGATCACGTACTTGTTGTCGGCCGCAATCACCGCCGAGAGTTCACCCGGCCGCAACTGAAACGCCTCGGCCTCGATGAGCGGCTGTGCGCTGTGTCGATGCATCGGCGGCACCTCGCCACGCAGCGCGCGGCTGCTCGACTCGATCGAGTACTGCTCGGCCAGATCGCCAAAGTATTCGGCCGTGGGACGATTCTTGGCCATCTCCCAAACTTCGATCGCTTTGCGATGGTTGCTGAGCACGATCGCCCGGCAGCGGACCCGCTCGCCAAAATTGGCTTCATAGCCTTTTTTGATGTCTTCGTCGGTCACGGTGATTTCGCCGACCAGCTTTTTCAACGCCACGCTGGGCCACACCATGTCGTGACGATAACGCTCGAGCGTCAGCTTTTGATCCTTCGTCACGCTCATCAACCAAGCTTCGAGGTCGGGTGACCCGTCGGGCTTGACCTTGCCCATCGCGATGGCCGCGCGGTGAATCTCGGCCTGAATGTCGGCTTCGCTCACCTCGATCTTGCGCCGCGCGCACTCCTGTTCGATCAGCCGGCGATTGATCGTACCCGCCAGGATGTCGACCCCGTGCCGCTCGATGCACTCCTCGGCCAACTCGAGCACGGTCAGCTTGCGGCCATTGATAAACGCCGCGACGCCGGGATGCTGCTGGGTCTTGGCGGGGTTGTCGTAAACGTTCTCGATCTGGGCCCGCTGTTGCAGCGCGGCGAACACGTCGCCCGCGGCGAGGCGCAGTTTCTTGTCGCGGCAGGCGTCTTTGAGCAGCGTGTGGACTTCCTTGAGCGGGACTTGCGTGGCGGGAATATGGGTATCGCACTTGAAGATGCCCCATTGCGAACCGGCCTGAAACGGCTCCGAAATCTGCCCGGGCTGAAGCCGGAACGCGATCTGTTCCACCGTGGGGTCGCCGAGGTGCTTGCGAATCGGTGGCACGATCCCCTTGGTCGCGGCCGACGTGGCGTCGTCGCTGTATTGCTTGGCCAACTCAGGAAACTCGTCGGGCTTTTGCACGGCCAAGGCGTAAACGTACCGCGCCTTTTCTTCCTTGTCGCAGACGATCAGCCGCCCCTTCACCGACGCTCCGTACTGCGTCTCGTACGCTTGTTGAACTTCTTCTTCGGTCGGTTCGCAGCGCTGGGCGGCAAGCTTGCGCAGGGCGAGTGTTGGCCAGATGATGTCTTTGGCGTACTGGGCTGGCTTGATGTGCCGTTCCTCTTCGAGCAACTTGAGCCACTGGTCCTTGGGCACGCCGAAGCGGATCGCCATGCGATCGATTTCGGCCGCCACCTCTTCGCTCGTGATCGCGATGCCCAGCCGTTGGCACTCGTCGTTGATCAGATGTTTGTTGAGCAGGTTGTCGAGCACCTCGCTGCCATAGTGCCGCAGCGCCTCGCGGGCCAGTTCGTTGCGCGTGATCACTTGCTCGTTGACCACCGCAACGTTGAGCGGCTTTTGCTCGGCATTCGGCGACGTCGCAACCACGGGCGCGGGCTGACCCGCAAGCGGCGCCTTGGCCACGGCCGAGTCCGGGCCCCATTTCAATCGCACCGCCACGCAGAACACCACGATCGCGGCGCTGATCGCCACCCACTTCCAAGTCACCACGCTCGGACGCGGGCTATTCGCTGCTGGGGACGACATGCGGGGTCCTCCTTGAACCACTGCCGACTCTTCCTCGCGCGCCGACACTCCCTCCGTGGAGACCTATCGCGGCGCGGCTCAACGATCGTTGAGCGGGCGGCGAGTATAGGAAACTTGTCCCGCGCGGGTCAAGGCAACTGCACTCGCCCCGCCCTAGCGCGCCAGCAACAACAGCACCGCTAGCTACCGCGACGTGATGGGCTCGGGGAGCTTCGGGGGCGCGCCCTGCACGCCGTCGCGATACGCGCCAAAGTCGTTGAAGAACAGCTTCTTGGTGAGCCAGTACAGCCAGCTTCGTTCCGGAATCTCGTGTCCCGGATCCCATTGCGAGGGACGCGGAATCATGGCCTCGAGTTCGGCCATCGCGGCTTCTCGGGCCGTCGAGTCCCGCGCGCCGTGTCGCTCGACAAGTTGTTTGAGCAGGTCCGGGCGTTCGAGCACGATGCAGCCCCGGGTCGAGCGGGCTGCCGTCTCACGAAAGTCTCGCAAGAAGGCCGAGTTCTGAAAGGTCTCTTTCAGGGGTCGCTCGTCGTGGATCGACTCTTTGGCAAACTGCACGATCGGGCACGGCTCGATGTCGCCCCAGGGGCTAATATGATGCGTGAAGCCGGTGGCCGCCGGGCAGAGCGCCGTCCCCGAGTGATCGTAGTAGGCGTCGACCACCACGATCGGCTTGGTGGCCCGGGTGTCGACGACAAACTGCCGCACGCGGCGTTGCTGCTCGGGGGTGAGCGCCAGCTCAGGATGCGGTTCGGGGCCCACCGGTCGATACGTGTGGTACCACATATAGAACACGCCCAGTTCGATGAGCCGATTGACCCAGGTTTCGGTGAGCAGGTCGTCGATGTTGGTCTGGCACAAACTCGTGCAGACGCCGGTGAGCAGTTTATGACGCAGGCAGGCGTGCAGACCTTCCATCGACCGGCTGTAAACTTGCAGCTTGCCGCGTCGCTCGTCGCTGATAATCTCGGACCCCTCGATGCTCACCAGCGGCGTGACGTTGCCGCAGCGTCGCAGTTCGGCCGCGACCTCGTCGGTGATCAGTTGCCCGTTGGTGAACACTTGGAAGTAGCAGTCAGGGTGTGCGCGAAAGATGTCGAGCACCTCGGGGTGCATGAACGGTTCGCCGCCAAGGATGCCAAAAAAGCTATTGCCCATCGCCTTGGCTTGCGAGATGAGGCGGTTCATGGCCGGTAGGTCGATCGTCTGCTGTTTATGGGCCACGTCGACCCAGCAGCCTTGGCAGCGGAGATTGCAACTGTTGATGACCGAGACATATAAAAAGGGCGGAAAAAACTCGCCGCGACGCAAGCGCCGCTGGTGCTTGATGACCGAGAGCGCTCCTTTGAGCCCCATGTTCCAGACGAGCTTCCAGACCAAGCGTTTGTCGGTCTCGAGCACGGCTCGTTTGGCTAATCGCAGCATCATGGAGAGTGGCTCCTGGCAAAGATCGGTCTCGTTCAACGCGCTGCTCGCCGCGGTCGGCCCGCAAGCAGGTCGAATCATTATAGTCGTTCGTCCGACCAAAGGCACGAGCCCCTTTTGCCTTGATGTGGCTTGATGTCATCCCCTGGGTAGCCCTGACAACTTGTTGTCAGGGTGGCGAAGCCACAGGAGGAGAGTGGTGTTGAGCGAGACGTCGCTTCTCTTGTCGCTAGCGTGACCTCGACAACAAGTTGTCGAGGCTACCCAGTCGACTTGGTAATCCAACGCGCCTTTTGTCGCCGCCGCTTGGCGAGGGTCGCCCGAGCGTATAATCTACCCGCGATAGCCAGTCCGTTCTGCTCAAGGTTTTTTGACGATGCTCTCCGTCACGCCACGCATTCAAATCCCCCGCGAGGAGTTCGAGTTCACGTTCACGCGCAGCTCGGGTCCAGGCGGACAGAACGTGAACAAAGTGAACTCGAAGGCCACGCTTCGCTGGCGTCCCGGGGCCAGTGCCAGTCTGCCCATCGACGTGCTGGCTCGGTTCGTGGCCAAATACCGCCCGCGAATGACGACCGAGCACGAGATCCTGATCACCAGCCAACGGTATCGCGATCAGGCCAAAAATATCGACGACTGCCTCGACAAGTTGCGCGAGCTGTTGCTCGCCGTGGCCGAGCCCCCCAAGCTCCGCAAGAAGACGCGGGTCTCGAAGGCCGCGAAAGCCCGTCGCGTGGCCGACAAGCGGCGCGAGAGCACGAAGAAACAGCATCGCTCGCTGCGCGGACACATGGACTAACCCCAAGGAGCCAATCATGTCCAGCTTTTCATGCCGTGACGCGCTGACGCACGGCACGTTGACGATCGTCACATGGGCATGGCTCGGTATTGGGTGCCTGGCCTTGGCCGAGGAGCAAAACGCCCCAACTCAACGCCCCACGAGCCTGACCGTCGCGGCGGCGCAAATGCGGTCGACGCGCGATTTGGACGCCAACCTCCAACAGATGCGGGCGACACTCGAGCGCTGCGCGGCCGACGGCGTGCAGGTCGTCGTCTTCCCCGAGTGCGCCGTCACCGGCTACTTTCCTGACGTGTGCCAGCAAGTGACGCGCGAGCAGCTTGTCCGGGCGGAACAGTTCCTCACTCGCGCGTGCCGCGAGTTGCGCATCGCGCTCGTGGCCGGTACCCCGTGGCGCGAGCAGGACAAACTCTACAATTCGGCGGTGGTCATCAACGCGGCAGGGCAGGTCGTCGAACGGTACCATAAGGTGCAGTTGGCCGAGAACTGGCCCGACGCCGGCGACCATCTGAGCGTATTTTATCTGTACGGCGTCCCCTGCTCGGTGATCGTCTGTCACGACGAGCGTTATCCCGAGTTGGTTCGGTTGCCGGTGCTCTCTGGCGCTCGCGTCGTATTTTATGTGTCGCACGAGTCACCCCTCTCGGCCGAGACCAAGCTCGCGCCGTATCGCGCTCAGATTCAGGCGCGCGCGGTCGAGAACACCGTCTACGTCGTGCAGTCCAACGCCCCAGCCAACCTCGACGCCAGCGGCTCTCACGGCCAGAGCCGGCTTATCGCCCCCGACGGCAACATTCTGCACGAGGCGGGCATGTTCACCGACGAAGTTATTCGAGCCACGCTCGATTTGCGCCGCGCCACGGCCAGCAACGCCCTGAACAGCATCCGACGTGGCCCGCTGATCGACTGGTACACCGAGGGCATGAAGCGCGTGCGGATTATCCCCTGAGCCGCTCTCGCTTAGCGATAAATGATCACGCTCGGCAGCGGCTTTTGCAGCCGCGCGATGCCGTCGTCGGTGACGGCCGTGCGTGACACCACCAGGTTGCTGAGCCGCGGCAGGTTTTTGAGCTGCCACAACCCGGCATCGCTGATCCGCGTCCCTCGCACCGACAGGTACCGTAGCTCGCTCAGCGATTTGAGCTGCGACAGCCCCTCGTCGCTCACCCGGGTATAACCCAGGTCGAGGCGTTGTAGGTGCTTGAGCTGGGCGAGTTGTTTCAACCCGGCGTCACTGATGGCCGTGTAGCTCAGGTTCAGTTCTTGGAGTTCCGTGAGCGACAGGAGCGCTTCGAGCCCGGCGTCGGTGATGCGCGTATGGCACAGGTCGAGCACGATGAGTTCGGACAGTGGCTTGAGCTGCGCCAGCCCGGCATTGCCGATTTGCGTGTAGCTCAGATTCAAGTCATTGAGATTGACAAGTCCCTGGAGTTGCTTCAGCCCGGCGTCGCTGACATGGGTGTCGAGCAGGTTGAGCTCATGCAGGTTGACGAGTCCCGCGAGGCGTTCCAGACCGCGATCGGTGATCGCCGTGCCGTTGAGGTGCAGACGTTCGAGCGTGGCGAGGCTTTGCAGGTGATGCAAGCCGTCGTCGGTGATGGGGGACGTGCTCAGGTCGACCTCGAGCGCCGTGCGCAGCGTGCCAGGCTCGGACAGTTTTATTTTCGCGTCCCACAAGCGTTGCAGCCCGGCGATGGCGCACTGCTGCGCGGCGTCGATCTCGGCCTCGCGGCGGACCGGTTCCTCGGCGCAACCGAGCCAACTGCTCACGACACAACCGAGAATCAAGAGCCACGGTCGGCGCATGACGCCACCTTGCGAGACAATTTGCGGAACGATGGTGACCACGAAGCGAGAAGAGCCGAGCGGCCTCGCGTCGCGCGGCCTGAGCCCCGCGACGAAAAGCGGGGGGGCATGGTACCGATCACCCTCCCTCGACGCGAGAGCAATCAACGGACAATTCAGCGCTCGCCAGCAATGCTCGCTACCCGCCGCCGATCGCAGGCAGAAAATGCACTTCGCTCCCAGGCGACACACGAGCTAGCAGGCCTCGCGCGGCCAGCGACCCGTCGACCGACACGCTCAGCCCAGGGGCCAAACCGTCGTCGGTTCGCAATCGCTGGGCAAGGCCCGGGAACCGCTCGTCGAGCGCGGCAATCAACTGTCGCACGGTCTGTCCGGCGAGTTCTACCCGCTCGACCCCCGCGGTCAACTCGCGCATTTGATGAGGGATATAAACCAGCGCCATGAGAGTCGATCCGTCCGACGAAACCGTCGGTTGCTAGGGACGTGTGTACCGGTTGAGTGGGTGGTCGCCGAGCAGATGCCACTTGCCTTGCTCGTCCTTGCGGCGGCCACCAGGGCCCGGATCGTCCCCTTCCTTGGGCGGCAACGGAGTCAGCTCGGCCGCATATCGCACCCGTGGCTTCGCGCCCGACCACTGCATCCAATCTTCCATCAGGCGCAGTTGCTTGCGCCGCTCGGGCAGTTGCACGCGATCCCCTTTCTGCAGCACCAACTCATGCGCGCCGGTGTACCCAAACCACAGATAGCACGCTGTATGGGCGGGGATCCAATGCCCTTGCCCCTCGCGATCGATCAAATAGAACTCGCTCCAGGCGTGATTCGGGACCCACACCAGCCGCGCAGGGATGCCGACCGCGCGACACAGCGCAATGAACACGCCTGCCATCTCCTCGCAATCGCCACGCTGGGTGTTAAGCGCCGTCGACACACTCGTGTACGGGCCAAGCTGCGGCTGAATGTTCTGACGCACCCAGTTGAAGAACGCCAAGGCCTGATCCCAAGGGTGCTCGTGTCCTTTTTTCAGGTCTTGCGCCAAGGTGCGAACAACCTTCGCGCTGCTCTCGATGCCCGGGCTGTCTTGCAGGTATTGGCGACGCACGTCGGTCGGGACTTTTTGCTCGGCCGGAAATGGGTCGGCCGTGTAAGCATGGTACTGTTTGCGCAATTCCAGTTCGTACTCGACAATGGCCGAGATCGTTTGTCCAGCGAAGAGCTGGTTGGCCACGACAAGCAATTCACCGGCCCCCTCGCTGAGCTTGCGCACCTGCGCTTCGCAGCCGTTGGTGTCGAGACGTTGGCTGATAATTTTCTGCTCGGGATAGTCGACCGGCACGGGGGTCGTGGCGCGGAGCAAGTTCGACGAGCCGGTCCCCTCCCATTGCACGCCAACCTTCAACCGATACGAGCGTGGCTCAAGATAGCCGCGCTCATCGGCCGGCGGCTTGTTCCATGTCCAGCGACCGTCGCCCACCACCGGCACGACACTGTGCGTGGCCGAGGAAAAAAAGGCTTCATGCGTCGACGCCCGTGCGTGTGGCTGGCCGATCGCGCCCAGCGCTCCGGCCGAGATTAGCGCCAAGGCCTCGCGACGTTGCATGATTCCGCTCTCCGAATCTTCACAGGCTGTGCGAACCTTACGCGCTCCGCTGCGCGCCAGCAGCTAACTTTTCATTCATCACTCATCATTCCGCATTCATCATTTCCCCTCGACCCAGCCGCTCTGCGGACGATCGAATATCTTCGGCGTCACGCCGGTCGCGAGGCGCTCGACCGCCGACCGCTCGACCGCGACCGCCTCGGCGCTCCCCAGCAAATTCAATTCTAATTCAAAGGCCCGGGTCTCGCCCGGAGAAAGTTTCACGACTCGGCCTTGTTCTTCCTCGAAGCGGCGTGGGTTGGGCCAGTTGATGGTCGGTTCCAGGCCGGTGACATAGCCGTCGCCGTCGGCCTGCGGGTTCTTCCAGAGGGCAAAACGAGGCAATTGCCCGAGCCGCCAGGCGATCCCCAGCCCCTTGTCGCCGTGGGCACTCTCGAGCAGCGTCCGCGTGTTGCCCTGCGCGTCGCCGACCGTCTCGATCAAATACACCGACTCGGTCGCCCCGGGTGTCCCCGCCGGGTACTCGTTCCACGACTTCACCAAACTCGCGGCATGATCGGTTCGCGGCACCAGCGTTTTGACTGGCACATGCACGCGAGCTCCGGCGGTCACCAACGGATAGCCGACATTAATGTGATAGAGCAGTTCCATTGCGCCGGTCTGTGCCGAGCGGTTTGTGACCTCGTCTTTGAGGCGAATCGTCGAGCTGCCGAGCTTCGTCGAGTACGTCGCGCGCAGTCGCAGGTTCGGGCCAAACAACCGCGCCTCGTCGACCTCGCCCGTGATGTGAATCTCCTGCGTGTCGCCGTCGATGGTCAGCTCAACACGCTGGGCGGGCAAACTCGCCGAGCGGCCATGCAGCGGGTACTCGAGGATGCCCCCCTTGTTGAACTGCGGCGCGCCGAGGCTCTCCAAGCCGCAACGCACGAGCAGCTCGTCGAACCCGTGCAGCCAGCCGATGCCGTTGGGGGCATCGAGCGGCACGAACTTGGGATGCACCGGGCCACGCACCGGCGACTGCCAGCCGTATTCCTGATCAGCGAGCCACGCGCGCCACAAGCCCATCCCGCGGCTGAGCAGCACCGTGAAGCGGATCGTGCCGTTGTCGACCTCGACCACGTCGACCCCATCGCGCAAGCCGCCGCGCAGAGTCCGTTTGCGAACGCGAAACGGTCCTTGCGCACCCTCGACGTCGCGCGGGCCAACGTTTAGATCTTCGACATAAACGTCCCGTTCGATATCGCACAAAATCCAGGTCTTCTTGGCCATCGGGCGTGCTCCAGGTCAGAGAGGGTTATGGGCGAGTGTACCGTGGCGACGGCAGCTCATAAAGCGCCCGCGATGAATCGGTTCTGCTCCTGGGTTGCGACCGCTGCCGCGAAGCGATAAAACCAAGAGATTCACCCCTCGACATCGTGTCTAGCCGCGCGGAGTACTCGTCCCATGATGGTCAGCAAGCTCGTCTCGAAAGATAACCTTGGCAAGGCTTTGGATCGCGCACTCGACGCTGGCGGCGGGCTGTTGCGGCTCACTCCGACATGGGTCCCGCGCAGCTTTTTGCATCCCGGCAAGCGAATCAAGCTGCATCCGGACGATTACTACGCCTACGGCGCCAATCGCGGCGGCATCGACGAGCGCTGGTTCGCCAGCACGACCGAAGCGGCCAACGAGGGGCGCGTGAGCGACGAGGGGCTCAGCTACGCGACCTTCGGCGGCGAACGCTTCCAACTGCGCGACGCAGTCGCCGAAGCCGGCGCTCGCCTGA
Organism: uncultured Planctomycetaceae bacterium; assembly: GCA_964652155.1. Taxonomy (GTDB): domain Bacteria; phylum Planctomycetota; class Planctomycetia; order Pirellulales; family PNKZ01; genus CAZZBK01. The sequence continues at coordinate 281 of CAZZBK010000174.1, read as the reverse complement.
TCGGCAAGCCGATGTTCGACAAATACCAACGCTGGCCGGTCTACTCGAAGTTCTTCGACAACATGGGCCCGATCCCCCATCACATGCACCAGCGTTTCGAGGACGCCAAGCTCGTCGGCCAGGAGGGCAAGCCCGAGAGCTATTACTTCCCGCCGCAGCTCAACAACGTCGACAATAATTTCTGCTACACGTTCATGGGCCTGGAGCCGGGCACGACCAAGGCCGACCTGCGTCGCTGCCTGGAGAACTGGAACAAGGGGGACAACGGTATCCTCGATCTC
>CAZZBK010000173.1:0-10643 GCA_964652155.1 uncultured Planctomycetaceae bacterium | reverse complement strand
TTCCTTCCCTTGGATAATAAGGGGTTGGACTGTCCACAAAAACCCAAGCACCTCAAGGTATCCTCGATCGACTATCGCCAAGGTCTTCGCCGAGCGCTGATTAGCGAGCTGATATTCGCTTTGCACTTGTTCCACCACCCGGAACAGGTGATTGACATGGATGAGCGCAACCGTTCATTCATGAATTTCTGGTTCATTCACAACTGCAGTTTTGATCATATCATCCACACCATACTGCGTCTGTGCGAGGCCGTTGACACATCTTGGCCGAGGGCATTGGAACGAGCCAAACAAGACGATCGCGAATTGAGAGAGACGTATGGAGTGATCGGACGATTTAAATACTTCTACAGCATGGGGACGCTGCCGAGCGTGTGTCATTTCGTTCCTTTTTTTGGTCGCTTGGAAGTACGTCGGCAGTCGACCGGACTAGCAATCGCCTGCGAGTTATTCCGCCGACGCCATGGCCATTTGCCTGATTCTCTCAATAGGCTTGCGCCGGAATTCATCTCCGAAGTGCCAAGAGATATATTTTGCCCGTTGGGTGAACCCCTTAAGTATCGAATCTCAGACGACGAGTATGTCGTTTATAGTGTCGGCGACAATGGGACAGATGACGGGGCGAGTCCGACAGAATATCCGAATGACCCCAGGGCCAGCGAACCGGATATCACCTGTCGTGTCCGCATCAAGCCAAATCGGTGAGTGTGAGTTGTAATACGAACGGCCGACAGCCGGTCCGTCTCGGACCGGTGGTGAGGAGCTTGCAGCGATACATCGATCCGAGCCCAACACATCCGGTCCGAGACGGACCGGCTAGGGGAGTTTCTTTTGCCGGACTTGATATCGCGCCACGCTCGTGAACAAATACGATTAGCCGACTTGCTGAATCGGTCGACCACACCTAGGACAAGCGGTCGCCATTTTCGAGACCGCGTTGCCGCAGTCGGGACAAGGCCGAAGCTGGCTGTTCATGGACGGCTTGCTGCGCGTCGCCAACACGACAATCAGAATCAGGATTCCGGCAAATCCACCCAAGCAGAACAAGCCCAAGACAATCAGTTCGGGCGGGCCAAGACCAAACATGGCGAACATTGGATTACACCATAGCGGATTGTGACGTATCAACGCATCTGGTTTATACCACCATCGGACCGCAACAGCACGTCGATGTTATCGCTTCGCGCTTGCCTTGTGCGAAGTCGTCACTCGCCACTCCCCAGAGCCACCCTCCGATAGCCGGTCCGTCTCGGACCGGTGGTGAGGAGTTTGCAGCGTCCTAACGCTCCGAGCCCAACACGTCCGGTCCGAGACGGACCGGCTAGGGGAGCATGACAACATCAGCATCGAGCGTCACGTAGGTCCACCTCGCTCAAGTCGAATTCTATCCGAGCATCAGCGACGTGAAATCATCACCATCAGCGCGTACCACCACGGCCCTGCAAACACAGCCCCAGCAAGCACTGAGTATAAGGCCAACGATTTTTGGCCCGGGCGATGATCGAGCCCGAGCTCCCTCGGCCAACGCAGCGCAATGACCAACAGCGACGCGCCGAACAAGATCATCCAGGGACCTAGCCAGAACTTCGCCACACCCGCCAACCAAGGGTCGGCGTAAACGAGCAATTCTTGCGGACCGAGAAAATACACGGGCGCTTTGCTCGGATTCGGCGTGCGGATGCTCGACGGAGGCTCAGGCAGCCGCCGAGACTCGAACTCCGCCACGGCAACGATCATGGCGCAGGCCAACGCCAGCGGCGCACCAAACGCCACGAGCGCGACGAGCACAGCCTTGAAACGCTGTAGCATAAAGGTACTCTCCCGATAGCCGGTCCGTCTCGGACCGGTGGTGAAACGATCGTAGCGTCCTTACGCTCCGAGCCCAACACGTCCGGTCCGAGACGGACCGGCTATCGGAGACCAGCGCCTCACACGCGCCAGCGGTCGGGTAGCACGGCGTCTTTGGGGATGCAGACGATGCCGTCGCGAATATAAGCCTGCTCGCCGACGTCAAAGTCGTTCCACTTCTCGGAGTTGACAATGTGAACGCGGCGGCCGATGCGGCAGTTCTTGTCGACAATCGCCCCCTCGATATGCGAACCCTCGCCAATACCCAGCGGCGGACGACCCGCGTCCTGATCGGCCTTAATCTCCGCGGGAGACTGGTACACGTCGTGCCCCATCAGGATCGAGTTGCGAATGGTCACGTTCGGCCCGATGCGGCAGCGCAGGCCAATCACGCTGTTCTCGATATTCGCCCCGGCGGCGATCGTGCAGCCGTCGCTGATCAGGCTGCGGGTGATCGTGGCCCCTTCGATCTCGGAGGCGGGCAGGAACCGCATGCGCGTGTAGATCGGCGACTCGGCCGGCGTGAGGTCGAACGGCGAGTCGGCTTTGCACAGATCGAGGTTCGCTTCGTAGAACGACTTGATCGTGCCAATGTCTTCCCAGTAACCGTCGAACAGATGGACCTGCACGCGATGGGTGCGAATCGAGGTCGGGAAGATCTCTTTGCCAAAGTCCTGATAGTTGGTCTTCTCGAGGATGTCGACCAGCACTTGGCGATTGAACAAGTAAATGCCCATGCTGGCCAGGCAATCGCGGCCGCGACTTGCGATGCCCCGCGCGTCGATCCACTCGGGATCGGTGCGGACGAGGGCCAAATCCTCGGCGGTCTTGGGCTTTTCCAAGAAGCCCATCACTCGGCCGCTATCGTCGAGCCGCATGATGCCAAAGCCGGCCGCCTTCGAGCGATCGACCGGCAGCGCGGCGATCGTGACATCGGCCTTGGCCTGCACATGCGAGTTGAGCATGTCGCGGTAGTCCATGCGGTAGAGCTGGTCGCCCGAGAGGATCAGCACGTAGTCGATGCTCGAGTCCATGAGGTAGCGAAGGTTTTGCCGCACGGCATCGGCCGTGCCTTGGTACCAGTCGGCGTTCTCGTTCGTCTGCTGGGCGGCGAGCAACTCGACGAACCCGCCCGTGAACGGGTCGAAGGTGTACGTGCGACGGATGTGGCGGTGCAGGCTGACGCTCAGAAATTGCGTGAGCACGTAGATGCGGTTAAGCCCGCTGTTGATGCAATTCGAGAGCGGGATGTCGATCAGCCGGTACTTGCCGGCCAGCGGCACGGCCGGCTTCGAGCGGTACTTGGTGAGCGGATAGAGGCGCGTGCCGCGGCCACCGCCGAGCACCAAGGTCAATATATTAGCCATGCAACGCGAGTCCTTACCTTGTGGAATAAGTCTGTATGGTAGAGAAAACCTGGACCGGTTCCAGATGCCAAACCAGATTCTCAATCCGACGAGCGGTCGCCCAACCGCAACTGGTGTGCTCTACGGCTCACACAACTGGCCGCGACGTTGTAGACTAAGGGGCCTTGGGGGTGGGGCGGATTATTCGGATCAGGCTACGTGGGAGAGTACGGATGAGTCTGGAGATCGATCGACGTAAGTTCTGCGGCTTGACCGCGATGGCGCTCGGGGCATTCGCCCCAGGGCGGGTCGGCTGGGGCGCTCCAGGACACACCCCCGCGGCCCGTTGGCCGCAATGGCGCGGACCGACCTCGCAGGGGCTCGTCGAACAGCCGCAGCTCGGCCCGTCCTGGCCGAGTGCCAAGCCGCGCTTGCTCTGGGAGGCCACGGTCGGCGGTGGGTGGTCGAGTCCGGTCGTGGCCGACGGCCGCGTGTTCATCAACGATCGAATCCACAACCGCGAGCGCGTCGTGGCCCTCGATTTGCTCACCGGCAAGCAACTCTGGGCCGTCGAACATGATGTCGATTTCGACCCGCATGCCGTCGGACGCCGACATGGCAACGGCCCCAAGAGCACGCCGGTCGTGAGCGATGGCAAAGTCTACTCGCTCGGAATCGCCGGTTGGCTCGAATGCCTCGACGCAGCGACCGGGCGACGCGAGTGGCATGTGCATTACCCGGCCGAGTACGGCGAGCGCGAACCGCTCGCCGACGGTCGCGCGTATGTGAACGGCGAAACGAATGTCATCGTCCCGGTGGGCAATGGTCAAGGCGCGCCCGTGCCGCTGTTCGGCTACACCGGCTCGCTGGTCAGCCACGGCGAGTTGCTCATCAGCCCGGTGGGGGGCGCGCGCGCCGGCACGATCCAAGCCTTTCACAAAGACACGGGCCGCGTCGTGTGGCGCGCGCTCGATGAGAACGTGTCGTACTCGTCCCCAATCATCGCCAACCTCGTCGGCGTTTGGCAACTCGTCGCGATGACCGGCCCGCGCGTCGTCGGTCTGGAACTGGCAACCGGCAAGCTCCTGTGGAGCCACGCCTTTCAAATCCAGTACGACGAGAGCATCGCCACGCCCGTGGTCAGCGGCGACCGCGTGCTCGTGACCGGCGACGGTCATCCGCTCACCGCGCTCGAGATCACCGCGCCAGCCGGGCGGTGGAACGCGCGCGTGGCCTGGGAGAATGACGAGTTGACCAGCTACATCGCCTCGCCGGTCGTACACGCCGGGCATGTGTACGGCACGCACAGCGCCGGTCATTTTGCATGTGTGCGCGTGACCGACGGCCAGACCGCCTGGACCGGCGAGCGGCACGGGTTCTACTGCGCGCCGCTCGTCGAGTCGCAGCGGATCATCGCGCTCAACGAGCAGGGAGAACTCTTGGTGCTCGCGGCCGATGCGAGCGCGTATCGCATGCTGGCCAAGCACGAACTATTCGACACCGCCACGTGGACATCGCCCGCCGTGGCGGCATCGCGGCTCGTGCTACGCGGCTTTCAGCGCCTACGCTGCTTCGACACAGCTTGAAGGCACCGTTTGATAACGATCGTTAGGCCATCGCCAATTCAGGGCGGCGATGCTTGCGATAGAAACCGATCCCTTCGAGCGACTTGTACACTTCTTCGAGCGTCTTCTCGCCGAAGTTCGAGATGCCGAGCAGATCGTCGGCCGTGCAGTGCAACAAATCGCGGACCGTGAAGATGCCCCGCTCTTCGAGACAATTGGTCGTGCGGACCGAGAGACCAATCTCGGCCGTGCTCATCTCCAAACGTTCGCTGAGTTCCTTGGCTTGTTGATCGGCCTTGCTGAGTCGAATGCGCGACATCGTGTGGGTTCCCTCCCAATGCTGACAAAATCGGCTCATCGCGAGCCGGTCGAGCGGTCAGTCCGTTTTGACCGCAACACGTCGGCGAGTATAGCAACGCGGCGAATTCCGGCGACAAGCTAGCATGCAAAATTTTGCAAAATAATCTGCGCGCACTGCTAGCGTCGATAGCACTCAGTGACCGCGGTGAGTGACGCGCCGCACCTCGCGTCAGCGCTCTGGCATTCCTCACTCAGCATTGCGCATTCATCACTTCCCAGGCTCACGCGCTCGGCGCGGCGAGTTCTTCAGCGACCACCTCGATTTGCCGCGCGTCGATCGTCGACAACTCGTCGGCATAGCCCATCAGGAGCGCGAAGTCGCAGAGGCGATGGATGCGCCGCGGGATGCCCTGCGTGTGACGATGAATCGTCTCGAGGGCCTGCGCGGTGAAGATCGATCGCGTGGCCCCCGCGAGCGTCAATCGATGCCCGACATAGCTCACCGTCTCGTCGAGCGTGAGCGGTCGCAAGAGGCAGCGGGCCGCGAGCCGATCGGCCAGCGCCCCCAACCGATCGAGTTGCGGCAGCAGCGACGGTTGCCCCACGAGCAGCAAGGTCAGCGCGGGCCGACCGTCGTGCTCAAAGTTCAGCAGCAGCCGCAAGGTCTCGTAGGTGCGCGGCTGGTCGATCAGCTGCGCCTCGTCGATCACCACGACGGCATGGCGGCCTTGCGTGGCGTTGCGGCGCAGGGTGTCTTCAATTCGCTGCACGCTTTGGTCGATGGGGCCCGACACCGATCGGCCGTCGAGTTGCTGGGCGAGCAGCGACAACAGCTCGGCGCTGGGCATGTCGGGAAACACCAGATGCACGCGCGGCGTGACGGTCTCGCCCAACCGCTCCAAGAGCAGCCGCGCGAGCAGAGTCTTGCCGGTGCCCGAGATACCGGCGAGCACGGCGGCCCCGCCGGCCGTTTCGATCACGTAGCGCAAGCGGAGCAGCGCGGCCTGATGCGCGTCCGAGGGGAAATACGCGGCCAGGTCATGCCCCGACTCGAACGGTCGACGTTGCAGTTGATAAAACGATTCGTACATGACGGTGGCTGCCCATTAACGGGGGACAAAGTTTTCGATCACGTCCCAATGACCAATCCCGGCGGCCGCGAGTCGGTGCCCCAACTGTCGCAATTCCTCGGAGGTGGTCCGCTGCGGATCGCGGATCGCCAGCGCGTCGTCGATACGCGCGCCCCCCAGCGCCGCGGCAAACTCGATCGCCCCAGCGTCGCTTTCGATCGGGCCCGCATCGACCAATACGATGTCGACCTGACGGCGGAGTTGCTCGAACGTGTCGCTCAGCCGCGCGTTGCCTTGCAGGCACGCGGGCTCGCTGAGCGGGGCGCGCAACGGCAGCAGCGTCAGACGCTCACTCGGCGATTCGATCAAGGCTTCGCCGAGCGACTGTTCGCTGGCCAGCACGTCTTCCCAGCCGGTCGCCACCGACAAATCGAGCATGCTGGCCAACTGCGGCCGCGTAAAGTCGGCGTCGACCATCGCCACCCGCAGTTGATGACGCGCCAGGGCGCGGGCCACGGCCAGCGTGATCGTCGAGCGCCCTTCGCCGCGGCGGCAACTGCTCACGAGCAGCGTGCGTCGCCCAGCACGCTGACGTGCGGCGGCAAGACCAGCGAGCCCCGTCAGATCGTTGACCAACAGGTTCGAGAGGTCCCGCACGATTGCCGGCCACGCAAAGTGCAAGACCTCGAATGCCGGCTGAATCGACGCGGCTTGTTGAGCCGGCGCGGCTCTCAGGCTCGGCATCCGAATATGAGGCACCGGAATCGTGCGATGCGCCGCAGGGGGCAAACCGGGGGCGGGCGGATGAACGCTCGGGGTATGCGCGGGCCGACTCGGCGCAATGCCTGGCGAGGCCGGAGTTGCAGTGGCCTGAGCCGCGGCGGCAACACTCACCGCTTCCCCTTTGCGATACGCTTTGAGAAATGCCCGATCGAGTTGGCTCATGGCGTCGGCTCCAAGGGGCGGGGCTCGATCGTGCCCAGAAACCGGCTCTTCTTCGCCGTCTTTAATGACTCGTCACTCGACGCGGGCGCGGCGGGCTCGTTGCTCGGTTGCACCTTGGCGCTCGCCTCCGGCACATTCACATTCGGGCTGACACTATCCCAGGGCAACGAGTCCACGGGGTCACCCAGACGCGGCGCCGCCTGAAAACGCTGGCGAGGGGGCGAACTGAGCGGCATCGGCACCACCGGCGCACTCGCAGAGCCCGCGGGCGATGCCGTCGGCGCTACGGTCGGTGCCAAGGTCGGCATGCTGTCGCGCGGTTGCAGCAGCGGAGCCGACACCGGAGTCTGAATGGGCAGACTGGCCGGGTCAACCGGCGGCGCCGCGAAACTCGACTTCGGAAAGGGGAGTGTGACCGGCGCAGGGGCTGGACTCGAACTCGACTCCAACCACACGACCAAGGCCGTGAGTTGCGCCGAGACCAGCGCCACGCCCGTCAGCAGAATCGCCGGACTCTTGATCCAGCCCAGCACCAAAGCAATCGCGATGAATCGCGACCGCAGGCTGTCGAAGCGCTGATGGTTGAATGTCTTGGCCAGCGGGTTGAGCGACTTGAGCTCGGCTTCGATGCGATGCAAAGGATGTGGCCGGCCCGGTGACGCCTCGACATCGGCGGTCGTCGCCGAGTCGCCGGCGGTCGAGACTCCGTGAGTGGGCGGGGAGTGCATCCCGCCGAGCGCGTGGGCGCCATGAATCGCGTGGGTGCTGGCGGCAGCATCGCGGTCGGCTTGCGCGTGCATCCCCTGGATCGTCGAGTGGGCTCCATGGACGACAAACTCGCCATTGCGATCGATGGCCCGTTGCGTGTTCGCGCCGCTGGGTCGCAAGTCGGGGATCCGCAGCACGACGCGCCGCACATCGCCGCCGCGCGCAGGGGCCCAGGCCGACGCACCGCGCGTGTCGTCGTTGGCTCCTGGAGGCTGCTCGGCGTATCCCAACGCGCTCATCACTTGAGTCCCGGCGTATCATGGCTGTACCGAGGGCGCAACACGGGCGCACCTCAGTCGCTGTTATCGGAAACCGACTGCGCATCGCTTGAGTGTTTCGACGCCTATAACGATTGCGGGAGCTAAGCAAGCTGGCCAAGAGATTCTTGTCTTGCGGACCTCAGGGGGCGTGTGCCATACTCGGCGTGCAAGCATTTCAAGTGCTTTGCAGTCAACACCTTTCGTCAGATTAACTCGTTGCGGAGACCCACGACGATGTCGGTTGCCAATGCGTCGCAAACGCGCCAGACGCTCGCTCAGCTATTGAGGGAAAAGGTCCTCGTGCTCGATGGGGCCATGGGCACGATGGTGCACCGTTTCGAGTTCACCGAGAAGGACTACCGCGGCAGCCGTTTCGCCAACTGGCACAAAGACTTAAAGAACTTTATCGATGTGCTCGTGCTCACCCAAAGCGAGGCCATCGGGGGTATCCACCGACAGTACCTCGAAGCCGGCGCCGACATCATCGAGACCAACTCGTTCGGCCTCACCCGATTGGCGATGGCCGACTTCGGCATGGAATCGATGGTCCGCGAACTGAACCTTGCCGCCGCTCAACTGGCGCGCCGCGAGGTGGACCGCATGAACGCTCTGACGCCCGACAAGCCGCGCTTCGTCGCCGGCTCGATCGGACCCACGAATCGCCAACTGTCCATCTCGGGCAATGTGAACGACCCGGGCTATCGCTCGACCACGTTCGACGAGATGGTCGACAACTACTACGAACAGATCGACGCCCTGGTCGAGGGGGGGGTCGACCTGCTGCTCCCTGAGACGGCGTTCGATACGCTCGTGTTTAAGGCCGCGCTGTTCGCCATCGACAAATACTTTGCCGACCACAAGATCAAGTTGCCCGTCATGGGCTCGGTCACCATCTTTCAGGGCGGACGCACGCTGAGCGGTCAGACGGTCTCGGCCTTCTGGGACTCGGTTGCGCATGCCGACTTGCTGACCGTCGGGTTCAACTGCGCGCTGGGACCCGAGCACATGCGGCCTTACTTGCAAGAGCTGCAAAAGATCGCCACGCCTTATATTCATTGCTATCCCAACGCCGGGCTGCCCAATGCGATGGGGGGCTTCGACGAGACGCCCGAGATGATGGCCCGCACGCTCGGCAGCTTTGCCGAGCAAGGGTGGCTGAACATTGTGGGTGGCTGCTGCGGCACGACCCCGCCCCACATCAAAGCCATCGCCGAGGCCGTGAAGGGCAAACCGCCTCACCAGCATTCGCCGTCCGACGGCCTCACGCATCTCAGTGGTTCCGAGCCCTACGTGATTCGGCCCGAGACCAACTTCACGATGATCGGCGAGCGGACCAACGTCACCGGCAGCCGTAAGTTTGCCAAGCTCGTGTTGGCCAACGACTTTGAAGCGGCCGTGCAGGTCGCGCGTGAACAAGTCGACTCCGGAGCCAATGTGCTCGACGTGAACATGGACGAAGGGATGCTCGACGGCGTCGCCGCCATGACCCGATTCTTGAACCTGATCGCCACCGAGCCCGAGATCAGCCGCGTCCCGATGATGATTGACAGCTCGAAATGGGAGATCCTCGAGGCGGGCCTGAAATGCCTGCAAGGCAAGGGGATCGTCAACTCGATCAGCCTCAAAGACGGCGAAGCGAAATTCCTGGAACGCGCTCGCATCATCCGCCGCTATGGCGCGGCCGTCGTGGTCATGGCCTTCGACGAACAAGGGCAGGCCGTCAGCATCGACGAGAAGCTGCGCATCTGCGAGCGGTCGTACCGCGCACTCGTCGATCAGGTCGGCTTCCCGCCGCAGGATATCATTTTCGACCCCAATATCCTCACCGTCGCCACGGGCATCGATGAGCACAATCGCTACGCCATCAATTTCATCGAGGCCACGAGGCTCATCAAGCAGCGTTGCCCGGGGGCTAAAGTCTCCGGCGGCGTGAGCAATATCAGCTTCTCGTTCCGCGGCAACGAGGTGGTCCGCCAAGCCATGCACTCCGCATTCCTCTACCATGCCATTCGGGCCGGCATGGACATGGGCATTGTCAACGCCGGACAGCTCAGCGTGTACGAAGACATTCCCAAGGACTTGCTAGAGCGCGTCGAGGACGTGCTCTTCGATCGCCGCGAGGACGCAACCGAGCGGCTCGTCGAGTTTGCCGAGAGTGTCAAGCATCAGCAGGTCAAGGTTGCCGGCAGCGAGCAACTCTGGCGGCAGACGAGTGTCGAAGAGCGCCTCAAGCACGCGCTGATCCACGGCATCACCGAGTTCATCGACGGCGACGTCGAAGAACTGCGCAGCAACAGCCCCTCGTGCTTGTCGATCATCGAAGGGCCGCTCATGGCCGGCATGCAAGAGGTTGGCGACCTGTTCGGCGCAGGCAAGATGTTTTTGCCCCAGGTCGTCAAAAGCGCCCGGGTCATGAAGAAAGCGGTCGCGTATCTCGAACCGTTCATGGAGGAAGAAAAACGACTCGGCGGCGCGGTCGACGCTCCGCGCGGAAAAATCCTGCTCGCGACCGTCAAGGGGGACGTGCACGACATCGGCAAG
>CAZZBK010000172.1:5015-10668 GCA_964652155.1 uncultured Planctomycetaceae bacterium | reverse complement strand
TTCGGCCTGATGGACGCCATCGACGCCTTCGACATGACGCGCGGCGTCAAGTTCGAAACCTACTGTGTCCCCCGCATCCGTGGCGCCATGCTCGACGAGCTACGCACGATGGACTGGGTGCCGCGCCTCGTGCGCAGCAAGGCCAACAAGCTCAACGACGCGGTCAAGACGCTCGACGCCAAGCTCGGCCGACAACCGACCGACGTCGAACTCGCCGAGCACATGCAGATCAACGTCGAAGAACTCGAGAAGATGATCCTTGAAGCCAACGCCGTCGGGCTCATCAGCCTGAACAAAAAATGGTACGAGACCGACAGCTACAAAGACGTCCGCGAAATCGACATCCTGGAAGACAAGAAGGGCGAAGACCCCACGCGACGCATTCAGAAAACCGATCTAATGCGGCTCGTTACCAAGGGGCTTAATCGCAACGAACGGCTGATCATCATCCTCTACTATTACGAGGAGATGACGATGAAGGAGATCGGCGCGACGCTCGATCTTTCGGAGAGCCGCGTGAGCCAAATGCACAGCGCCATCGTGCAGCGATTGCAGCAGCAACTCGACCGCCGCCGCACCGAGTTTGGCACCTAGTCGTAAACGCGACATGCTGACTCATGATTCTCGCGGCGCGAGCCAGTCGCGCCGCGAGAGTATCTCCACAAACCCCATGCGGTTTCTGGCCGCTCGTCGGTCCAGCGAAAGCAGCGCATCAAGTGGTCTGACACGCCTCGCTCCGACCCCCTGATTTTGTGGGCTGAGAATCTCTCTGGGGTGAATAACCCCTTTATGCGCTCTTCGATTCCACTTGAGCCATGCGTGCAGCAGCGTAAAAAATTTGCCGACAGATTTTACTCCGCACGCCTTCATTATGAAGCTACGGTTAGTTGAGTGCAGAAGTTTATGACGACTTCTGCGAGTCAACCAATCATCACAAGGGTGGATCATGAATCATTCAGAGTTCACTGGGACAGCAGCGGTGCTTTCGCAGCGAGATCGACAGTCGATCGCATCGCTGCTGATGGATATTGTTCACAACCAAGGAGTCGAGCGCCGCGTCGAGCCTCGACATCCGTTCGTCCAAAGCGTGTCGCTCACCGTCGACGGCATGAGCAACGATTCGCTCGTGGTCTTTACCCGCGAAATATCCGCCTCGGGCATTGGTTTATTGCACAACGCGAAGCTCGATACCGGCACGATCGAGTTGACGTTTGACTCGCCGACGGGCAACACCTGTCGCATCGCGACCGAGATCATCTGGTGCCGAGCGCTGACAGAAGGCTGGTACATCAGCGGCGGCCGCTTTGTCGTCGACGACGAGGTCGTGGCTTAACGAGCGGGTTGAAAAGCCGGTCGGGAATGACCTTTGATTGGGGCATTGGGCTTCGGAGACGTGTCGAGCTATAATCATAATTTAGCGCGACGCGTCTTCCGCCCTTGCCGAATCATTGTCGATCAACCATGTCCGTCTTGCTTCGCACACTATTGCTGATCACGGTCGTGTTGTTCGTTAACACGACGCTATGTGCAGCCGACTCAGCGACCTTGGCTCAGCTCGACTTCTTCGAGCAACGCATTCGACCCGTGCTCATCGAGCATTGCTACCGATGCCACTCGGGCGAGGGCAAGGGAGTGAAAGGGGGCCTGCGACTCGACACGCGAGCCTTGTTGCGGCAGGGTGGCGATAGTGGGCCGGCGATCGTGCCGGGCGATCCCACGGCGAGCCTGTTGATCCAGGCGCTCAAGCACGACGGCCTGGAGATGCCTCCGGAGCGGAAGCTCTCGCCGCAGGTCATTGCCGACTTCGAGCGTTGGGTGCGCGACGGGGCCGCCGACCCTCGCGTCGGCACAGCCTCCACGCCGACCGCCGCGGCCGCGTCACCGGCCGCGCATTGGGCCTTTCAACCGCTCGGCTCACCCGCCATTCCCAAGGTGCAAGACACCGCCTGGCCGCGCACCTCGATCGATTATTTCATCCTCGCCCAGCTTGAGCAGCACGCGCTGCGCCCCGCCGCGGCCGCCGACCCGCGCACGCTGTTGCGGCGCGTGTATTTTGATCTGATCGGGCTACCACCCAAGGCCGAGGACGTTGAGGCGTTCGTGCAAGCGTGTCACGCCGAGGAGCAAAAGCGGAAAGCCGACAGCAGAACGCCGGCAGACACCGCATCCGCTCTCGGCGCTCCGCTTTCCGCTTTGTCGGCCGTCGTCGACCGGCTGCTCGCGTCACCGCAGTACGGCGAGCGTTGGGCTCGGCATTGGCTCGACGTGGCCCGCTATGCCGACACGAAAGGCTACGCGATCTTCGGCAAGAGCGAGTTCCCCTGGGCGTTTACCTATCGCGACTATGTCGTGTCGGCCTTGAATGACGATCTCCCCTACGATCAGTTCATCATCGAGCAACTCGCGGCCGACTTGCTGCCGCGGCGGCGTAACGATCGCGCGCTCGCCGCGTTGGGCTTTCTGACCGTCGGCCCACGGTTCATCGACAACATGCACGACATCATCGACGATCGCATTGATGTTGTCACGCGCGGGCTGATGGGGCTCTCGGTGGGTTGCGCCCGCTGCCACGATCACAAGTACGACCCGATCCCGACGCGCGATTACTATTCGCTCTATGGCGTGTTTGCGAGTTGCATCGAGCCGTTGGTGCCGCCGCTGATCGACGCTCCACCGCAGACCGACGGCTACCGCAAGTACGACGAGGAGTTGCAGAAACGGGTCACCGCGCTGCAAGCGTTTCTGGACGAGAAGTATGCCGCGCTCTTGAGCAGCTCGCGCCGCCGAGTCGGCGACTACCTGCTGGCCGTCGAGCAACGGCGCGGACGACCCCGGCAAGATGACTTCATGCTGCTCGCTGACACGGCCGACCTCAACCCGGCGATGATTGGTCGCTGGCAGAACTATTTGCAGCGCGCCCGACAGACACGCCACCCGGTCTTTGTTGCTTGGCATGCGTTGGTCGATTTGCCCAGCGACACGTTCGCCGAGAAAGCCCCGCAGACGCTCGCCGAGTTGGCGAAGGTCGACGCGGCCAAGCCGATCAATGCCCGCGTGCTGAGCGCGTTGCTCAATCCGCCCGTCAAGTCGCTCGGCGAAGCGGCCGTGGCTTATGGCAAGTTGTTGGTCGAGATCGACGATCGTTGGCAGGAGTTTCATCGCGCGCGACCCGACGCGCAGCGGCTCCCCGAAGCGGCCGACGAAGCGTTGCGGGGAGTACTGTACGCGGCGGACTCGGTATCGCATTTTCCTCGCAGCGCGTATGGCGACCTCGATTTGCTGCCCGACCGCGCGACGCAAGGCAAGTGGCGCGAGCTGCTCAAGGCCATCGAGGACCATCGGGCCGCGGGCCCCGACGCGCCACCGCGCGCGATGGTGCTCGTCGATCTGCCCAAGCCCAATGACCCTCAGGTGTTCATTCGCGGCAACCCGGGTCAGCGCGGCGATCGCGTGCCGCGTCAGTTCCTCGAGTTGCTCGACGGTCCGACGCGAGCGCCGTTTGGCGCGGGCTCGGGCCGACTCGAATTGGCGCGCAAGATCGCCGACCCGCGCAATCCACTGACGCCGCGCGTGCTCGTTAATCGGCTCTGGATGCACCACTTTGGCATGGGCATCGTGCGGACGCCCAGCGACTTTGGCGTGCGGAGTGAGCCGCCGACACATGGCGCGTTGCTCGATCATTTGTCGCGGCGGTTCATCGACGGCGGCTGGTCGCTCAAGCAACTGCATCGCGAACTGGTCCTGTCGGCCACCTATGCGCAGGTGTCTGATCTGCCCAACGATAATCGCATCGATCCGGACAACCGCCTGTGGAGTCGCATGAATCGCCGCCGCCTCGAGTGGGAGCCGTTCCATGACGCGCTGCTGGCCGTCGCCGCGCAGCTCGACCCCACGTTGGGTGGACCCACGGTGAGCAACACGCTCAGCGAGGGCTCGAATCGTCGCGCACTCTACGGTTATCTCGATCGCTACACGATGCCGACCACGTTGCGGACGTTCGACTTTCCGAACCCGGACAGTTCGAATCCGCAGCGCGACGTGACGACCGTGACGCCGCAGGCTTTGTTCATGATGAATCACCCGTTGGTGATGGCGACCGCGCGGCGCGTGGCCCTCATGAGCCGCCTGCCTTCCACGGAGCAACTCGCTGATCGGGTGGCGTGGATTTATCGTCGGGTGTACAGCCGCTCTCCGACGGCTGACGAGCAGCGTTTGGCCCAGGAGTTTTTAGGCTCAGCTTCCTCACCCTCCGCCTGGGAGCAATTCGCACATGCCTTGCTGATGAGCAATGAGTTCATGTTCGTCGACTGAACGAAGGTGATGAGTGGCCGAGTGCTGCCGCGTGAGCGTTCCCTCATCCCTCATCCCTCATCCCTCATCCTTTCTCCCTCCCCCTTCCCAAACGCCCTTGGGACCGGTCATACTAGCCGCCTTCGAGTCTAATTCCTAAAACCGAAATGCGAGGGGGACCGTCCCCGTCGGTCTTAGGATAGGCTCTTAACTCAAACGGCTATTCACCTTATTCGCACCGTGGAGCTGTTCCCTCATGCGACGTTACATCATCGCCGGCAATTGGAAGATGAACACCTCGCGGGCCGAGGCGTTGGCCTTGGCGGCCGAAGTGGCCAAAGGGGCCGACGGGGTCGCGGCAGTCGAATTGGTCGTCTGCCCGCCGAGCGTCTACCTCGACAGCGTTGGCCAGGCGCTCCAGGGGAGTAAGGTGAGCTTGGGTGCCCAGAACGTCTATCACGAGGCTAACGGGGCCTTCACAGGCGAGTTGAGCACGGCGATGCTGCTCGACGTCGGCTGCCGCTACGTGATCCTGGGGCACAGCGAGCGCCGCGTGCTGCTGAAGGAGACCGACGCCGAAATCAACAAAAAGGTCCATGCGGCCCTTCAGGCCGGGCTCACGCCGATTGTCTGCGTGGGGGAACTGCTCGCCGAGCGTGAGTCGGGCCAAACCGCCGCGGTGATCGAGCGGCAATTCCGGGGCTCGTTGGCTGGGATCTCGGCCGAACAGGCGGCGCGGTTGGTGCTGGCCTACGAGCCGGTTTGGGCCATTGGGACCGGCAAGGTGGCCTCGCCCGAGCAGGCTCAGGAAGTCCACCACGATCTTCGCAAACTGCTCAGTAGTCAGTACAATGCTTCGGTCGCCGCTGCGGTTCGCATCCAGTACGGCGGCAGTGTTAAACCTAGTAATGCGGCCGAGTTGCTCTCGCAGAGCGACATCGACGGTGCCCTGGTCGGGGGCGCTAGTCTGAAGGCGGCTGATTTTCTCGGCATTGCAGCGGGCGCGCCCCGCACCTAATGAGGATGTCATGGAAACGTTGTTGATGGTGGTAATGTCGATCACGGCATTGTTCTTGATCCTGGTCGTGCTCGTGCAGCGCGGACGGGGCGGCGGCTTGGCCGGCGCGCTCGGCGGCATGGGTGGCCAGAGCGCCTTTGGCACCAAGGCGGGCGATTTGTTCACCCGTATCACGATCGTGGTCGCCGCGATCTGGATTTTGCTGTCGATCGCCGCGATTCGCGTGTCGGGCTCAGGCAACCCGGACGCCTTCGACTCGAGCCTGGGCGAGGAAGGTCGCAAGCAGGCGGCCAAGGCGGCCGCCGACGCCAAGGCTGCCGTTGAGAAGACCACTCCGGCGACCAC
>CAZZBK010000172.1:0-4915 GCA_964652155.1 uncultured Planctomycetaceae bacterium | reverse complement strand
CGACCACCACGACTCCGGCGGCGACGACGCCTGCCGACACGACGACAACCCCGGCCACCAAGAGTGCCGCGCCGTCGGGTGAAGCCCCGGCGAGTTCCGCTCCGGCTGCCTCGACTCCGGCTGCGACGCCCCCGGCGGCCTCGACTCCGGTCGCACCGGTCGAGAAGAGTTCCGAAAAGGGCGCACCCGCCAAGGGGGCCAGCGAGAAACCGGCTGACAAGCCCGCCGACGACAAGAAGTAAGCGTGGCGTTTGCCGCAGGGCGCGTTTCGGTCCGTGTGATGGGGAGTCATTCGCCGTGTTACTAAGCATGACCGGGTTCGGCGAGGCTCACACGCACCGCGATGGCGTGGCGGTGAGCGTCGAGTTGCGAACGATCAACAGCCGTTACTTCAAACTGTCGATCAAATGCGGCGACGGATACAGCGCGCTCGAGTCCGAGATCGAGAACGTCATCCGCTCGCAAATTCGCCGCGGCACGCTGCAAATTGACCTGCGGGTCGATCGCACCAAAGCCTCGGATGACTATCAGATCAACATGGCCGTGCTGACCAGCTACCGGCGACAGCTCGACGAGTTGGCGCGCGAGTGGCATGCGCCGGATCCGGTCTCGCTGGAGCGGTTGTTGATGTTGCCGGGGGTGGTGACCGAGCACACCACCACGGCGGAAGAGGCCGAGAAAGACTGGCCACTGATCAAGCAAACGCTTGTCGCCGCGATGGACAACCTGGCCAAGATGCGGGCCGACGAGGGTCGGGCGATGGCGGCCGACCTGCGGGCAAATTGCCAGGCGATCGCGGCCGAGCTGACGCACATCGAAGCCCGCGCCCCGCAAGTCTCTGAGGCGTATCGCACGCGGCTGGTGGAGCGATTGCAGCCGATCTTGGCCGAGTATCAGGTGTCGGTCAACGTGGCCGACCTGGTTCGCGAGGTGAGCCTGTTCACCGAGCGGAGCGATATCTCGGAAGAGTTGGTCCGTTTGCGCAGTCACCTGCGGCAGTTCGACGACATCATGGCCTTGGCGGAGAGTTCGGGGCGCAAGCTTGAGTTTCTGACCCAAGAAATGTTTCGCGAGGCCAACACGATCGGCTCGAAAGCCAACGATACGCAGATCTCGCGCCATGTGATCGACATCAAGGCGGCGATCGAGCGGATCAAAGAACAAATTCAAAACATCGAATAAACGCGCGACAGTCGAGCATGTCCAGCAGCGGTCGGTTGGTCATCATCTCGGGCCCCTCGGGTTCGGGCAAAACGACGGTACTCAAGCACATGTTTGAGCGGTGCCAGCGTCCGCTCGTGGCCAGCGTGTCGGCAACGACCCGCGCCCCCCGGCCGGGTGAGGTCGACGGCCGCGATTACCATTTCCTCGATCGCGACGAGTTTCTGCGTCGACGCGCCGCGGGAGAATTCCTGGAATCGTTCGAGGTTTACGGCCGCGGCGACTGGTACGGCACGCTGTTAGCCGAAGTGGCCCCTAGACTTGCGGCAGGCAAATGGGTAGTCTTGGAGATTGATGTCAACGGTGCCATGCAGGTACTCGAGACCTATCCCGACGCGCTGACGATCTTTATCCTCCCCGAGTCGCTCGCAGAACTGGAGCGTCGCTTGCGAGGGCGGGGTACCGAATCGGCCGAGGCGCTCCAGCGGCGATTGGCTGCCGCCCAGAGCGAAATGTTACTCGCCGACCGTTACCGTTATCGGGTCGTCAACCGTGATCTGGATCAAGCCGTCCA
The DNA here is from genome assembly GCA_964652155.1 of uncultured Planctomycetaceae bacterium. Lineage (GTDB taxonomy): Bacteria > Planctomycetota > Planctomycetia > Pirellulales > PNKZ01 > CAZZBK01. The sequence continues at coordinate 3,180 of CAZZBK010000172.1, read as the reverse complement.
CGAAATTTGTGTCATTCTCGAATCGAATGTGTAGCCCATGACGAGCGTCATGACCAGCACACAGGCGACGGGGCTTTGCGACCAGGAGATACCCACGCATGCTCGATGAACTCCGCGAAGAGTCGATCGTCAACAAGGTTGGCGGCCGTTTCAAGCTGTCCACCCTTATTCAAAAACGGATGGTCGCCCTCAATGCCGGCGCTCGCCCGCTGATCGACATCGATACGACCGACAAGATGCAAATCGTGTTGGCCGAAATCAAACAAGACAAAATCTTCCTCGACACCTCGGGCATTCTCCGCGTTACCGGCGAGAGCGCCGAGGCGGGCGGCGGACCGCCGGAACTGAACCTCAACGAACTGTAAACGCCTGGGCGCTCGGCGCAACAAGCGTTATTCCAGCCCAAGGACGCGGCAGCTCCTTGGGCTTTTTTCTGGGTCGACTGCGACATGAGCCTCCAGGGTCGAGAACTCATCATCGGCGTCAGCGGCGGCATCGCGGCCTTCAAAACCGCGGCGCTGGTCAGCCAGCTTGTGCAGGCCGGCGCGGCGGTTACGGTCATCATGACGGCCGCGGCGCAGCGTTTTGTGGGCCCCGCCACCTTCACCGCCCTCACCGGCCGCAAGGTGTACAGCGAGCTGTTCGACAACGACGACTTCCCGCTCGGCGCGCATATCGGTCTCGCGCAGCGGGCGCAGCTGCTGTGCATCGCGCCGGCGACCGCGCATCTGCTCGCGCAGGCCGCCCAGGGACTCGCCCCCGACTTGCTCACCACGTTGTACCTGGCGTTCGAGGGACCCGTGCTCGTCGCCCCGGCAATGAATGCCCAGATGTGGGCCAAGGGGGCCGTGCAGCGCAATGTGGCCCAACTGCGGCACGACGGCGTGCAGATCATCGATCCCGAAGAGGGCTGGCTGAGCTGTCGGCAAGTCGGCGCGGGCCGCATGGCCTCGCCCGAGACCATTCAGGCGGCGATCGTGCAACAACTGGGCTCCCCCTCGTAACGGCCCAGCCATGGCGCGCATCCTCATCACCTCGGGTCCCACGCGGCAGTACCTTGACCCGGTGCGGTATTTAACCAACGCCTCGAGTGGCCGGATGGGCTGCGCCCTCGCCCAGGCGGCGCTCGACCGCGGCCACGAGGTGGTGCTCGTCAGCGGACCGGTCGAGGTCGAGTATCCGGCCGCGGCGCGCGTCGTGCGGGTCGTCTCGACCGAAGAGATGCTCGCGGCGTGCGAGCAGGAGTTCTCGGCGTGCCATGGGCTGATCGGCGTCGCCGCGCCGTGCGATTACCGGCCGCGCCGCATCGCGAGTGACAAGATTCACAAGACCGGAGAGCCGCTGGAACTGCATCTGATCGAAACGCCCGATATTGTCGCCACGCTGGGCGCGAAAAAAGGCACGCGGTGGTGCGTCGGCTTCGCGCTCGAGACCGACGACGTGCGGTTGCGGGCCCTGGCCAAGCTCGAAAAGAAATGCTGCGACCTGATGGTCCTCAATGGCCCACACGCCATGCACGCAATCGACACCGAGGTCGAGATCATGGACCCGCGCGGCGAGATCCTCGCCCGGCTCGCGGGTTCCAAGATCGATGTCTCACGGCAGATCATCGCGACGATCGAAGCGCGGTTGCTCGTGGGACCTATCTGAGATTGAGCAACTCTTCGAGTAATTGCTGAGCGGCAGTAATCACGCGCGCGTTGCCGCGATACGATGTCGACGCCGTGATCAGATTAATCAGGCTCTTGCTGATATCGGTGTTCGACAACTCCATGGCACCGGCGACAATCGACCCCAGACCGGATTGCGCCGGATCCCCCTCAACCGGCAGTCCGGAATTCACCCCGGCGGCATAGAGATTGTGACCGCGTTGTTCGAGCCCGCCGGGATTGGCAAAGCGCACCAACCGAATCGATCCGAGTGTGCGTTGCGTGCCGTTATCGAACACCCCTTTGATGACGCCATCTTCGCCGATGATGTAGCTGGTGAGCTTGCCCGGGGCGAAACCATCCTGTTCAGTGGCCGAGAGCGAGGCCTGATTGGCGGCCAAGCCGGAGAGCCCGGTGAAGTCGAGATCGAACTGGGCTGGCGAGGCCGATGGCAAGGTCTTGCGGTCGATGCTGACGCTGTTGTTGTCGACCGACAGGATGTGCCCCTGGCTGTCGAACGTGATTTGGCCAGTGCCAACCGCGATGCCGACCCCGGTGAGCGGATCGTTGTCCTTCGAGTCGGCAAACCAGCGATAGGTCGACGAGGTATCGGTGCGCGATTCGAGTTCAGCGGTGACGCGGACCCCCATCGGAATGCCCAGCGAGTCGTAGACGATGAAGTCGGCAACGGCGCCGCCACCTTTAGCGACTTGCGTTTGGTTGAAGCTCATGTTGATTTGGGTCGTCGCCCCGGTCGAGATGGTTTGCGTGAGGCTGCTGGTATCGATCGAGACGGCGTTGTCGGTACCGTTGTTGCTTACCAACTGAAGACGTCCATCGGCCGAGACGCTGCTTCCCGGCGGGGTGCCCGTAATATCGGACGGAATCCCCGAATCTTGATGAATCCCCAGCGCCTGGTTAAAAAAATCTTTGAGGTCGTTGACGTCCGTGTTGGCGTCAATGGCGAGCGATTTGGTTTCGAGCGTGCGGCCCCCTTTCTTGCCAGTGAAATTGAGCGTGCCAACCGTAAAGAGAGGCGTGCTTTGCGTGTCGCCGCGCTGCAGCAAGTCGACCAACTTGGTGTTGGTTTTCGCGATGGGGCCGTTCAAATTGATCGCCGGCCGAGTCGCCCAAGTCGCTTCCGACACGCTGTCGGTAAAGGTCGTGGTGCTCATGTCGGTGATTTCGCCGACGAAATGAAACTGATCGGGATTGGTGGCCGAGTTGCGATAAATGCGTCGCACGCCCGGCGTGGTCGCCTGATTGAAATTGGGATCGGTCGGCACCGACGGAATGTTCTTGAGTTGAATTCGCCCCGCGACGACGTTCGTGGGGCCCACCAGCAACGAGGGACGGCTCTCGGTCCCCACGGGCGGGCCCCCGGGGCTCGAAGCGTAGGTGACGTAATAACTATAGTTACCGGTCAGTGTGCTATTCGCGGCGGTCGACAATAGCGAACCGGCTGGCGCGGCACCGAACGCCGCCGACTGATCGGAATAGGTGGTGGTGGCGTTGGTGAGTTCGGTGAGCA
>CAZZBK010000171.1:0-10701 GCA_964652155.1 uncultured Planctomycetaceae bacterium | reverse complement strand
TCGTCTTCCCCTTCGCGCTCCCAGCCGTCGCCCAGATCGGTGTTGTGGCAGACGATCATCATCATCCGCCCCTTGTCGTCGAAGCAGGCTTTGTAGTGCGGGGTCCGCGCGTCCTCGCGCTCGGTCGTGATGCCCGAGAACCGGCCCGCGTGCGCCGCGCCGATCGACGGCACCTGCGGTTTCTCTTTCAGGTCATACACGCAATGAAAGACGGGGTGTTCCAGGGGGAGCTCTTCCAGTTCGCGATCGGGAAAGATCTGCTTGAACGCGGCGTGGAAATTGTCCCATTCGTACTCGCCCCAAAAATCGTCGACCATCAGAAAGCCGCCGCTGAGCAGGTAGCGTCGCAGAATCTGAGCCTCGTTCGCCGAGAGGTAAATGTCGCCTGGCTCGATCATGTAGCTGAACGGATGATCGAACAGCGCGGGGTCGTCGACGTCGAGGACCTTGCCGTCGGGATGAGCGCGGAGCGAGGTGAGCTGTTGCAGCCGGTAGGAGAGATTCAACTCGGCGTCCGGATAGTCGGTCGCCCAGGCATGGCCGCGCTGGAACGAGTTGTAGCGCAGGCGGACGAATGTGAACAGTTCGTCGGGCATTTCGGAGTCAACTTCCCAGACGGGGACGCCGTTGCGGTCGACGTGCGCGTCGCGCCGCGGCATGCGTCGCTGCGCCCAGGCCACGCCCAGGGCCAGCAACATAATCAGCGCCGCGACGGTCGTGTATTTCAGCAGCATCCTCACGGTTGCTTCTCCTGGGCGGCGACAATTTTCAGCAGCAGGCGCTGCGCGTCGCGAAAGCGGGGGGTCATTTCGAGGGCGAGCAGCGCGTGGCGTTTCGCGTCGCGCTCGCCGGCCGCGTGCAGCAGTTTGGCCAGTTGATAGTGGGCCCCAGCGCGGTCATCCAAATCGAGGGCCACGAGCGCACGAGCCGCGCGGATCGCCGCGGGCAATGCTCCGCCCCGCTCGCCGCTCTCGGCCGCGTGTCGATAGGGGAACTCATCGAGCGGTCGCACGGCCAGGTAGCGTTCGACGTGTTGCACGATGCTCGGAGCATCGTTCTCCTGGCTAGCCAACTCGATCAGGCGGCGATAGGTCTCGATGGCATCGTCGCTGCGCTGGGCCGACGCGGTGAGCGTCTCACGTTCCATTCGCAGCTCACCCTGCTCGCGATACACTTGCGCCAGCAACAAATAGGGGCTGTCGTCGCCGGCCCATTGCGGAGCGTCGGCCACCAACGGCTCGAGGGTCTGCCGGGCCTCATCCCAACGACGCTCGGCGATCAGCGCCTGGGCGTATCGCAGCCGGCCACGGTAATGCTGCGGGCGATCTTTGAGCCACGCGGCGATGGTGTCGACCGTGTCGGCTTTGAGCGGCGGCACGTTGCGATCGTTCCAGTCGATCTTGGGTCCATAGGCTTGAGCGACCGTGAGCGCATGTTCGGCGAAGGCTTGATCGAGCGCGGCGAGCGAGCCCGTACGGCGTTCCAAGCTGTCGTTGATCGGCGCTCCGGCCGTGACATCGGCGAGAATCTTTAAGAGCGTGTCGTGGCCAAAGCGGTCGACAAGGTACTCGACCACGAGCGAAGCTTGGTAATAGGCCAGGTTGAAGTGGGCGGCCGAGCGGGGTCGGCGGAAGGCCTGGTTCAATTGCGAGACCGGTGTCAGTTGCCCATCGACGATCATTTGCCTCGTGTCGCGGTTCAGACGGTTGCCCCAGGTCGCATGGGCCTGCCGTTCCTCGTAGACGCTGATCCCCTCGCTGAGCCAGCGCGGGATGCGATGCTGCGTGAGTTCCAGGGTCACGACGTGACAGTATTCATGCCATAGCGTGGCCTCCCAGTTGGTCGTGCGACCGACGAGGGCCGCAGGGCTGTTGGCCGTGATGACCCGACCGAAGCAGACTCCCAGAATGCCGTCGCCCCCGGGAAAGCCGAATGTCCGGACCGCGAAATCCTCTTGCCGAGTGAGGATTTCGACGGTGATGCGTCCCTCGTCGCGCCAGTGATATTTCTGGCCGAGTGTCTGGTGAGCCCGTTCGAGCAGATCGAGCACACGCGGTCCGTAGACGTCGGCCTCGCGGCGATCCATGTGCACGAGAAAGTGGGGTGATTCGAGCGTCGTGTAACTTTCGAGTCGATCGTGGAGCGTGGCCAAGTTGAAGGCGACGACGTTGTAAGCGTCGGCCGCTTGCACGTCTTGCACCAACTGCCAACCCTCGTCGGCCTCGCCCAACCGCAGCAAATCTTGCGCGAGCTGGGTGCGGGCTGGGAGAAATTGCGGCTCGAAGGCGAGTGAGCGCCGCTGATACGCGGCCCCTTCGGCGAAGCGATAGGCCGCCGAAAGTTTCTCGCCAATCGTGTGATCGACCTCCGGGTCAGCGTCCCACGAGCAGAGCGCCCAGTCGCGGCAGCGCTGCTCCTCGTCGGGCTCGGCACGCAGATGCGCGAGCACGGCCCGCAACGCCCAGGCACGCGGATGGGCCGGGTTGACCGCGAGCAGCTTGTCGAGCACCGCCGCGGCGTCGGCCAGATCGTCGTGCGCGAGTGCGTCCTCGGCGATCCAGAGTAGAGCGCCCAGGTGGCGTGGGTTGTGCTTGAGCGCAGTGTCGATCAGCGGCCGGCTTTCAGCGGGGGACTCTTCTCGCAACGCTTGAGCCAATCCGACGAGCAAATCAGGATCGTCGGCGAAGGTTTTGAGCGCCGCGCGGTAGGTCTCGGCCGCCACGGTCAAATCGTGCTTGAGCAGCGCCAGTTCGCCGGTCGCCCGATAGCCTTCACGCAGCTCGGGGCTATCTTTCTTGGCCTGGTCGTAAAACTGTTCGAGCACCTCGCGGGCATCGGCACCCAGGAGCACCGCGGCTCGACCGAGCCAGACACGGTCCTCGGCGGTGCGATACTGCCACGGGGCCCGCGCGGCGATGCGGAGCAATTCTTCAAGCAGGGCGTGGGCCCCGGCGGGGTCGCCACAGCGGCGCAGCGTGTGGTAGCCGAGCACGCGGAGCGGGGCGTCGGTGTAATAGCGGCGAAGGGCGAGCCGGGCCGCGTCGGCCCCTTCGCGGTAGCGGCCGAGCGTGTCGAGGCATTCAAGCCGCAGCCGCCACCAACGCACGTCGGTGTAAAATTCCTTGGTGGCCGCGTCGGTCGCCTGCAAGGCCTCGGCGTACTGACCGGCCTGATACAGCTTAACGGCCTCGTCGACTTCGACAGCCCCGACGGGCGACGGGAGCAGCGTCAGACACACGAGCACCACAAGCGATAAGCCTCGGCGGCATGCTCGGACGAGGGGATCGCGTCGCGCGCCGAGCAAGCTCGGCGCCGCATCCAACAGCAGCGCGTGAGGAGCGATCGATCGCACGAGACGATCCTGTCAGGTCGCTTGATCGTAGCACGGGGGGCTGGCGCGCAGACGTACTTTACGGTCCGGCTCGACGCCAAGGTGCGTGGGGCGTCGAGCCGCGGAATTTAGTATAGCAGAACCGGGTACAATTTGCCGCGCAGGGTGTGAGCCGAAGTGGAATAATCACGGAGAGCTTGGGCATCCTGTAGGGCACGCGAGGTCGAGGCAGTTCCGTGGCTGCTGGGGGTGGCTATACTGAAAATCGGGTAACGAGTTGAGCAAGATCAAGAACATGACAAAACCCCGGGTGTACGTCGAGACTTCGATTCCCAGTTTTTACTGCGAGCAACGGTCGCAACCCAATATCGTCGCCCGCCGAGATTGGACGAGGGAATGGTGGTCAACGGCTCCGCTGCGGTATGAATTGGTTGTCAGTTCAGCGGTCATCGGAGAGTTGCTGATGGGTCTCGCGGAACGAAGCGCCGAACGGCTGGAACTCATTCGTGGCCTGCCGGTTCTCTCCGTGAGTGATGAGATAGCTGAAATCGTCGATAGTTACATCCATCACAAGGTCATGCCGGCCAATCCGGTGGGAGACGCGTTGCATTTGGCACTGGCGTCATTCCATAAGTGCGATTTTCTCGTAACATGGAATTGTCTCCATATCGCCAATGCGAATAAATTCGGTCATATCCGACGCATCAATACTCTACTCGGATTGTTTGTGCCAGCCTTGGTTACACCGCTCGAACTTCTCGGAGGGGATGATGAAACCAGTCGAACCTGATCCTGTGATGGCGGAACTTCGCGAAATCCGTGAGCGGATTTCAGCGCAAGTCGGCCATGACCCCCGCAAGGTCGTTGCCTATTTTCAACAACTGGAAAGTCAGCTCGCTGAAAAGTTAGTTGCTCCGATCGCCCCGACCGTTATCGTGTCTCCGGAAGCGACCGTGAAATTCGATCAAGCTCCTTTGTCCTAAGCGGCAGCGGATATTATTCAGGCCGGTGCGAGGAAGCCGAACCCATGACCCGATTGGAATGTGCCCTGACCGAGATTCGCGCGGCGCGACAGTACACGCAACGTCTGATCGACGACCTGCGCGACGACGAGTGGTTTCGTCAGCCCACGGAGGGCGTGACGCATATTGCCTGGCAGGTCGGCCATTTGGCGATGGCCCACTATCGGCTCCTGCTCGAGCGCGTTCGCGGCGAACGGCCCACCGACGGGGCATTGATCTCGACGGAGTTTTTGACGCAGTTTGGCAAAGGCTCGACGCCCAGCGCGCAAGCCGCCGCGTATCCCTCGATGACCGAGATTCGCGCGACGTTCGATCGACTGCATCGTCAGGCGCTCGAGGAATTATCCCAACTGCGCGACGAGCAGCTCGACGAACCACCCATTAAAGGGCATCCGCTGTTCAACACGAAGTTCGGTTCACTGTGCTGGTGCGCGCGACACGAGATGTTGCACGCCGGACAGATCGGGCTCGTGCGGCGGTTGATTGGGAGAGCAGCGCAATGGTAGAAAAAAAGATGAATGATGAATGCGGAATGATGAAAGAAGAACGCTCACGCGGTAGCGCTCGACATTCATCATTCATCTTTCCGCATTCATCATTTCCTACACCAGTCCTTTGCGTACGGCCCAGACGGCGGCTTGGGTGCGGTCGGCGACGTCCATCTTGCGGAGCAAGTGCTGCACGTGCTCCTTGACGGTCTCGACGCTGATCGAGAGCGATTGGGCAATCTCCTTGTTGCTCAGTCCCAGGGCGAGGTGCCGCAGAACTTGGGTCTCGCGATGGGTGAGTTGCACTTCGTCGTCGACTTGCTTTTGGCGCACCGACATGGTGCCGGCGACCTTTTGCAATTCGCCGAACTTCGAAGGGGCTTCGCCCGCCACGACCGCCGCAAGCGCGCCGAGCAACTGGTCGCGGCTCGACCCCTTGAGCACATAGTCGCTGGCTCCCAGGGCGTGGGCTCGAGCCATGTAGGTCGGGTTGTCGTAGGTCGACAAAATGAGCACCTTGACCTCGGGAGCCTTCTTGCGAATTTCCTCAAGGGCGGTCAAGCCGTCGGTATCTTTCATGCGAATGTCGAGCAGCAGCACGTCGGGCTTGTGCAGCTGGCAGAGCTCGACGGCCTCGGGACCGCTGGCGGCCTGCGCGACGATTTCAACGTCGGCCCCTTCGAGCAGGCTCACGATCCCCGAACGGACGAGCTCATGATCGTCGGCAATCACCAATCGAACAGCCATAGTGTCATCGTCTCCCAAGTCAAAAGTGCCGACATCGCAAGGATCGAACCGTCATCTTATATTCGTACACAGCTAATCTAACCATAGCTGAGAATTGCCTTTAAGGTAGCTCGAATGGGCGAGGTTTGCCACCGTCCCAATGTGGGGTGAACAGCCCCAGGCGGCAGCCCATGTGTGGCGGACATCGAACCACATGTAGGGATTATAGCGGTATTGCCTAGCCGATGCGGGGCGAAAATGCTGCCGTGGCCGCGTTGAGCTAGGTTTGCGTGAGGCGATTTCGCTCATTCGTTGACGTCTGGCAACCTGTGACGTAGATGATTGGCGACGGATCCATTCCCCCTAGATGCCCGTTTTACCAACGGAGGCAGCTTGCCCGGACGCACTCCCTGAGGGGTTCCTTGATTGATGAATTTGACTTAACTCATTGCCCCTGCGTGAGGTTTTTTGTGAAGACCAAAGCCCAACCCAAGCGTGCTTCGTTACTGCTCGTCGACGACGATCGCCATCTGTTGGAGTCGATGGGAGATTGGTTGCGTGGCCAGGGTTACGAGGTCGAAACGGCCGTCAATCGCATCACGGCCAACGCGGCCTTTAAGCGACGCACGTTCGATCTGGTCATGTGCGACATACGGCTTGGCGAGGACGACGGCTTCGACGTGCTCGAAGACTGCCGCAAGCAGCATCCCGACACGACCGTGATCCTGATTACCGGCTACGGCACGGTCGACACGGCGATCGACGCCCTGCGGGCCGGCGCGTTCGACATGCTCACCAAGCCGCTCATCGACGAAGAGCTCGAGATGGCCATCGAGCGGGCACTCAACACGCGGCACGTCATCGAAGAGAACAAGCAGCTCAAGCAGCAGCTCGACTTGCGATTTGGCCTGGAGAACATCGTTGGCCACGATCAGCGCATGCGCAAGGTCTACGACATGATCGAGAGCGTGGCGGACACCCGGGCCACGATACTCATCACGGGGGAGAGCGGCACGGGCAAGTCGTTGCTCGCCCGCGCCATTCATCGCCGCAGCAGTCGGCGCGACCAGCCGTTTGTCGAGGTGGCTTGCGGCGCGCTGCCCGAGACGCTTTTGGAGAGCGAACTGTTTGGCCACGTGGCGGGAGCCTTTACGGGCGCGACGGTCGACAAGCAGGGCAAGTTCAAGCAGGCCGACAGCGGCACGCTGTTCTTGGACGAGATCGGCACGGCCACGCCCGGCTTGCAGGTCAAGTTGCTGCGCGTGCTGCAAGAGTTCGAGTTTGAACAGGTGGGCGGATCGAAGACGTTCCACGTCGACACGCGGGTCGTGCTTGCCACGAACGAACACCTCGAGGCGCTCGTGGCCGCGGGGCGGTTTCGGCAAGACCTGTTCTATCGTGTCAACGTGATCAACATCGAGCTGCCGCCGCTACGCGAGCGGTTCTCCGATATCCCGTTGCTGGCCGAACACTTTCTCGCGCGGGTCGTGAGCGAGTCGGGCAAAAAGGTGAACGGCTTCAGCGAGGAGGCGCTCAATGCCTTGCAACGTTATCGCTGGCCGGGCAACGTGCGCGAGTTGCAAAACGTTATCGAGCGGGCCGTGCTGTTGGGCAAGAGCGACGTCGTGCGGCTCGACGATTTGCCGCCGAGCGTGCTCAACACGGTGCCGGTAAGCGTCGACATGCCGCCAGGCAAGGCGCTCAAGAGCGCCTTGGAAGGCCCGGAACGTCAGATTCTCATTCAAGTGCTCGAAGAGCATGACTGGAATCGACAAGCCACGTCCGATGCGCTGGGCATTAATCGCACCACGCTGTATAAGAAGATGAAGCGGCTGGGGGTTGAAGAGCCGCCGCGGGTCGCCGCGCGCTAGGCATTGGTCGATCGAGTGAAACACGTCTCGCAACACCTGGCAATCAAAAGAGGCTCTCATGTCGGTCATTGACATTGGTCGTGGTGGCGACGGCGCGAACCGCAACGCTCTTAAGCTCTTGCTCGTGGCCGCCGTGCCGCTGCTGCTCATCGTGGCCACGCTGACGTATCAGATGTGCCGCATTCAAGTCCCCGCTGGACAGGTGGCCGTGCTGGTGCGCAAGACGGGCCTGGACATCGAGAACTCGGACGAGATTGCCCCCAGCGAGCAGCACAAGGGGGTGCAACTCGAAGTGCTCCGCGAGGGACGCTACTTCTACAACCCATACCACTGGGAATGGGAGATTGTGCCGCAGTTCGAGGTACCCTCGGGCAAGATTGGCGTGATGACGCGCCTCTATGGCGAAGACCTGCCCAATGGCGAGTTTCTGGCGGTCGAGCCCACGCAGAAAGGCATTTTGCCCAAGGCCTTGGAGCCGGGCCGCTATCCGATCAATCCCTACGCTGTGCGGATCGACCTTTATGACCCCGTCACGGTCCCCGCCGGTTACAAAGGGGTGGTGACCCACCTGGCTGGACCGATGCCCAAGAACCCCAATCGCACGACGGTCGACGAGGGTGAGCGAGGCGTGCAGTTAAAAACGCTCGACCCCGGCACCTATTACCTCAACCCGTTTGTGACGCGCGTCAATCTGGTCGACTGCCGGCGACAGCGGATCGATCTGGCCGAAGATCGCGACCTGGGCTTTCCGACCAAGGACGGCTTTTGGGTCAGTCTCGACGGCATTGTCGAGTTTCGCGTGAAGCCCGAGATGGCCTCTGAGGTGTTCGTGCTCTACAACGAGTTCAAGAACGACGGTCTGCCCGACACGATTGACGAAGAGATCCGGCACAAGATCATTCTGCCCAATGCCCGGTCGTTCTGTCGCCTGCAAGGCTCGAATAACCTGGGGCGTGAGATAATCCAAGGGACGACGCGCACCGTGTTTGCCGAACGCTTTAGGGCCGACATGGTCAAGGCCTGCGAGACGCTGGGGGTCGAGATTGTCGACGCCCAGATCACGCGTGTCCGGCCCCCCGACAAGATCGCCGAGCCGTTGCGAACCCGCGAGATCGCCAAACAAAAGCAGGAACAATATCTGCAACAGACCAAGCAGCAAATCGCTGAGCAGGAACTGGCCATTCAGACCGAACTGGTCAAGCAGAAGCAATCGATCGTGCAGGCGACTCAGCAGGTCGTCAAACTGACCACCGAGGCGCAGCAAAAACAGCAGGTGGCCGTGACGCTGGCCAATCAGGAACTCGCGGTCGCCAAATTGAAACTTGAGGCGGCCAAGGACGAGGCGGCGGCGATCGAGTCGCGCGGCGAGGCGGCGGCCAAGGTCGTGCAATTCTCGAACGAGGCCGAGGCCGCCGGGTGGAAACAGTCGGTCGCGGCCTTCGACGGCGACGGCATCAAGTTCGCCCGCTATGTGCTCTATCAGAAGATTGCGCCTGCCTACAAGTCGATCATGGCCAACACGGCGGACAGTCCGATCATGGACATCTTCCGCTCGTTTGCCGTGCCGCCCGAAATCGCCGCGCCGAACACCAAACCCGCCCAGGGGAACAAACCATGAAAAAAATGACGCCACGCTCACTCAGGTTCTGGGGCTATGTCGCGTTGCTGCTGCTCGTCGGTGGCACGGCATTCCACTGGACCGTGAATCGCGTTTGGGTCCCGGCCGGCTACAGCCTGAAGCTGACCTACAAGGGTCCCCTGGTCTTCGGTTCGGCCAAGTCACGCCCTTCCACGCGGCTTGCACGCTACGAAGAAGGTGAGGTCGGCGTGCTCGAAACGATGCTGGGGCCGGGTCGCCATTTCTACTGTCCCATCTGGTGGGATCGCGGCGACCCGATCAAAGACCATGTCATCGAACCCGTGCCCAACAAGCGACTTGATCCGCAATCGATTATCTGCCAGGTCGGCATCGCCACCAGCAAGATCGGCGAAGAGCTGAACCAAGGCAGCAACGTCGTGATCGAAGGGGACCTGGGCTCAGCCAAGCAACGCGGCATCTTGCGCAAAGTCTTTGGCCCCGGCCGATACCGTGTCAATCCCGAGGCGTATGACTTCAAAATCGAAGACACGCACATGGATATGTCGCTTGGGCAGCCCAAGTACTCCGGCTGGGTCAGCATCCCCACCGGCTATTGCGGCGTGGTCACCAACCTGACGGACAATCCACTGACCGGCGCGGTACCGGGCGTGCAAAAAGACGTTCTCCAGCCGGGCATCTATCCGCTGAACCCCTATGAGCGGAAGGTCGACATTGTCGAGATCGGTTATCGCGAGAAGAGCGTCTCCGTGGTCAAAAAGACCGACGCGAAAGGAAATGTCGTGTTTGATGACGCCGGCGAGCCGAGCGTGGCCGACGCGGCGTCGGGTATTAACTTTCCGAGCAACGACGGTTTTCCGATCAATATGGACTTCACGGCCATCTGGGGCATTCTGCCCGAGCAGGCCCCGCACTTGGTCGAGGTCTACGGCACGGTGCATGCCGCCGAAGAACGGCTCGTTTTGCCGCAGATCGAGAGCATCTGCCGCGAAAAAGGCTCGACCAAGGGAGCCGTCGAGTTGCTCGTCGGCGAGTCGCGGCAGCAATTCCAGGACGACGTCTCAAAGCTGTTTCATGATGTGATGGAAAAGAACCACGTCACGCTGCTCTATGGACTCGTGCGGCACATTTACATTCCGACCGATGTGCGCGTGCCGATCCAGAACAAGAATATCGCCATCGAGTTGCAATTGACCCGCGAGGCGGAACAGCAAACGGCCAAGCTCGAAGCCGACCTGCGCGAGGCCGAGCGGAAAGTGGAATTGGAGACCGGCCGCGTCAAGGTCGAGACCGAAAAGAAGGTCGCCGAGACGATTGCCGAGGGGCAAAAGACCTCCGAGGAAACCCGCGCCGAGACGATCAAGCTCGTGGCGACCGTCGATCGAGAAACCGCCGAGCAAGAAAAAGACGCCCAGATCCTGCAAGGCCAGGCGAAAGCCAACGCCCAACGGATGCTGCAAGAGGCGCAAGCCCAAAAGTTCAAGCTGGCCGTCGAGGCCTTCGGCTCGGGCGAGGCGTACAACCTCTGGGTCTTCGCCAACTCGTTGCCGAGCGATATCAAGCTCAACTTGGTCTACGCGGGCCAGGGGACCTTTTGGACCGATCTGAACAATTTTGTCCCCGCGATGTTGGGGAAGCAATTGCAACAGAACGAGAAGAAATAGCC
>CAZZBK010000170.1:0-10702 GCA_964652155.1 uncultured Planctomycetaceae bacterium | reverse complement strand
CCGGGGTTTGCAGACGCAAACCGCCAGCCACCCGCTGAATGATGCCCTGGATGCCAGATCCGATGATTGACCAACTTTGAAGATGCTCACACGGTCACTGCGGCCAAGGGTGGGCGACCCGCGCTAGTCAACGATGTCGGGCAGAGTCGTGGCGGCGCTCGTGGTCATGATCTCAGACTTGACCGGAGGCGATGCGACTGGAGAGCGCGGCGCCTCGACCCTCTGCGGCAACACAACCTTCTGCGGCGCGGTTGCAAACGACGGCGAAGGCAAAGGGGAAACGCCCAGCGTCGCCAGATGCTCGCGCAAAATTCGACGCACCTCCAAAATGGCGCGCGGATGGCGATGCACGTCTATATGATCGGCCGGGACAATCAACTCCGACACGGCCTCGTCGATGTGAGCACTTTCGTAGCTCACGACGCCATCCCCTTCCTTGGCCACCTTGCCCAAGAGCGACTGCTGCGGCGCGACGCCGACGATGTTGTGGTACGTGACCCACGAGCCTCGTTCGGCTTCGAGCAAGACGGGAAAAATCGGCGACTCGGGTGCCAGCGAGTCGATGCTCGTGCGGTAGTTGAGCAGGCTTGTCTCTTTGAACGCCCCCGGGTTATCGCGAATGATCTGCTCTTTGAACATCATGTCGGGCAGGTGGATGACCTTTTGACTCACGAAGCGAACCGTATCGCTGGCGAATTTGCTGCCGCGATGGGGCGTGCCAATCGTCACGACCCGCTTGACCGAGGGATTGGGCTCGAAATAGCTCATCGAGCGAATTTTAGCTTTCGTCTCCGCCGAGGCTTGCAGGCTATCGAGCGGCTGATCGCTGCACAAATGCCAGAAGTCGTCATGGCTGTAAACCGATTGCAGACGCGAGACGAGCCCCCCCATGCTATGGCCGACAAGCACCATCTGATCCAGTGCTTGCTCTTGTCGGGAGGGGTCGAGCGTCGCGCGCATCGCGGCCAGGTCTTCGCGGAATTGGGCCGCGCTGCTCCAGAACGGCTGTCCGGTCGGGTACAGGTAGAACCAGAACTGAAATCGCGCGCGGAGGTCGCGATCGCCGCAGAGATCGTTGAACATTTCGGTCCACGTGAGCGGGCTTGACCACAGGCCATGCACCAGCACGACCGGAATCTTCTCGGGTTCGTAGGGCTGTAGCAGGTACAGGCCGCGAATGGCCTGGCTCTTGTCGGGCCGCAACAACCCGAGGGTTGCGAGCTGCTCGAGGCTCACGGGCAGCTCGGAGCCCTTGGACTTTGACGCCGTCTGCAAGAAGTAAGCCAGCGGAGTGCTCAGATCGGTTTCCAGCGGCACGAGGCGCGGCCCCACCGATGTGTCGCTCGCGCCCATCGGGTCGTGCAGCTCGAGCACCGCGCGATGCCGGTGCCCCGAGGGCTGCGTGGCGTCGTCTTCGTCTGGCAGCAGACGCAAGAACGCGGTCACGGGAAAGCTCAAGCCGGGCGGGTAATACTTCTCGGCCACGTCACTGTCGGCATGTCGCTTCTGCAGGGCGATCAGCGGCACGCCCAGCCCGTAGGTGTGATTGATGTTCGTCAGGCCTTGGACTTCGTAGTCGTTGGCGAACTCGACGCGGTCGAAATCCTCGGCATGCCAGCGACTGCAGCGCAGCATCACGGTGACGTCGAACTTTTGCGTGGCGGTCTCGATGCTCAGCACCGAGCCGGGCCGCAACGGCTGACTTTTGAGCACGATCCGCAGCGCGCCTTCGAGCGCGGCGTTGTACAGATCGCACGCGCCGCGGAACTGCGGATCGTAAGGGTTGCGGAGGGCGGCGAGGTTGTCGTCGAACAGGTACAAATACGAGTAAGCGACGGCCGCGCCGAAATAATCGAGCGCGGCCTGGGGGTTCTTGGCCGCGCTCCCCTGGCCCGCCCGATAGCTCAGTTCGGCGTAGGCATAAATCTTCTCGGCCGACGGATCCAGTTCGATCGTCCGTTGCAGGTCGGTCAACAGTTGGTGTGGATCCTCTTTCAATTCATCGAGCAAATCGTTGGCGCGGAGCACTTGCAGCGAGCGCGGCGTGGGCTCGAACGGCTTTTTGACGCTGGCCCAGGCCAACGAGTCGCCCAGCACATTCGCCGGCACGTGACGCAGCTTGACGTATTGCGTCGTCGAGCAGCCCAGCCAGCAACTGAGCCCCAGGCAGAGCATGCCCAGGGCTGCGCGACGCGCAGTCGAACAAGGCGCAATAGAGCTTCGACCTGAACGCATGATGGGCGCGGACGACGACACGCGAGCCGGGGAAATGAAGAAAAGCCGCGAAGGAATACGCAAACCCCGCGCACGTGTCAAGACGACCTCGTGCTAGCGTCGCTGTGCAACTGTGCGATCACGTCACACCCGGCGAGAGAATCGGCAGGCCGGGCGAGCAGGGCCCCCTATTATTTTGGACGCGCTTTCGGACAATGACCGAGGAGCAGCTCAGTCTTGCGCGCTGAGCTTGCCTGTGCGAGCAATCGGGGCCCGACGTGGAGGAGAAGCGACGATGGATAGCGGATTTGATCTGAGCAGTTACGGCATCGTGGCCCCGCAGGTGCAGCGGAACGTGGCACCGGCCCGGCTTTACGAGGAGGCCGTGACCTACGACCAGGCGGTGATTACCTCGACCGGCGCGCTGATGAGCCGCAGCGGCAGCAAGACCGGTCGCAGCCCCAAAGACAAACGGGTCGTCGATCATCCATTCAGCACCGATGACGTCTGGTGGGGCGACATCAACATTCCGCTGAGTGAGCACGCTTTTTTGATCAACCGACAGCGGGCGATTGACTTTCTCAACTTCCGGCCGCGCGTGTATGTCGTCGACGGCTTTGCCGGCTGGGACCCGAACCACCGGCTCAAGGTGCGCGTCATCTGTGCGCGACCCTACCACGCCCTGTTCATGCACAACATGCTCATTCGTCCGACGGCCGAGGAGCTCGAGGACTTTGGCACGCCCGATTACGTCATCTTCAACGCCGGCGAGTTCCCGGCCAACCGTTTCACACAGCAGATGACGAGCAAGACGTGCGTCGAGTTGTCGTTCGAGCTGCGCGAGTTCGTGATCCTTGGGACCGAGTACGCCGGCGAGATGAAAAAGGGCGTGTTCACGATCATGAATTACTTGATGCCCAAGCATGGCGTGCTGTCGATGCACTGCTCGGCCAACGAGGGGGACGGCGGCGACGTGACGTTGTTCTTCGGTCTGAGCGGCACGGGCAAGACGACCCTCTCGGCCGATCCGCATCTCCGACTCATTGGCGACGACGAAGATGGCTGGAGCGACGAGGGAGTGTTCAACATCGAAGGGGGCTGTTACGCCAAGTGCATCAATCTGAGCGCGCAACGCGAGCCCGAGATTTACGACGCGATTCGCTTTGGCGCGATCCTCGAAAATACGGTGATCGATGATAAAACGCGCAAAGTGAACTTTGCCAGCGAGGCGATCACCGAGAACACCCGCGTCAGCTACCCGATCGAGTTCATACCGCGGGCGAAAATACCGGCCATTGGCGGGCATCCCAAGAACGTTGTGTTTCTGACCTGCGACGCATTCGGCGTGTTGCCCCCGGTTAGCCGACTGTCGCTCGATCAGGCGATGTACTACTTCATTAGCGGCTACACGGCCAAGGTGGCCGGCACCGAGATGGGAGTCACCGAGCCGCAGGCCACGTTCTCGGCCTGCTTTGGCGCGGCCTTCTTGGTCTGGCATCCGACGAAATATGCCACCATGCTGGCTGAACGGATGAAGCAGCATGGTGCCCAGGCGTGGTTGGTCAACACCGGCTGGGTCGGTGGGCGACACGGGGTGGGCAAACGCATGCCCCTCGCACAAACGCGGGCCATCATCGACGCGATTCACAACGGCGAGCTGCTCCAGGCCGAGACGGTCGAAGACCCGATCTTTCGCTTGCAGGTTCCGACGCGATGCACCTCGGTGCCCCACGAGGTGCTGTTGCCGTGGAAGCACTGGAGCAACGCCTCGGCCTATCAGCAAACCGCGCAGCAAGTGGCGCAGTTGTTCGCGAAGAACATCGGCAAGTACGTCGATCTGGCGTCGGGTTCGATACTCGCCGCCGGACCGAAGGCGTAGAGCGCGGCGCTTCGCGGTCTCTACAAGTACATGCCCATGTAGCCACCCTGTCGGTCGACCTCGGCCTGGAGCTTTTCGAGACGCTCGATCGCTTTCTTTAAGTCGCCGGCGGCGATGTAGCGGTCGAACTCGACGAGTGCTGCGCGGGCGACGGTTTGTTTGAACCAGGCCACGACCGGCTCGGTGAGCCAGTCGCACGTTTCGCGCAGCAACTGCACGTCGAGCACGGCGTCGAGTGACTTTTGATCGAGGTCGTCGGTCAGAATCGTCCCCTCGAACGCGAACTCAAGCGCGCCAACCTCGGTCGAGTTGGTGAGAAAAAACTTGCACTGGGCATTGTGCAAGTAATAGCTGTTGTGCGAGCCGTGACGATCGAGCGCGGCCTTGATCCGTTCGCACTTTTGCCGGAATTTTGGGGATGCGTCCAGCGGCACGTCGAGCCGGCCAATCGAACGCAACGGCAGACACTCGAATTCGATATCAACCCAGGAGGGCATGGAAATCCTCTGGCGCTCTACAAAACGTCGGCCTGGGGGGCAACGCCGCGCAGTCGCCGATCAACGGGCGATCGTGACCGCGGCGGTCGCCGGCTGAGGCTGACGCTGCCAGCCGACGAGCACCCAGCCATTATCGGCTTTCCACTGCGTGGCGTACAGGGCCCCGGCCTTCTCGAATGCCCCTTGCAGCTTGATGGCGTCGAGCACGATTTGCTCGTCGAACAGCTTGGTGAACTTTTTACGAAGCAAGTTGCGCAGCACCGTGTCGCGCGGGCTGAGCGTTTGACCCGGCTTGAAATTCGGCGGCACGACTTCCAGGTCCCCCTGGCGTGTCGCGCGCACCGTCCGGCCGTCGTGGGCTAATTGGTAGCGGGACGTGACGTTCATGGCGCCGAACGAACGATCGCCGCTGGTATAACGGCTGCCGCGGAACGTGAACACCAACAGGTTGTCGTCGACGTGGATCGTCACTGGGTTTTCGTTCGGGAAGGTCACCGACCAGGGGCCCTTCTCTTCCTCGTCCTTGTCTTGCTTCATTTTCTCGGGCACTTCGCCAAACTGGTTCACCAACATCGACTCGACGTCTTCTTGTCGCAGCTTGCGGCCGCCGAGAATGCTCTGCGTGTAGTTGTTGATGAACGACTCGTGCAGCCGCAGGGCCATGTCGGGCGTGCCGCTCAGCTCGGGCGGAGCACTGGGCGCCGAGAGCCGGTTACGCAGGTCGTGTCCCAGCGTCAGCGCGACGTTGTCGTGCGTGGTGTGCCAGTTGAACAGCCGCGGAAAGGCATGGAACCGCGTGAGTGGCAAGCGGAGCTTGTTTTGATAGTTCGTGTTGGCCTCGGCGACCGTCTTGCCCGCCTCGCTGTCGAGCCGACTTTTCAGCATGCGCTGCGCTTTGAAGTTGGCCTGGGCGCGACTCTTGGGGAGTTCTTTGGCGACCGCCTTGGGCGCGACGCGGAGCACGATGCGGCCGACCGGCCCGCCCTTGGTCGAGCCGATGCCGGTGACTTGCAAGTCGGTGTCGGCCGTCGCCTCGGCGTCGGCGGTGCTGACCGCCTCGCTGTTGACTTGCAGCGTCTTGCGGCCCCAGAGCGAGGTGCGGCCAACCGTGCAGACGATTGCCGGCTGCTTGACCGCCGTCGCTTGGGTATGCGTGACGCCGTCGAGCACCGTTTCAAACAAGCCCTGGTTGGGGCTGGGGATCAGATTCAACGACAGCTTGCCGGTAGTGGTTCCCTTGCCGCTCACAAAGGTCTTTCCTTGGCACTCGCAGATTTCGAGTTCATCGTTCAGATCGCGTTCGATGCCCGAGCGCAGGAAAAGGGCCGAGGTCTGAAAGAAAAAGTTCGGCTGCGAGAATCGCTGTTCGACCGCCTCGACCACTTGCGGGGCAGTGCCGAGTGTGCGCAAGAAACCGACCGCCTCGGAGAGCTTGGCCACGTCGGCCACGGTCGGCTGTTTTTCGACCGTCAGGGCTGTCGTCGCGATCACATCGAGTTGCGCTTCGTATTGCGCTTTCAGCTCGGTATTCGACCGCGCCTCAAGCAGATCGGTATAACGGCGCAGCGGCTCGACGACGTCGCGGAACCATCGGAGTTCCAAGCCGCTGTAGCCGCCGGTAAAGCGACGGTTGACCTCTTCGAGCCCGACCACGTTGAGTTCACTCTTGGGGTCGAGCTGCTGCTGGAGCATCTCCCAGCCCAAGTATTTGCGCCAAGCATCGCCATTGTCGCCGTTCTCGGCCAGGTAGGCGTCGAGTCGACGGACGACCTTTTGGAGGGTGTTGCGGGCATCGTTAACGTGTTGATCGGTAATGGGTTGAAACTGCGATTTGGCCTTAGCCGATAGTTGGGCCCAGGGGGTGGGTTGGGCCTCGGCGGCGAGGCATTGGGGGTGCTGGATATATCCAGCCGGGTGGGTGCAGAGCGCGAGCGTGGCCGCTAGGATCAGATTTCCTTGGTACCGCATACGCAATCCCTTTCGCAATCGATAAACTCCACCGCGAGTCGCCATATAGATAGTCTGGCTGCCTCCGAGGCAGTCGGATTTGGCCAAGTTGGGCTGTGTGGGACGTAGTGGGACCGGATAACTGATTTTGTCCAACCCACCTGTAAAACCCTGATTTACCACCCGTTAGAGTCCGCCGAGTCATAAAAGTCAACGGAAGTTCTTTTTTGCGGCTGGAAATGCCCCGGCGATAAACGACCCGCAAGCGAGCGGATCGACGGTTCTGGATCGAACCCGCCGCAGGGCAACAAGTTCGTGATCGAACGAGTTGCTCACCTTTGCCTCCACCCGCCTGCTCCGCGACCCCACCCACTTATTTCTGCTCCGTTCGCCTCGATTTTCAGGACACCTGCCGATGATCTGCCCCCGGAAACACGGGATGCCCCAACGTGTGCTGAGCGTGGCCTTGCTTCTGAGTTCGTTGCTTGTCTCGCCCGCGGTCGGAGCCGACGAGGGGCTCACATGGCACACCCGCTATGACGAAGCGGTCGAACGCGCAAAGCTCGCGCGGCGGATGCTGCTCGTGTACTTTCGCGAGGACGAGCCGACCGAGTATCGCACGGCCTTCGAGACGCAAAGCCTAGCCGATCCACAGGTCCTTGAGCGGTTGAAGTCGTTCGAGCTGTGCCGCCTCTCGGTTCACGACAAAATCCAGCTCGATGATGCGGCGACGCGGCTCATCGATCACGAGGCGTTCGCCGAACTGCACGGACACGAAGGGCTCGCGGTCATCGATTTGGTGAATCGAGATGAAGAGCATTTTCGGCAAGTGGTTAGTGTGTTGCCATTTGTGCAAGGGAAGTATTATCGATTCGACCCCGCACATGTCAGCGTGCTGCTTACGCTGCCCAGTGGCACGTTGACCCAGCGGACCATGGTGTTCGCCGTGCGCATTCATCCCGAGGCGCCGCAAAGCACCGAGGGAGAAGTTCATCCGGAGCTGAGCGGCGAGGCAGGTCAACATAGCGATCATCAGGCGCGCATTCAGGTGCAGGGTCACCACAATTGGGACTCGCGTTTTCAACGCATCACGGCTAAGTTGCCGCGCGGTCTGCTGGCCCAGGAGGTCGTGGCCGAGAGTTGGCCGCGCGAGACGCTGCTCGACGCGGCGGTCGACTGTGTTCACTCGTGGCGGCAGTCGTCGGGGCATTGGGGCGCGGTGCGCGCGCGGCAGCCGTTCTTCGGTTACGACATTCGCCTGGGGCGCAACGGTATTTGGTACGCCACCGGACTGTTTGGCAATCGACACTGAAACGAGGGGATGACTGCGAGTTTTCGGGCAACCCGATGATTTACGCTTAGCCTCCCCCCGACTATGATGGGTGTTTCAATGACTCTGTCCCGAACCCCCGGACCGCGTCGTGGCACTCACCGCCGAACAATTCGGGAAAGCGGTCGTCGCATCAGGTTTGATGACGGCCGAAGAGCTTCGCGCCCTGTGGGCTGAACTGCCCGTCACCGAGCGTCCCAAGGACGGTGAGTCGTTCTCGACCGTGTTGCTCAAGCGGGAGCGACTCAACGAGTTCCAAGCCAAGGAACTCCTCTCGCTCAGCAACACGCCGCTGGTCTTTGGCGACTACGTGTTGCTCAGCAAGATCGGTGCCGGCGGGATGGGACAGGTCTTCAAGGCGCACCATCGTCGCATGGATCGCCTCGCCGCGATCAAGTTGCTCCCAGCGTCGCTCACCAAGGACGAAGCGACGGTCAAGCGGTTTGAACGCGAGGTCAAAGCGGCCGCCAAGCTCAGTCATCCCAACATCGTGCAGACGTTCGACGCCGGCGTGCAACGCGGCGTTCATTACTTGGTGATGGAGCATGTCGATGGCCGTGATCTGTCGGCCATTGTCAAAGAGCGCGGCCCGTTGCCGGTCAACGAAGCCATCGACTGCATCGTGCAGGCGGCTCGCGGCTTGGCCTTTGCCCACGGCAAGGGGGTTGTCCATCGCGATATCAAGCCTGCCAACTTGTTGCTCGATAGCGAAGGCGTGGTGAAGATTCTCGACATGGGCTTGGCCCGCATCGACTCGACGACCGAGGCCGCTGCCGATCATCAGCTCACCAACACCGGCACCGTGATGGGCACGGTTGACTACATGTCGCCCGAGCAGGCGACCAATACGCACAACGCCGACGCCCGCAGCGATATTTACAGCCTGGGCTGTTCGCTCTATCGACTGTTGACGGGGGGCAACGTCTACGAAGGGGCGACGGCGGTCGAGAAGATTCTGGCTCACGTGGGTCGACCCGTGCCGTCGTTGCTCGCCCAACGCGCCGACTGCCCCGCCGAGATCGACCGCATCTTCCAGAAGATGCTGGCCAAGAAGCCAGAGGACCGCTATCAGCAAGCCGCGCAACTCGTTGCCGAGTTGGAAGCGTTTCGCAACCCGGGCGCGACGGCCTCGTTTACGAGTTCCAGCGATTCGAATTTGACGAGCTTTCTCCAGACACTCAATTCGCCTAAGGGAACGGCGACTCAGGCAGCCCAGCCCAGTGTGCAGACCTCAGCGAAGACCGAGCAGACGATGGTCCACGCCGGTGCCGAAGTCGAAACCGATCCGAAGAGCGAGATCGTCGCTCCTCAGAAAGCCGCGACCAAAGCGGAAGGCGAAAAGCGGAAAGCGGGCGGGGGCCAGAAACCGCCGGTGAAGCTGATCGCGGCCGGTGCGGCGGGGGCGCTGCTGTTGATGCTGCTGGGCGTGTGGGTCATCATCCGTGACAAAGACGGCAACGAGGTCGCGCGCGTCAAAGTGCCCGACGGGGGCACGGTCACGGTGCAGAACAACACGCCCGCCAAAGCGGCAACACCACCAACCGCCACACCGATGAAGAGTGCTGTCCCGACCACACAAAGTGCCAAGACATCGACTCCGCCGACCGTTTCACCTAAAACTGCTTCGCCCACATCGCCTTCCCCTGCCCTCAACGCCGCGTGGACGTTCGCCGATTGGAAAACGCTCTTCGACGGCAGCTCGCTCAACGGCTGGACCGGTGAAACGAACAAGCTCACGGTCGAGAACGGCGTGCTCGTCAATGACGGACAAAAGGGCACGGTCTCGGCCCCGGGCACCTATCGCGACTTTGAAGTCGAGCTCGAATTCCGACTGCGAGACAAAGGCAACAGCGGCCTGGGGATTTGCTACAGCGGCGAAGGTGATCCCGCCCTCAACGGTCTCGAAGTGCAATTGCTCGACGACGCGGGCTATTCGACCATCGGGCTCGATCAACGTTGCGGTGCGCTCTATAAACTGGTCGCCGCTCGGCAGGGATTTTATAAAAAGTGGCCCGAATGGAATCGGGTGGTCGCTCGGTCACTGGGCGATGAACTCGAAGTGGAACTCAACGGCACAAGCGTTGTCAAAACAACCCGCCAGGCGCTGGCCGTGGCCCATCCGACGCACGCCGGGGTGAAGCGCACCTCGGGCTCGATCTGTCTGTTTCCGCACACGTCGCGCAGCGAGTATCGCAATTTCCGCGTTCGTGAGGCGACGCGTTCAACCGGTCCGCTGGATACGAATCCCCCGCCAACAGCGACCGTGATCGATCTGCTCGCAGGTGTCGATGTTAATCGCGATGCAGTGGTCGGAAAATTCACGCTCGTAGGCGGTTTGAAACAAACAGACCAAGTCGCCCAGGCGCGGATTTATCTTCCCACCGCAGCCATCCCGGCCGAGTATGACCTGAACTATTCTGTCGCACGGACCGTGGCCGGTGGCAAGGCGCTCATGATCGGGTTTGTCTGGCAAGGCAAGCAAGGTTCGGTGGTGATCGACGGTTTTAGCAGTCCGCCCGCGTCGGGTCTCGAAATGGTCGATGGCAAAAGTGCCAAAGAAAACGGCACCTATCGGCCTGGGGAACGAATCGCTCTCGGTTCCAAGCACGACTTGGTTATTCGGGTGCGCAACGACGGTGTGACCGTGCTGTGCGACGCATCTATGGTTTTTGAGTGGAAGGGTCAAGCGCGTCAGCTATCGACGCACGCCATGTGGGATGTACCACGCAAGGATCAATTGTTCGTCGGGTTTCAAGGGCCGTACGTTGTGCATGCCGCTCGCTTGACCCCGATTGGGGCATCGCTAGGGCCGCCCCTAGCCAAAGCCCCTTTCGA
>CAZZBK010000169.1:0-10920 GCA_964652155.1 uncultured Planctomycetaceae bacterium | reverse complement strand
GTGGCTGGCGGTTTGCGTCTGCAAACCCCGGCTCACTTCGAGGCGGTGTCACATGCCACTCGCCGGGGTTTGCTTCGCAAACCGCCAGCCACCCACAACGCGAACGCTCACACTGGGGAGCCGGTCCGCGCTGGGTGAGCCGTCAGGTTCACGGTGCTAGCACGCGGCTGGAATCTCGTCTTGACCCTGGTTTTAGCGCGGCGATAGCATGGACCACCAGGGAGAATTGGCGGGCCACGGAACGGGCCGCCTCCCAGCTCTTTGCGCGGAAAGGACTCCACGACTCATGACCTGCACGCTGGCGGAACTCGCGCGACGTTTTGGGGGCACACTGCACGGCGCGGGCGAGACGGTGATTGGCGGCGCGATGCCGTTGGGGGTCGCCACGACAGGCGACATCACGCTCGTCGACGCGACCGACAAAGCACGCAAGGCCTTGGCCTCGACTCGCGCGGCGGCGGCCGTTGTGCCCAACGAACTCGTCGGCAGCGACGCCATCCCGAACGGCTTGCCGATCATCGCCGCTCACGACATCCACGCGATCTTCACGTCGATGGTGCAGTTTTTTCGGCCCGTGCGGCAGCGGCCGCGCGTCGGCATTAGCCCCCAAGCCCACGTGAGCCCCACGGCGCACATTGGCGACGACGTCGACATTCACGCCGGCGCGACGATCGAGGCCGACGTCACCATTGGTCGCGGCTCGGTGATCTACCCAGGCGTGTATATCGGCGCGGGCTGCCAGATTGGCGAGCAAGTAACCCTGTTCCCAAACGTGGTCTTGTATGAGAACACGCGCGTCGGACAGCGGTCGACCATTCACGCCAACGCGGTCCTGGGCGCTTATGGATTTGGCTACAAGCAAGTCGATGGGCAGCACGTGCTCACGCAGCAGCTCGGGTACGTCGATATTGGCTGCGATGTCGAGATCGGCGCGGGGACGACGATTGATCGCGGCACGTATGGTCCCACGGTGGTCGGCGACGGCACGAAGATCGACGACCAAGTGATGGTCGGCCATAACTGCCGACTCGGACGCCACAATCTGATCTGCTCGCAGGTTGGCTTTGCCGGCAGCACGACCACCGGCGACTATGTGGTCATGGGAGGCCAGGTTGGTCTGCGCGATCATATTCATATCGGCGACCGAGCAATGGTTGGAGCCAAGTCGGGCGTGATGCTCGATGTCGAAGCGGGGACACGTGTGTCGGGCATCCCCGCGCATCCGCTCGCGCAATGGAAGTTGCAGCAGGTCTGTCTACCCAAGCTGCCCGAACTGCGGCATGAGGTACGCGATCTGGTGCGACTTGTGGCCGAACTGCAAGCCCGCTTGCTGACGCTCGAGTCGGCCGATCGACCCGCCGACGGTCGGCAAGCGGCATAACGGAACCGCGCAGCACATGGCGACCGCCTCGATTCATTCTGGCACTCGGTTGACCGCGCCAGCGTCGCGTCGCATCGGCTTGTTGGCCGGCTGGGGTCGCTTTCCGATCGTGGTGGCTCAAGCGCTCGTCGCGCAGGGTTACGAGGTGGTCGGCGTCGGGGTGAAGCACCATGCCGACCCGCAGTTGGTCCCGTGGTGCGCTGAGTTCACATGGATCGGCGTGGCCCAAATCGGCGCGATGATCCGGTACTTCCGTCGACAAGGCCTGCGCGAAGTGACGTTTGCGGGCAAGATATTCAAGACGCGGCTATTTGAGCGCGGGGCGTTTCTGCGGCACCTGCCCGACCTGCGAACGTTCAGTATGTTCGCCAAGCATTTTCTGACCTCGCGAGGAAATCGCCGAGACGATACGTTGTTGCTGAGCGTGGTGCGTGAATTTGCCAAGGATGGATTGCACATTGCCCCGGCCACGGATTTTGCCCCGGATTTGCTTGTGAATTTTCAGCAACTCTCTCGTCGCGCCCCGAGCGCCTCGGAAGCGGCCGACATCCAGTACGGCTGGCAGTTGGCCAAGGAAATCGGCCGCCACGATGTCGGTCAGTGCGTGGTGGTCAAAGGGCGCACGGCCATCGCCGTCGAAGCGATCGAAGGGACCGACGCCTGCATTGAGCGGGCTGGCCAACTGTGCCGCAGCGGCGGACTCACGGTCGTCAAGGTGGCCAAGCCGGCGCAGGACATGCGATTCGATGTGCCGACCGTCGGACTCGGCACGCTCGAAACCCTCGTCCGCAGCGGAGCACGCTGCCTGGCGGTCGAAGCCCATCGCACGATCCTGCTCGATCTTTCCGAGGTGGTGCGCTATGCCGATCAGCATCGCGTGGCGCTGGTTAGCTTGGACAGCTCGGGCCAATTACCGCCGGTCGTCAGCACGACGGCCGACCATACCGCATTTCCGGAGACCCCGTCGGCATAAGGGAAGGTAGAAGAAGAGCCTTGACGAGGGGCGGCCATCCCGCGGCCGTTCGCTCGTCTCATCTCCCGTTCTGTCATTTCCCGCATGTCATGTCTCGAAGTTCCCACCCAGATTCTCTTATGAGGCGGTGGTCTCCGGATTTTCTTTATGGAGGTTCAGATAATCAAGACGACCAACGGGAGTCCGTAAATACCGGCCTCGCGTTGCTCGGCCGACTAAGTTCATTATCTGAGGATCAATAGCCGAGCGGGGCGTGTGGCGGCGGTTATTTTTTGCCTTGTCGGCGTTTGGCCTGAAAGAACTGCGAGAGCAGCCCGCCGCATTCGTTTTCCAAAATCCCCGCAACCACTTGGCAGCGATGGTTGAGCCGTGCGTCGGTGAGTAGTTGGTACAGCGAATTGACCGCGCCGGCCTTGGGGTCGGCCGCGCCGTAGATCACCCAGGGGATGCGGGCCTGAATGATCGCGCCGGCGCACATCGGACACGGTTCGAGCGTGACGTAGAGCAAACAGCGCTCCAGCCGCCAATCGTTCAGGGCCTGGGCCGCCTGCGTGATCGCGATCATCTCGGCATGCGCCGTGGGATCGTGTAGTTGCTCGCGCTGGTTGAACGCCGCGGCGATCACCCGCTCTTCATGCACGATGATCGCGCCGACCGGGACCTCGTCCAGCTCAAAAGCCTGCCGCGCCTGCTGCAACGCCTGCCGCATGAAGTGCTCATGGATGGGTCCCCATTCGTCGCTGAGCGTGTCGTGTGCTGAACTCATGTGATGGATTGTCTCAAATTAGCCTGTCGCACAGCGGATCGCGTCATCGTCACCATGAGCGGGGGTCGTCAGGCTCCAATAACGTCGCCAGGGTGAACGGTCCGGTGGTTCGAGCCCGAGATACGGACGTCGCCCGCTCGTTGAAGCGCGAGCGATTGTCGTCTTAATTCTCGCCCAATACGACGGGAATTTCGACCACTTTCCCCTCGCGAACCACGTCGACGATCACGCGATCGCCGGGGTGTTTGCTCTCGATCTCGCTCAGGAATTGATCGGCCGAGGTGACCTTTTTGCCGTCGACGCCGACGATCAAATCCGCGGCCGATCGGTCGATCGTTTCGTACTCGGCGACGAACGGCCCTTGTCGACGCCGTTCGCGAACGATGCGCGGGCCGCGGAGGCCGGCGCGCTCGGCAGGCCCATTCGGGGCCAGCTTGGCCACCAGCAGCCCGCGCTCGGTCTCGAACACCATCGTGATGCCGATCTCGGGTCGAATCACGCGACCGTTCTGAATCAACTGCGGCACGACCCGCGCGATACTCGAGGCGGGGACGGCAAAGCCGACGCCGGCGTTCTGGCCGGTGCGGCTGGCAATCGCCGTGTTCATGCCAATCAACCGACTTTGGCTATCCAGCAGCGGGCCGCCACTGTTGCCCGGGTTGATCGCCGCGTCGATCTGGACAATCGACTTCATCGTGCGGCCGTTGCGCGCCGGCAGCGAGCGGTTCAGGCTCGATACGATGCCGGTGGTCAACGTGCGCTCCAGGCCAAACGGGTTGCCGATGGCAAACACGCGCTGGCCGACACGCAGCCGGCTCGAATCGCCGAGCAGCAACGGAAACAGCAGCGTTTCCGGAGCGTGGATGCGAATCACGGCCACGTCGGTCGACGGGTCTTGGCCCACCAGTTCGGCGCGAAACGTCGAGCCGTCGTAGAGCGTGACTTCGATTTCTCGGGCGTTCTCGACGACATGAAAGTTCGTGAGGATGTGACCGGCCTTGTCGATGACCGAGCCCGAGCCTGACCCTTCGGTGGGAATGTCGATCATGAAGACCGTAGCTTCGCGGACCCCTTTGGTGTTGATGTTCACGACGCTGCGGTTGCACTGCTCGTAGACTGAGACATTTACGCGTTCTTCCAGCGTGAGTCCGTCGGCATCGCGTGGCACGTCGGCCGCGGGTGCCAGCGCCAAGGGGGCTGGCGCGGGGAGGGGCACCACGCCGCGCGGGCGCGGCAATTCTTGAGCGCGTAGCTCGGCGCGATCATCCACGCGCAGCCCATACAGCGTCGCCAATGCGCCCAGCACGAACGATAGTCCGCAGCCCACGACCAATTGCCGCTTCACGATTCCAAGCTCCCGCGATGAGGTGTGAGTTCTGTGCAGATTATGGCGAGCAGCGGGGTAAATGATCCAGGGGGACTCGGTCGCGCAGTGAAATTCTTTCGTTGCGCGCGATCGTTACGATCGCTCAAAGCGTGTCGAGCGCAAAGACCGAAATACCCTGTCAGATTAGCACTTAGGAATACGTTGCCTAATGTTGCTAGCATCCCCAGGCCGATAGCTTTACCAGCAGCCAAGACCCAGCCTGAGCGTTCGACTGCGTCGTGTGTGTAGGAGACGGATCGCGTGCCTCGAATTGACCAAGCTCCTGTGCGGTTGATGTCTCGCCCCAACGCCGGGTGCGTCACGTTCAACCCCCTGCGAGTTGGCCGTGCACAAGCCCCGCTCACGTTGAACCCTGGCCGGCTGTCCCCGCCTCGCCTTTCTGGCCTGTAGACAAATCACTTCCTGGGTAGGAGACTCGGAATGAACCGCCCGCGCATCGCGCTGTTGATGTTGATGGTGATCTATACCAGCTTGCTCATGGCTGTCGGCTATGCCGACGACGAAACGGATCTGCCGGGGCTTGAGCTCCGCGGTGCCTCGGCGGCGTACGATCCTGAGCAGGCCCTGCTCTACTACGGACCGCTCGACGAGCCAACCTTGAGCGTCGACGCCTACGAAGATCCGTACCTGAACGAAGCCTATGGGCTGCCGAGCCGCAACGACCTGTGGGTCGGCGCGGAACTCGAAACGGCCGAGGGCACGGGCGAAGCCACGCCGCTCGAACCCGCTGCCTCGCTGCCCCTCGCTGATCCCACGCAGGAAGACGAGTTGCCGAGCGCACCCGCTCCGGTCGCGAATACCGAGCCGTATGACCTGGACGAGCTGTTCTACGCCGAGCAGCAACCGACGCTGGCACCGCCGAAGCCCCAGAGCGCGCCGGTCGTGAGCGTGCCCGTCGATATCGAAGACGACTACGCGGCCGAGTTTGGCGACTACACCACGCACGACAATGGTTGCCCGCTGCTGAGCGATGTGGTCGAGCGGGTCGTGCGGGACTCGAATCGTTGCCTGCGATCGTATTTCGAGCAAGCCGAGCAACACTTCGTCAAGACGTATGGCGAGGAAGCGCCGACAATCTTCGACCACGGGAATCCTGCGCTCGGCCGCAAGGGCAAGTACCGCGATATTGCCGCCGTCGAGCCGGTTGACCACGCGGCGGATGAGCTCGATTGCGACAAATACCTGACCTACATCCATGACGAGTTTGGCTGGTACGACATCCCGCGCTCGCCGACGCTGACCCCCACCATGACCGCGACGGTGATTATGAAGGCCGCTCCGCTGGTCGCGGTTCGCGAGCACGAGTTGTACGACGACGAATGGCAATGGGACTGCCACGCCCCGGTGCAGGTCGTCCGGCAGCAGCCGTGTTATGACCCCCAGATGGCGACGCTGCTCGATCCGGATGTGAATTGGTCGCGGCTCTGGTGGCCCGAGGTGTCGGCTCCGACCGTGGCCAGCGCCTCGACGCAAGATTTGGACCTGATCGACGAGTTCGACTTCCGCGACGCGGGCCTGCCGCAGCTCACCGAGAGCGAGACGGTCTCGCTGGTCGTGACCAAGTTGGGCGAGTGGCTCGGCACGGCCGCTGAGGCCCTCGACACGTGGAGGGTGCCGTACCCCGAGTCGAGTCCAGCGAGTGGCGTGGCCGACGCGACATTCGACGAGTTGCTCGATATCACGAGCCGCAGCCGCGGCGAGGTCAACTTT
This sequence comes from uncultured Planctomycetaceae bacterium, assembly GCA_964652155.1. GTDB lineage: Bacteria > Planctomycetota > Planctomycetia > Pirellulales > PNKZ01 > CAZZBK01. The sequence continues at coordinate 4,703 of CAZZBK010000169.1, read as the reverse complement.
GACGAGGACGAGTTTTAAGCCACCCCTGGGCTCGTTTTCTTGACAAGGCGACACGATTGGGCAGGGGGCCCAATCAAACGGGGATCGTATCCTGAACGCGGGGTCCAGGGGGGGCATACCACCTGGGCCCCGCCCCCCTTTAGGGTCATCACAGGTCGTCGGACAGCGCTTGCTCGCCTCCGAGCCGGGGGTGTTAACCCCCGGATGACGCCGCACTTCCGACCCTGTCGAGCCGGCGGTGTTAACCCCCGGATAAGCAGCTCAACCAGTTATCCGAGGGCTGACGCCCCCGGCTCGGAGACTCCAACGGCCCAGTCGTCCTTGGCCAAGTTCGGGTCGTACGGCCTCCAGGGCTGAGATATGGCCGACGAGTCGCAGAATTTCATTGAGTTTAGCGGTCTACCCTGACTAAACTTAACCTATTCGCCCATATCTGACTTATCTGCGAATCGCTCGACCGTCTCTGTGCCGACTTTGATGAATGAAGCACCGGACGGCGCGTGTGTCCTTCTCTCTCTTGGTGGGAGCGCTTTACTATGACCAGTTCTGGCTGCATTCGATGGCTTGTATCGCTCGGGTCATTGCTGCTATGTGGGTCGATTCAGCCGGCGGCATTGCAGGCGGCGCCCGTTGCCGTCGCGGCCGATACCTTTGTTAAAGCCGACGGTGAAGCCTGCTTCGCCATTGGCCTGAGCGCTCCCGTCGCCGCGCCGCCATTGCGTCCGCACGACATCGTGGTGTTGTTCGACACCTCGGCCAGCCAGGCCGGCGAGCATCGCGAGCAAGGCTTGCAAGCGCTCGATGCGTTGCTGACCACGCTCGCTGATCGCGATCAGGTCCGATTGTTGGCCGTCGACGTGTCGGCCGTCCCGCTCACCGAATCGTTCGTTGCCGTCGGCAGCGACGCGCTCAAGAAAGCCCGCCAGGCCTTGCAGCACCGCGTTCCGCTCGGCGCGACCGACATGGACGTTGCGCTCGACGCGGCGCTCGGCAGCTTCGCGATGCCCCGGCCCGACCGTGCCGCGGCCGTCGTCTATCTGGGCGATGGCATGAGCACCGCGGGCTATATTCCCACGGCGCGCATGCAGCAGTTGGTGCAAAAGTTTGTCGCGGCGCGCGTGGCCGTTTCGAGTTATGGGTTCGGTCCGCGTGTCGATGCCTTGCTGTTGGGCGTGTTGGCGAATCACACCGGCGGCATGTTCACTGTGCAGCACGACGAACTCGACCCGAAACAGATCGGCATGCAGTTGGCCGGCGCGGCCGATGGCGAAGTCTTGTGGCCCGTGCAGTTCAAATATGCCGCGACGCTCGGCGACGTGTATCCGCGTCAGTTGCCGCCGTTGCGATTGGATCGCGACAACGTGCTGGTCGGCCGCTCGGCCAAAGCACCGCAAGGCGAAATCACGCTGCAAGCTGAACTGGCCGGCAAGCAAATCGAGTTGGCCTGGAACGTCACTTCCCAGGCAAGCAGCGATGAGAACGCTTATCTGTCGGACCTCGTGATCCACGCCAAGAAAGACGGCGGTTTGAGTTTGCCGCTGGCCGGGAGCACGTCGCTCAAGGAAATTGGCGCTCTGTCGGCGCTCAAGGCACACACGCTGGTTCGCTTGGCTCAACAAGCCTTGGCCACTGGCAGCGTCGAGCATGCGGTCAAGCTCTCCGACGCCGCGCTCAAGCTCGACCCGGCAAACGCCGAAGCCCAAGCCGTTCGCAAAGCGGCCGCCAAGGGGGCCTCCCCGGCCTCGAAACGGGACCTCAAACTGGTCAACTTCCAGGTGCAAGACAACACCGCCGTGCCGCCACCCGCCGCGGCCCCGGCCGCCGATGGTGACTTCCTACGCGAGGTGGCCGAAGAGAACAAGCGGCTCGCCGCGGCCATGCGGACGGCCGTGATGGTCGACATCAACTCGGCCCGCACCAAGTTGGGAAGCGATCCCAACGGCGCAATCAGCATCCTCAAGCTGGCCTCGGACCGTGTGCATCGCGCCGCCGAGTTGTCGCCCGACGATCGGACCCAATTGAACAACCAGATCGAGTCGGCGCTCCGCGACGCCTACCGCAAGGCCGAAACCAAGTCGCAAACCGACGTGGTCAATCAGGAGATTGAAGCCCGCCGCCGCGAACGGGAGCAACTGGTCCGCGACCTCTACAATCGCGAAGAGAAGACCAAGCAGTTGATGGACCGCTTTGCCAATCTGATGGACGAACGGAAGTACGCCGAGGCCGAGCAAATGGCCGAGCTGGCCAAGGCCGAATTCCCCAACAATGCGTCGCTCAACCAAGCACCCACCGTGGCGTTCCGTTCGGGCTACGTGCAGAACCAGAACCAAATTCGCGCCATCGGTCAGCGTGGCTGGACCGAGATGATGCAGAGCTTGGCCCGTACCGGAACGCCGTTCTCGGACGATCCGCCGGTCATTTACCCCGACGCCGAAACCTGGCGGCTGATGTCCGAGCGTCGCGCCAAGTATAAGAACGTCGACCTCGCCTCGAAGAAGAGCGAGAACGAAAAGAAGATCATTGCCGAGTTGACCAAGGACACCGATTTGGAATTCCCGCAAGGGGTGCCCCTGAACGATGTCGTGGCCTCGATCGCCCAGCGGCACAAAATTCCGATCCTGTTCGATACCAAGGCGATCCAAGACGGCGGTGCTCAGGTCGACGCACCGCTGGCCGAAGACATCAGCCTCAAGGGGGTCACGCTCCGCTCGGCGTTGCGGGTGCTGCTCAAGAAGTTCGAGCTCACCTATCTGATTAAAGACGACGTGATGCAGATCACGACCAAGGCGGCGGCCGAGGATATCGCCCAAAACGGCGTCACCAAGGTCTATCCCGTGGCCGACCTTGTCGTTCCGATCCCTCAAGGGGGTCTCAACGGATTCGGCAGCATCGGGGGCATGGGTGGCGGGCTGGGCGGCTCGATGGGCGGTGGCATGGGTGGTGGAGGTGGCGGCATGGGAGGCGGCTTCGGCGGCGGTGGTGGAGGCGGCATGTTTGCCGTCCCCGACGATTTGAAGCTCTCTTCGAAGAAACCCGCCCCGGCTGTTGCGCCGGCCGCGGCGATTGCAGCCCCGGCGATGCCCGTCCCCGCGGCTGCGGTGCCCTCGCTCGCGCAACCCAAGGTGATTCAGCCGATTCAGATCGAAATTGCCCCAGGCCAGGACATCGACGTGGCTTGGAACGAGCACTTTGCCAAGCATGAAGAGTCTTCCGCCGCCGTGCGTGAGACGGTCCGTCGCCTGATGGGCGCGAAGAAATACGATCACGTCATTGCCCTGGTGTACGGCGCCATTCGCAACAGCCAAGCGCAGCCGTGGATGTACGAGGCGCTGGGCATTGCCATGCAAACCGGCGGTGCGCCGCCGCAAGACATCGAGCGCGCGATGATGTCGGCCGTCGACTTCAGCACCCGCACGACCGATTTGATCCACGTGGCCGAGTACCTGCTCAAGGCCATGCCTGGCAATCAGACGATCGAGCGTCGCGCGCTCAAGCTTTATCAGCAAGTTGCCCAGTTGGAGCCCACGCAGCCCGAGTCGCATGTGCAAGCGATGCTGCTCGCACAGCGGCTCAACGATTTCGATGCCGTGCAGTCGGCCACGGTGGGCATTTTGAGCCAGGCCTGGCCCAACAACCAAAAAGAGATTCCGACGATGGCCCAACGAGTGGCCGCCGCGACCTGGGATTACCTCCGCACACAGAAACGGACCGCCGAGGCCGACCGCTTCAAAAAGGCAATCGACGAAGCGATGATCCGCGACGTCAAGGTCGTCGTCTCCTGGACGGGCCACGCCGACATTGACCTGCTGATGGAAGAACCCGCCGGTAGCGTCTGCTCGTTCCGCAGCCCGCGCACCACCTCGGGCGGCGTGATGCTCGGCGACAGCATGGCCGGCAGCGATGATCGCAAGGCCGACACCATGAGCGAGACGTATATCTGCCCGCAGGGCTTCGATGGCCTGTACAAAATGCAGCTGCGCCGCGTGTTCGGCAAGACGACCGTCGACAAAGCCACGGTCGAATACATCGTGCACGCGGGCACTCCGAAGGAACAGCGTTTCAAGAAACAGGTGGCCCTCGTCGACGGCGAAGCCACGGCCGCGTTTGAGCTCAAGAACGGCCGCCGCACCGAGCCGCTCGAAGATCAACAGGTGGCCAACGCCGTCGCCGGTCAGATGGCCATCGGCCAATCGATTCTTGCCCAGCAAATTGGCGGCTTGCCGCAAGCTGGCTCCCTCTCGGGCATTGGCAACAATCGCGGCCTCAACAGCATCCTGCCAATGGTTCCACGCGGCGCGGTGGGCTATATGCCCATCATCATCACGCTGCCCGAAGGCGTGAACATGTCGGCCGTGGCGGTCGTGTCGGCTGACCGACGCTATGTGCGCTGCACGACCCAGCCGTTGTTCTCGCAGATTCCCAAGGTGAACACGTTCAACTACGTGAGTGGTTCGAGCGGCACGAGCAACGGCGGCACGGGCACCTAAGCGCGCCACGTTCCACAGCGGTGCGAATCTCGATCGATTCTCTACGCCCGGCGACATCCTTGCGATTCGCCGGGCGTTTTCGTTGATGGATTCCATCAGCCGCTTGAAACGCAGAGGAGCAGAGGAGCGGAGGAGCAGAGGAGCAGAGGAGCAGAGGAGCGGAGGAGCAGAGGAGCGGAGGAGCGGAGGAGCGGAGGAGCGGAGGAGCGGAGGAGC
>CAZZBK010000168.1:0-10924 GCA_964652155.1 uncultured Planctomycetaceae bacterium | reverse complement strand
GAGGTTCAGGTAATTAAGTTAACAGGACGACCAGCGGGAGTCCGTAAATACCGGCCTCGCGTTGCTCGGCCTACTAAGTTCATTATCTGAGGAACAATAGCCGCTGGCGCGCAAGCGGAGCGAGCACCCATCGCAAAACCTAGAGTTAGCTATCGTCTCGCGCTCCGCTCTTCGCGTCGCGGCTAACGAAGAACTGAAAACCGAAAACCCTGAACCGAGAACCCTCCCCCATGCAAGCCACCGAACAACTGATCCGCAGCGTCGTTCAGGAAGTGCTGTCGAAGATGGGCACGGTTGCCCCGCCCACTCCGTCGCGCAGTCTCGTGGGCCGGCGCGGCATCTTCACCTGTGTGAACGAAGCGGTCGCCGCCGCCACCGAGGCCTTCGAGCAACTCTCGGAGCGGCCGATCGCCGATCGCAAGCGGATCATCGATCACATCCGCCGCATCTCGATCGACGACTGCGTCGAGTTGGGGACGGCCGAGATGAACGAGACGAAAATCGGCCGCCTCGAACACAAGATCGCCAAGCTCAAAACACTCGGCGAGCGCACGCCCGGCGTCGAGTTCCTCCGCAGCGAGGTGTTCAGCGGCGATCACGGGCTGGCGGTCATCGAGCATGCTCCGTTTGGCGTGATTGGCTGCATTACGCCCGTGACCCACAGTTTGCCCACGATCACCGGCAATGCGGTGAGCATGATCGCCGGCGGCAACACGCTGGTCGTCAACCCGCACCCGAGCGGCAAGAAGATTGCGGCCGAAGGGGTGCGCCGCTTCAACGAGGCGATCTTCCGCGACGTGGGCATCGACAATTTGATCTGCCTGATCGCCGAGCCGACGCTGGAATCGGCCGAGCAGATTTTCAAGCATCGCGGCATCAAGATGATTTGCGTCACGGGTGGCCCGGCCGTGGCTCGCGCGGCACTCAACAGTGGTAAGCGAGCCGTCGTGGCCGGCCCGGGCAACCCGCCCGTGGTGGTCGACGAGACGGCCGACCTCGATCGCGCGGCCCGCTGCATTATCGAAGGGGGCTCGTTTGACAATAACCTGCTCTGCATCGCCGAGAAGGAAGTGTTCGTCGTGGCCAGTGTGTTCGACGAGCTGATGCGGGCGATGGAGCGAGCCGGCGCGGTGAAGCTCAACAGTCGCGAGATCGACGCTCTGACCGCCAAGGCAATCACGACCGTTGGCGATAAAGATCACAAGCACGATGTTGCCGCCAAGGAGTTCATTGGCCAAGACGCGGCCTTTTTGGCCGCCGCGATCGGCAAGAAGATCGATCCCAAGGTCGAGTTGATTTTCGGCGAGACCGACGAGCACAACAAGTTCGTCCCGGTCGAGCAGATGATGCCGTTCGTGCCGTTCGTCCGCTGCCGCGACGTTGACGAGTGCATTGCCAAGGCCAAGTTTTACGAGCATGGCTTCCGGCACACGAGCATCATCCACAGCAAGAACGTGCGAAACATGACCAAGATGGGCCGGGCGATGGACACGACGTTGTTCGTCAAGAACGGCGCCTGCATGGCCGCGCTCGGCTTAGGGGGCGAAGGCTACTTGTCGTTCTCGATCGCCACGCCGACCGGCGAAGGGGTGACGACGCCGCTCACGTTCACCCGTGAACGCCGCTGTTCGATGATCGACGAGTTGCGCATCGTTGGAAAACCGTAAGGGTGAGGCTAGAGGCTAGAGAAAATTGCACTCACGCCAGTCTCCGATCGCTCGTCTTCTCCGAACCCCCGAACCAAACACCGAACACCAAACACCAAACACCAAACACGTTCCTCCCATGCAAACCGGCCTTGTTGTTGGCACCGCGACCGCGACGGTCAAACACCCGTCGCTCGAACGGCAGAAGCTGCTTATCGTGCAGTTTCTCGCCGCCGATGGTCACTCGCCCGACGGCGAGCCGGTGTTGGCGGTCGATACGCTTGGGGCGGGAATCGGCGAAACCGTCATGCTCACCAGCGATGGCAAGAGCACGCGGGAACAATTGCAAAACAAGAACACGCCGGTCCGCTGGTGTGTGTTGGCGCTGCCCAACGAGTCAGGACCCCGATCATGAGAATTGGCAAAGTCATTGGCACGGTGACGCTCAACCGAGCACATCCGAGTCTGTCGGCCGCGCGGTTCAAGCTGGCGGTCCCCTTGTCGCTCGACAACCTCAACGGATCGAGCGACATCGAGGCCGAGGCGCTGGTCGTGTACGACGACCTGGGCGCGGGGCTCGGCAGCCTGATTGCGATTAGCGAGGGGGGCGAGGCGGCGCAGCCGTTCGAGCCCGAGATGAAACCGATCGATGCGTACAACGCGGCCCTGCTCGACGAAATTAACATCAAACCAAAAACTGAAAACCGAAAACGAAAGTAACCAGCGACACCATCATGCCCAACGTCAATCTGCATAAGATCAAGCAAGAAATGTGCGAGATCGGTCGCCGCCTCTACAACAAGGGCTTCGCGGCCGGCAACGACGGTAACATCACCTATCGCGTGAGCGAAAACGAGGTGCTCTGCACGCCGACGATGATTAGCAAGGGCTTCATGACCCCCGAGGATATTTGTCTGGTCGACATGGACGGCAACCAACTCGCCGGTCGCCGCAAGCGCACCAGCGAAGTGCTGTTGCACCTGACGATCATGAAGGAGCGGCCCGAGATTAAGAGCTGCGTGCATTGCCATCCGCCGCACGCCACCGCGTTTGCCGTGGCCCGCGAGGCGATCCCGCAATGCATTCTGCCCGAGATCGAGGTGTTTTTGGGGGACGTGCCGATCACCCGATACGAGACCCCGGGCGGGCAGAAGTTTGCCGACACGGTGTTGCCGTTCGTGAAGAAGACGAACGTGATGATTCTGGCCAATCACGGCACGGTGAGCTACGGCGACACGGTCGAGAAGGCGTATTGGTGGACCGAGATCCTTGACGCTTACTGCCGCATCCTGCTGATGGCCCGCGACCTGGGCAAGGTGAACTACTTCAATCCGCAGGAAGAGCGTGAGCTGCTCGACCTGAAGTCGAAATGGGGCTGGACCGACCCACGCAACACCGAAGAGCTCAAGGACTGCGACATGTGCGCCAACGACGTGTTCCGCGCGAGCTGGGCGCACACCGGCGTCGATCGCCGCGCGTTCCCCGCCCCGCCCGTGGCTCCGCGTGTCGAGACGGCCGCTGCCAAGTCGAGTGCGCCGGCCGCGAGTGGCGCAATCGATCAAGAGGCGCTCGTGCAAGCCATTACCGAACGGGTCATGGCCGCGCTCGGCACTCGATAAACCCACGCAAAACAGCGCGACCCACGGTCGCGGCTTTCTGAACTCATCCCTCACCCCACACCCCTCGCACCTTCCCATGAAAGTCTCCATCATCGGCGGCGCTGGCCTGGTCGGCTCATGCACCGCGTTCGCACTGCAAACTGGCAAAGTGGTCCGCGAGATCGCCCTGCTCGACGTGAATGCCGAAGCGGTCGGCGGCCAGGCACTCGACTTGCTTCACGGCGCCAGCCTGATGGCCGATCAAACGATCAGCTCGGGCGGCTACGAGCAGATCCCCACGAGCGACGTGATTTGCATCACGGCCGGTCTGCGTCGCAAGCCCGAAGAGAGCCGCCTCGACCTGATCAATCGCAATGTCGACCTGTTCGTTGGCATCCTCGACGAGATCGTCAAGGTGGGCTGCAAGAAAGATGCCGTCGTGGTCGTGGTGAGTAATCCGGTCGACGCCCTGACGTACCTCGCCGCCGCGCGATTGGGTTTGCCCAAGTCGCAGGTCATCGGGCTGGGGACGGTGCTCGACACGGTCCGGTTCCGCAGCCTGATTGCCGACAAGCTCGCGGTGCCCCCCACGCAAGTCGACGCGCTCATTCTGGGCGAGCACGGCGACAGCATGGTGCCCGTCTGGTCGAGCGCCACGGTCGGCGGTCTGCCGCTCGAAAAGTTTCCCGGCTGGAGCGCCAAGCTCGCCGAGGAACTATTCACCCGCACGAAAGGCTCCGGGGCCGAGGTTATCAAGAAGAAGGGTGGCGCGGGCTTTGCCGTGGGCCTCTCGATTCAGGAGGTCATCGAGGCCATCGCGCTCGACCGGCGCCGCATATTGCCGGTGAGCAGCGTGCAGCAAGGCTGCTACGGCTTGCGTGACGTCGCGCTGAGCGTGCCCACCGTGGTCGGTCGACAGGGCGTGGTCGCCACGCACGAAATCGAACTGTGGCCCAAAGAGGTGCAAGGGCTCAAGAAGAGTGCCAGCGTGTTGCGCGAGACGATCGACAACGTGATGGCGCGCGTGAAGAAGTAAAGCGGAAACGGGACAGCGGAAAGCGGAACCATCACCGCTTGCGACCGCTTTCCGCTTTCGGCTCTCCGCTGTTTGTGGGTTAAAATGACCATGCTCAAATCTCTCGATACGAAGCTCGCTGCCATTCACGCCGACCCGAGCGGTTGCCGCGAGTTTATCTTGGCCGACGCCAAAGATGCCGACATGGCCTTTGGCATCGGCGCGCCGGGTCGCAGCCCCGAGATGCACGCCGGCGAGGTCCGCCTGCGCACGCTCGCCGAGTATCGCGAGCAAATGCAGCAGATCGTGCGGCAAGGACTCGTCGACATCATGCTCATGTCGGCCAGCAGCAACGACGTGCTCGCGCATCGCGATCGATTTTTCGACGCCAGCCACGTCACCCCCGCGGCGCGGGCCAACGACGCGACCGATATTTTTGTCGTGCGGGGCAATAACTACGTGCAGGAACCCTCGCGACCCTTCCGCACCGCCTCGATCGATCATATCCAGTGCGGGCATGTCGACTGCGAACCGCACGAGCGGCAGCGCGGCACCAACCTCGGGCTCTACAGCATCACGTTCAACAACCGGCTCAGCGAAGACCTTCGCAGTCTCGAAGAGTACAACCGCTTCCGCGAGGAAGCTGAGCGCAAGGGGTTCCGCCACTTCCTCGAGGTCTTCGACCCCAACGCGCCCCAGGGCATCGGCCCAAGCGAGATCCCCAAGTTCGTCAACGACGCCATCGCGCGCACGCTGGCCGGGGTCGCCCAGGCCGGTCGACCGTTGTTCCTCAAGGTCGTGTATCACGGCCCGAAAATGATGGAGGAACTCGTCTCCTACGATCCGCATTTGGTGGTCGGCATCTTGGGGGGCGCGGCGGGCACGACCTACGATGCGTTCAAGTTGCTCGCCGAGGCGCAGAAGTACGGCGCGCGGGTCGCCCTGTTCGGACGAAAAATCAACAACGCGGAAAATCAACTGGCGTTCGTCGAGTTCTTGCGACTGATCGTCGACGGCGCGATCTCGCCCGAGGAAGCCGTAAAAGCCTATCACGCGGTGCTCGCGGAGTTGAAAATCACCCCAACGCGCAAATTGGCCGACGACCTGCAACTGCAAACGAGCGTGATGAGTTACTCGGGCTCTTCGGTCAACGTGCCCGCGGCGATAGCGTCGTCGGCCGCGCCGGCAAAGGCCGACGCGCATCACGACTGCGGCTGCGGAGGACATTCTAAAGAGGCCTGCGAGTGTGACAAGAAACCGGCCGCCAAGCTGGCCAGCGAGTGGCCCGACTTCAGCCAGATGACCGTGGCGGAAAAGCTCGTCTGGAACAAGGCGAAACGCGATCGGATCTTCGGGTAGCTTTTACGGCGCGGGCAACTCGGTGACCTCGCGGTTGCTAATGCCCTGGGGCGAGACACGCGACACGCTCGTCGTGACGCCGAACGCCCCCTCCAGTTCCTTGGCCGAGGGGATCAGTTGCCGCAGGGCATCGAACAACGGCTGCTCTTCGCCGCTCAGGCCGTTGGGCATGTGCGCCATGAGGTTGGTCCACTCTTCGAGCATCGTGCCGTAGCGGCTGCCGTCGGTGATGCTGTACGCTAGGCCCGGTTCGTGGGGGATGAGCGCTTGAGCGCGGCGGAACACGGCCGACCCGCGGAGCGAGGCCTCGCCCTGGGGCGGGTTGCGCAGGCTGTTCAACGTCCCTTCGATGACATCGCTCCCCAGTCCGATCACCAAATGCCCGCGACCCACAAACGCGCCGGCGGCCAGAGTCCCCGTCGAACGAAGGCCTTCAAAGCCTTGCTCCTCGACGGTCTTGGCGCCCACGAGCGGGCCAACGGCCTGGAGCACCTTTTTCCAAAGCGCCTCGTCTTTCAATTCCCAGACCATCGCCACGCGCTGCTCGGCGGCTCCGTGCAAATTTAGATTCGCGTGCGGGTCGCCGAGCTTGGCGTCGCCGTTGCCCGCGGCAAGCTTGGGCACCAGGCTCAGCATCATGTGTTTCGTGCCCAACGAGCCCAGCAGTGTCTCGGGATCGGTCTGCAAGAAGAGTTGAAACTGAGCTTCGAGCGCGGCGAACCCTTGCCGCGCGCGATCGCCCAACTGCGCCGACGAAATCTGCTTGGCCGTCTTGTAAAGCTGCACCAGATCGAAACTCACGTGCGAGTAGCTGACGACGTTGTTCGAGACCCACTCGGGCGGCTCGTTGGGGAGCGGCTGCTGATCGACGAGCGCGAGCAAGCCTTTGCGCGGGGCCGGCAGCGACGCGAACGAACCGATGTGCAGTTGCTCGTCGACCAGGGCGCTGCGCATGGCCAGCGGACCGACTTGGTCGAGCCCCAGCGATTTGAGCGTTTTCAGCACGTCTTCCGGTGCCGCGTCGATGGCCAGCTTCCACAGTGACGCGGGGTTGACCAAGAGTTCGTACACGCCCACCCCTTCGGGCAGAGCGGCACGCAGGCCGGGTGTTTCGAGCCAACGCTGCACCCCTTTCGCTTCGGTCGAGGCATGCGCGGCCAGGAACCGCGCGAACACGCCCGTGGCCTGCTCGACGTTGGTGAGCGCGTCGAAGTCGGCTTTCACGTCGGGCTCCAGCGCGCCGGGCTCGGCGAACGTGGTGGCCATGAGCAGCCGCCCGCCGAGCCGACAAACGAACACGTTCTGCTGGCCGGTCTGGATCTTCTTGGCCTTGGCGAGCTGCGCGCGACGCTGTTCGTCCCACGCCTTGCGCTCGGCCGGGGTCATTTTGCCCGCCGGGGGCGTGCTGTCGACCGACGCGGGATCTTCGAACTCGGTGCGCGGCGCTTTGAGCAGCATGACCGGGTGGTCCGCCAATTCGAGATCGACGCGCTGGATCGGATGCGACTCGTCTTTCGTGGCCTCTTCGGCCTTGCCGATGGCCGCGAACAACCGCGTGGCAACGTCCTCGCCCGGCTCAAGCCACGCCAGCAACACGACCAACGGGTCGTCGTCTTGTTTCTGCCGCGGCGAGATCAGCAAAGCCAGTCCCGCCTCGCCCGACAACAGCTCGGGCAGATCGTCGAGCTTCAACTGGAACTCGGCGAGACGTTGCTCAAATTTCTCGACGCCGCCGTCGGACGCTTTTCGCACGAACTGCTGGAGCTTTTCGAGCCGCTCGTGCTGTAGCACGACCGAGCCGAGCTTGGTGCGCGTGCGGAGCGTGTCGAAGGCCTGTCGCGGCTGCGGAATTCGCAGCACGGCCACCGTCTCGTCGTCGAGACACTGCCAGCTCGGCCGCAACTCGGCGGCGTGACTCCACGAGGCGGCCGCCCACATGAGTGCCGTCAGGCAGAGTACTCGCAGCGTGCAGGACCATCGCCGCACGTCGAGGTCCGGGGTGATCCGCTGCCCGGGTTGCGTGGCGAAGGCCCTGCGCGTCATGGTCATGTTCCTTTTTTCTCGCGGGGCGACTTGTTTGCCCCGGCGGGTCCGTTCGTGGCTTTGTTCAACTCGCCGTCGCGCTTAAAGGGGGGCGGCAAATAGGTCACCCCGTTCAACGGCTGCGATGGATCATACAGGTACGTCTCGCGATGCACCAGGAAATCGACCAATTCGCTGGCCGGGATACCAAAGGCCAGCCCGTCAAACATCGTCGCCCCGGCACAAGCGATCGCGACCACCTCGCCCCGGGCATTGAACATCGGCCCGCCACTGTTGCCGGGATTGATCGAGGCGTCGGTTTGGATCAGCCGCAGTTGGCCGACTTTGCGCTTGTTGCTGCTCACAATTCCCTGGGTCACCGAGCGTTCGAGGCCCAACGGGTTGCCGATGGCAAACACCAAGTCGCCGACACGCAGGTCGTCGCGATCGTTGATGACGATGGGCTGCGGGAGCGGGCCCCCCACCTCGCTCACGTCGAGCTGCAGCAGCGCGATGTCGCGGAGCGGTTGCAGGGCGAGGATTTTCACCCGCTTGAGCTCGGTCTTCTCGTAGCCCTGGCCTGAGCGGCGGAACAGCGTGACCTGGATGCGGGTTTGCCCCTCGACGACATGATAATTCGTGATGAGGTGCCCCTCTCGGCTGATGATGAACCCGCTGCCGAGCCCGCCCGAGTTGCGGACCAGCACCACCGCGTCGCCGTAGCGCTTGACGAGTTCCGGGGTGTCGAGTGCTTCGAGGCGGCCGGTCGTGAAGATGTCACGTTGCCGCAGGTCGTCTGCTCGCGGGGCGTCGTTGAGCTTGCTGACGTTGAGCACGCGCTTGGCACTAAAGTGCAGCACCTCGACCCCCAGGTCGAGCACGACCCCTTCGTCGTTCTCTCGCAACAGCGTGCCGGTGATCTTGGCCCCGCCGACGAGCGTGACGGTCGCCTGTTCAGCGGCCGCGAGCGAAGTCGTCACGGTCCAGAGCGCCACGGACAGAATGCAAAGAGTGCGCAGCATGTTAGGGTTCCCGAGCCACGTAAATCAGTAGCCGATCGTGACAGAGCATGGCCACGTCGCGCACGGCGTCGCCGTCGGCGTTGAAGGAGATGACCCGCCGGGGCTCTTCGACCAGCCGGGGGCCGGCCTCGTCGCCGTAGGGGTACTTCGAGTCGTCGAACACCGGCCAGGAGGCGAGCGACGTGAGGCCATCCGCCGTGCGTTCGACGAGCGTGAGTTGATGGCGTCGATAGTCGGCCAACACGACCTCGTCGGTCGCATCGCCGAGCACATCGAGCGCGAACAGATGGTGGATCGTGTTCTCGCGCAATCCGCTGGGGCGACCCGCGCGGCCGTCGAGGCTGTCGATCAGTTTCAACTCCCAGGGCGCGCCGCGCGACAACCGCAAGAGCCGGTCTTGATCGATGAGCAACACGCCCAGCACGGGGTCGACTCGCAAGGCGGAGCCTTGCGGCGGCTTGAGGCTGTCGACCACGCGCGCCACGCCCGAGGCGTCGGGCTTAAGTCGATGAATGAACGCGCCCCCCTGCTCCAGAGCCCAGGCCTCGCCTTGGTCGAGCGGCACGTAGGAAGCAAGCTTCTGCCCGTCGCCAAGCATGATCTGATCGGTCGCGTGCAGGTCGTCTCCCAGCCATTGCAACACCCCTTCGGTCAACCGGGCGCTGCGCAGCTTGGGGCCCTCGCTGACCAACACGAACTCGCCCAGGTCGGCCTTGGCCAAGTGGGCCGGCTCGCTGATCGAGGCTTTCTCCGCGTGCCACCTGACCAGCTTCGTGGCGGTCGAGTACGCCTGCTGCACGAGCAGCCGGTCGTCGCCGAGCCAGACCACCTTGTCGCTCTTGGCTCCGACATCTGCAAAGCGTCGCAGCTGCGGCTGCTTGTCCTCTTTGCGCCACACATACAAATCGAGGTGGGCTCCGACCCGCTGCACCCACCAGACGGTCGAGCCGATCGTGTCGAGGGCGAGGATGCGGCGATCGGCGACATCGGCCGACTGGGGGAACGGCTGCGGATAGCTGAGCCGCCCATGCTCCCAACGGCAGCGTTGCAAGTCGGCCGCGTCCTTGATCCAGAGCAGCAGCGTGCCGCTGAGTGCGACCGGGGCCGCGAGCGCGCGCACGCCGCCGAGCGTGGGGAAGGTTTGTTCGGGCCCCCAGCCTTGCTCGTTCAGGGTGTGAACGCGCAGCCGAGGTTGCGCCGTGTCGAGGGCCACGATCGCACGCTGCTGGTCGAGTTGCATGCCGCACCAAGCCGCCTTCGGGCCCGCGCTCATTGGCAACGCGTCGTACCGCCCCAGCTCGCCTGTCTCGCCGCGCGTGAGTTGATAGCGGCGCACGAGGCCGACCTGCGTGCCGCCGAGCAGCAACAGCTCGCCGCTCGCGCCTCTCCGCCGCAGCACGTCGAACCCTTCCACCCCAAGCTCGTGCAGCGTTTGGGCCGGCAGCAGCTTGTGTTGCGCGTCGCACTCGTACCAGCGGATCGCCTGTCGGGCTTGCGACGACCACTCGATCAGGTCCTCGTCCGCATCGCCGTCGAGGTCGGCCAAGCGCCAGTCGAGTCGGCCCCGCGACTCACGCGGCGAAAGCCAGGTGGGCCGCGCGGATTTTTCGAGCGCGAGCTGCTGGATGCCCTGCTCGCAACTGACGAGCAGCTCGTGCTTGTCGCCGCCGCGCCAACGGAGCAGCATGAAGTTGCGCTGCTGGCCCGACAACCCGCTCGTGAGCAGATCCCAACTCAGAAAGCGCTTCCAAGCCGTGGCCGAGTCGCTGGTCGCGCCTTTCTGTTTCTGATAGGCGACCACTTTGTGCGACGGGCTGGTGAGCACCAGCAACTCGCTTAGCCGGTCGCCGTCGAGGTCGTGCGCGATGACGTCCAGCGGCACCTCATCCAGCGCCAACTCGCCGCGCACCCAGTCCGGGGCCAGCGGCAGCTCGTTGGGGCGATCCGGATCGGCCGCCGCGGCGGGCTTGCGTTCTCCCTTGGGCAACCAACGATAAATGTCCAAGCGTGTCTGCCGCGCGTTGACCACGATCAGCTCTTCGCGACCGTCTCCGCCAAGGTCCGCCGCGATCATCCGCTCCGGAGCACCATCTTGCTGAATGATCCGCATCTCGGCCCAGCCCTGAAACGGGGCGGCGCTCGTCGAGGCGGTGACGAGCGTCAGGCAGGCCAAGAACCAAAATCGCATCGGACCAAACTCCCAGAATCGCTATTTCAACACCCCTCAAGCTAATTGGCGGGGGCTCGAAAAGCAAATCGGGC
>CAZZBK010000167.1:0-11067 GCA_964652155.1 uncultured Planctomycetaceae bacterium | reverse complement strand
GGGCGAGCAAAGAAGACAAGAAAGACAGTGTCACATGGTGGGATTTCGAAGCGGCCGCATCCGCTGTCGAAAACAGCGATCCCGCAGCGGCCGACCAAATCTATCAACTGGGTATCAGGGCATTTCCCGACTCTGCGGAGTTACTTTGCAACTACGCAGTATTTTTCGAATCCGTACGCAGGGAGCCTGATCTCGCAGAAAAGTATTACATTCAAGCGCTAGGAGCTAACCCGAAACACGCACACATCCTTGGCAACTATGCGACGTTTCTTGAAACTGTACGCAAGAGTCCTGACCAAGCAGAAGAGTATTACCAGCGGGCCATTGAGGCCGATCCGAAAAATGCTCGCAACCTCGGTAACTTCGCCGTATTTTTCGACAATGTGCGTAAAGCGCCAGATCGAGCGGAAGAGTATTACCAGCGGGCCATTGAGGCTGATCCGAAAAATGCTCTCAACCTTGGTAACTACGCCGTGTTTCTCCAAGTCGTTCGGAAATCGCTAGACCGAGCGGAAGAGTATTACCAGCGGGCCATTGAGGCCGATCCGAAAAATGCTCGCAACCTCGGTAACTTCGCCGTATTTTTCGACAATGTGCGTAAAGCGCCAGATCGAGCGGAAGAGTATTACCAGCGGGCCATTGAGGCTGATCCGAAAAATGCTCTCAACCTTGGTAACTACGCCGTGTTTCTCCAAGTCGTTCGGAAATCGCTAGACCGAGCGGAAGAGTATTACCAGCGGGCCATTGAGGCCGATCCGAAGCACGCCAGCAACCTCGGTAACTACGCTCTATTTCTCCAAGTCGTTCGGAAATCGCTAGACCGAGCAGAAGAGTATTACCAGCGGGCCATCGAGGCCGATCCGCAGCACGCTCGCAACCTCGGAAACTTCGCCTCATTTCTCAACTATGTGCGTAAAACACCAGACCGAGCAGAAGAGTATTACCAGCGGGCCATTGAGGCCGATCCAAAGAACGCCAGCAACCTTGGTAACTTCGCCGTATTTCTCAACAATGTGCGTAACACGCCAGACCTAGCTGAAGAATTCTACAAGCGTGCCATAGAGGCCGACCCGAAGCACGCCAACAACCTCGGTAACTACGCGAGTCACTTATTGGGCAATGGACGTGTTGAAGAAGGCCTGGAAAAATTGTGCGCAGCCTGGAAAGAACATTCGCCGAGCGCTGAAGATGATATCGCCCTTGAGCTCTCGTTCTACTCTTATGCCTTTGAAGTGGCGGCGCAGCGTCCCGAGTGGCTGCGGAAGATCAAATCACTACTCAGCAAGGGAATTCGTTCTCCTGGGTGGGATATGTCAGGCGTGGCGGATCAAGCCATCAAGGCCAAGCATCCCGAGAAAAAATGGCTGAAGAAATTGGCCGATGTCATCAGCGAGGCAGCGGACATCTCGACGCTCGATGGTTGGGGCGCCTGGCAAAAGGCGGACAAGCCGGGCCCCTAATGGCGCGCTCGATCATACGGTCGTTACTTCGCCTGCAGGGGCCTGTCGAGACCTTGTGGGGCCGTGCCCAGGGGCAAAATCTCATTGAAAAGTGGCTCTCAGAGGCTTTGCAGCGCGGCGCGGACTGATGACAATCGACGATTATGGCCGATGATGATTTTGACCTGGACCGACTTGCCGTTTTTTTGCACATTGACCGGGCTCACGTGTTGCGCCTGGCCGAGCGGGGCAAACTGCCGGCGCGGCGTGTCGGCGGCGAGTGGCGTTTTTCGCGGAGCGAAATTCACCACTGGCTCGAAGAACGGATTGGCACCAGCGACGCCACCGAACTCGAACGCATGGAGGGAGTCTTGGAGCGTTTGGTCCAAACCGATGACGAACAACTGCTATCACTCGACGAGTTATTGCCCCTGGAGGCGGTGCAAGTTCCGCTGGGGGCGCGGACCCGCAACTCGGTGATCACGAACATGGTCGACGTGGCGGCCCGCACCGGCTGGTTGTGGGACCCGCCCAAGATGGTTGAGGCGGTTCGGGGGCGCGAAGAACTCTACCCCACCGCGATGGACAACGGCGTGGCGCTGATGCATCCGCGTCGTCCGCAGCCGAGCATTCTGGGCCGACCGTTCATCGCCCTGGGGGTCAACGAGTGCGGTGTCCCGTTTGGCAGCTCGCGCGGCGCGCTCACCGACATCTTTTTTCTGATCTGCTCGACGAACGATCGGGGCCATCTGCACACACTGGCCCGACTGAGCCGCGTGCTAGCAATCCCTGCGGTGCTCGACGAGTTGCGGGCAAGCCGCGACGCGCACAGTGCCCATGAGGTGATCGCGCGGGGCGAACGGACCTTGCTCGGTTGAGCTGCGTTCGGCTACGCTCAGCGGTCATGAAGCGATCATTTTCGATACTGTGGATCGGTGCGCACGATACCCGCGAGTTTCTGCCCACCGCGCGATGGCTCGGCGAGCTGGCTGAGGTGACGTGGCTGCTTACGGCTGCCGCGGCACAGGAGCGGTTGGCGCAAGGAGCGTTGCCGGACTTGCTCATCCTGGCCCAGCAGCGCCCCGGCGAGATTGCTTGGGAGCACGTTGAGGCGCTGCGACGTGCCGTGCCGTTGGTGCCCATCATCGGGCTGCATGGCGCGTGGTGCGAAGGGGAATTGCGGAGCGGACAATGCTGGAGCGGCATGACGCGGATTTATTGGCACCAAGCAACCACGCGCTTGCGCAGCATTGTTGAACAAGCTCGACGCGGATGTTCCACGCGCTGGCTGGGCCCGGCGACCAGCAGCGAGGAAGAACGACTGCTGGATACGATTCGGCCGCGCAAGTCACTCGCCCCGGCGTTGGTGGCGGTGTGCGCCGATAGCCGCGACGGGGCGCAATGGCTCCTCGACTCGTGCGCCGCGTTGGGCTACAGCGCGGCGCGCGTCGGTCTCGAATCTTCGCCCTCGCTCAGCGGAGTATCGGCCCTGGTGTGGAATTTGGAGTATCGGCATCGTGAGGCTGCCATGCTGTGGCCCCAACTGCGAGCCGCATTCCCGCACGTTTCAACGCTCTTGCTGCTCGACTTTCCTCGGGCTGACGAGGTGCAGCATTGGTTGGCGGCGGGGGTCGACCGCGTGGCGAGCAAGCCGCTGCTGCTCGACGAGTTGGCGACGCATTTGCAAGGGATGAGTTTCTCGTCGCCCGTCGTCCGCGCTCAGGCCGCGTGAGTGAGGTTGATGGGGTATCGCCGGATCTGGCAACACCGTCCTTACTGACATTGCCGATCGAAATCGACGGCAGGGCGACACCGTCAACCATGGTGCCGATACCTTAAATCTCGTGTGGGCCATTATTGTCGGCGCGAGGCCATAACCGACGCCCAGTTGACCGAGCGGGACGGTGCGTCAGCCGGGCTCGCTGGCCAAAGCATGCGGCAGCCTTTGCTTCGCTACCAAATCGGCGGGGGGCGTTGGCCATCAACAAAGCTTCCTCGAATTCCAGGGCCAACGACTCCAAACGGTTCGTGTAGGAGTGCCGCAGGTGTTTGGGGAAACGCTGCGTATGTTGGCACAGCCATACGTTGCAGTCGTGCGTGTTGACGAACAGCGGCGTGGCGGGCGTAACCCTTCTCCCTCCGGGAGAAGGTGGCTGCGCAGCAGCCGGATGAGGGTCTGCGGGTTTCATGTCGAGCCCCCACCGCATTCTCGCAAGATCATTTCCAACACCGCCTTCAAATCTTTCAGTACATCGTCGTTGCCAATTCGTAGGACACGGACTCCCAATCGCTCCAGGATCCTCGATCGCTCGGCGTCATACTGCCCCCGTCCAATATGGCTATCTCCATCCAGTTCGATCACCAGCCGCGCTTCATGGCAATAAAAATCGACGACAAAGGACTCGATCGTATGTTGCCGACGAAACTTGATTCCGGCTAACCGTCCCGCTCGTAAACGACCCCAGAGCAGTCGCTCAGGGAAAGTGGCGTCATGGCGCAAGCGGCGGGTGCGTTGTTTTTGATCGTCAGTTAACGGTTTCCGATGCGGCATGGCGCAATTCCTTACGAACCCCTCTCCCTCCGGGAGAGCGGCTGTGTTGATTTTCAAGGGGTGGCAGGGATAAGTTTATCATTCCAGGTCGTTTTTGTACGTAGCATCGTGTTGAGGATGGTCAGCAGCTTCCGCATGCAGGCCACCAAGATTACTTTGGGCTTCTTGCCCGTAGCTTGCAGGCGATCCGCGAACCGTTTGATGAGCGGGTTGAAGCGCCGGGCTGCCAACGCGGCCATATACAATGCGCTGCGCACACTTGCCCGACCGCCCCAGATGCTTCGCGTCCCCCGCCATTGACCGCTGTCGCGATTGAGCGGCGCGACTCCCACCAGGGCCGCGATCACTTGGCGATTGAGCCGGCCCAACTCGGGCAATTCGGCTACCAACGCGGCGCTGGTGATCTTGCCAATCCCTCACTTTCCAGGAGCTTGGCCTTGGCCTGCCAATCGTCGTCGTCTTCAATCAACTGGGTGATGGCGGCGTCGATCTCCGCGAGATCTTCATTCAGCAGGTCGAGCACTCGGCGAATGCTCTTGCAAACCGCTGGGCTGGTTGCTTGTTGGCTGCGATTGAGTTCGGCCGTGCGGAGTTGAATCAACTGTCGTCGCCGAGCCACTAAAGCGTCCAATTCAGCCTGTTTTACCGGGTTTTTTCCAGCGGTCGGGGACGGACCTTTTCCGCGAACCAAGCGATCGTCTGGGCATCCAGCTCATCGGTTTTGGCCAAGCGGTTCATGCACCGCGCGAAATCCCGCACCTGCCGCGGGTTGACCACCGCCACGGTATGTCCGGCATCATGCAACTCGGCCACCAAGCGCTGTTCCAATCCGCCCGTGGCTTCCATGACAATCAAGCACCGGCCCACCGAACTGAGCGCCTCACGCAGTTGACGCGCGCCGTCGTCGTTGGCCGACAACTTCCGACGTTGACCGCTGGGCGAGAGATAAACATCCCAGGTCTGTTTCGAGACATCGATTCCCATAAAATTCGTGAAGTCGGTTGTTTGCATGACGTGTTCCCTTCCTTGCGGATGCGAGCTCGCAGCACTGGGGCTGCGGCTCTGGCGGCTGTACGGGCTACGTCGAACCAGGCACCGGCCAGGATCCTGCTCTCCCACGGTCTCCGAGCGACCTGAGGATGTACGATCTCTGACCGGCGATTTTTTCCGGGGCTGCTGCGCAGCAGCCCCGGAAACCTTCCTAGTGGAAACCGATTTCTTCTTATTTGGCAACATACAAGGATGGCGAACGAAGTGAGTCAGGTGAGGGTTGGTGAAGCTTCAACAGACCCTCATCCGGCCTTCGGCCACCTTCTCCCGGAGGGAGAAGGGTTTTACTCCTGAGCGTCAGAGTACGAAGACGACTGGACGCACAGGCCCCTACCACACCGACACGCATCGAAAGCCGTTGTTGACGAAACGGAGCGACGGCGGGGAGCTGTAGCGAAACGCACTGCGACAGGAGGAAGCGAGGTGGTTCCAGTAGCCGCCACGGAGCACGCGATTGGAGCCGAGGCTTGGGCCGTTTGGGTCGTTTAGCGTGGATGCCGAATACCATTTCTCGTCGTAGTAATCTCCGCACCATTCGTACAAATTGCCGTGCATGTCGAACAAGCCGAAAGGATTCGGCAGCTTTGTGCCCACCGGATGCGACTTACCGCCGGCGTTCTCCTTGGACCAACCGTATTGATTCAACAGCGTCACGTCGTCCCCAAAGGAATATTGCGACGTCGTGCCCGCTCGACAGGCGTATTCCCACTCGGCTTCGGTCGGCAGGCGATAGGTTGTTTTCTCTTGTGTTGAAAGCCACTGGCAGTAGGCCGTGGCGTCGTTCCAGGTGATGTACGCCGCCGGCAAGTCGTCGCTCGCGGCGGCAAGGTAAGTGCCCGTCTTTGCATCTTGGGCCGCCTTCTCCGCCTCGGTTTGGTAGCTCATGGCGGCGGCGAACTTCTTGAACTGTCCGACCGTCACTTCGGTCGCACTCATCAGCAGCGGCTTGGTGATGACGACTTTGTGTTGCGGTCGCTCGGCTTTTTCAATGCGGTTGATGACTCCGCTATCGGCTTTGATTTCCTCGGCTACCTTCAACGCCGCCTCGACTTGCTCATCGGTACTGCCCATCAGGAACTCGCCGGGCGGAATCAAAATCATCGTCTGCCCGACGCTGTTGGTCGTCTCGACTTGGATGCCCAAATGTTTCGCCCAGGCGTCTTGATGCGAGCGGGCCGTCTTGGCATCGAAGGGAGCGACGGCCCGTGGTGGCCCCGGCCGTCTCACCCCCGGCTCCTCTCCCGCCTGGGGCGACGGGAGCAATGCGCCGGATGCGGGCGAAATCGGCGAACCATCGGCGCGGACCCACTTCGCGCCGACGATCTTGCCGTCGGCGCCGTTGCCCGAGGCGTCGCGGAGCACGTCGCCCGTCCCTTCGTCGAAGTGGTACAGCGCGGTCGTCTTGTCATCGGTCTCGAAACGTGCTGCAGGAATGAAGTCTTGCGAATAGCGAGCCGTATTCGAGATCCGAACTTCGTCGATGATGCCGACCAGTTGCGCGCCGATACTCCAGCGCTGATTGATCTTGTCGGTCAACGGCGCATCGGGAAGGTGATCAACCAGCTTGCCATCGACGAAGAGAAAGCTCTCATTATTTCGGCGTACGCCGGCGACGTGGACTCGACGATTCCGGGTCACGGGCGACCGCGGGACTTTGCCCTGCGAAGAGTGACTAAACTTCCACGTCGCATTGGGGACCCGCGGTTCAATGTTCAGTTCGGCGCGGCGTTCGGAGCCGACAATTCGCGAAACGACCTTCAAATCTTCCGGTGTCACGTAGGCTTCCAACGTGATGTCGTCCTTTTCCGACGGGTAATTCGTCGTGGTTAACATCTTCAAGTCGACAATCGAATTGCCGTCGAAGCGCAAGGCGTAATCGCCCGGCGGCGGAGCGGGACCGAGCGGTGCGAGTCCTTGCTGAACGTTTCGTTGGAGCAACTCGCGCACGGCGTCGGCAACCAGGCAGGCGCGAAACCCAATCGAGGGAAAAAATCCCGACAATTGATTCAGTCCGCGATTCGACGAGCGGCAACCCGACGCGGCGTCCCGTCGACTTCCGCCTCGGACGAGCCGATCCGCGCCGGCTGGCGATGGCCCCGTGGGGTTAATCGCCGGTTGTTGAGCGAACTGCTCGTAGTAATTCGGCGTCCAGCCATCTTGCACCCAGTTCCAAACATTGCCATGCATGTCGAACAGTCCGAACGGGTTGGGCTGAAGTTGCCCGACCGGGTGCGTGCGTGGGCCGGCGTTGCGCTCGAACCAGGCGTTCTGAACCAGGGCGTTCTCGTCGTCGCCGCTCCAGAATCGGCCGGTCGTCCCTGCCCGACAGGCGAACTCCCATTCTGCTTCCGTCGGCAGGCGATAGCCTTTGCCCGCCTGCGGCGTCGTCGACGTCGTCGTATTTCCGTTGCGCGTCGAGTGCGGCTGCAATGTTTCGCGCAGACTCAGCTTGGCGCAGAACTCCGCCGCGTCGTTCCAACTCACCGACTCCACGGGGTGCTGCTGGGTATCTAACCCGACCACGTCCTTCGCACCTTTTCCCGTCGCGGAGAAGTTCGACGGATTGGTCCCCATGATGGTGAGATATTCTTTTTGCGTCACCTCATTGACGCCCAGGTAGAAAGCCTCGGTCAGAATCACCTTGTGCAGCGGCGCTTCGCTACGGATCAGATCCTGCCATCGTTGGTTGTCGGCAAACTTGAGCGCCTCGGCGATCTCGGCGGGCGTCCCTCCCATCAGGAATTCGCCGGGCGGAATCAGGACGAACTTCATGCCGATGCTATTTTCGTACTCGACGGGCAGCCCGAGATGCTTGGCCCAGGCGTCTTGATGCGAGCGGGCCGTCTTGGCGTCGAACGGAGCAGTAGCAAGGGGAGGCTCGGCCGGCGGCGGTTGTGGACCTGTCGGCGTAGGTTTCGGGGCGGGTGTCACCACCGGCGATGGTGGCGGCGTGCTGCTCGTCATCGCAGCAGGAGTGTTGAAATCCCTAACGACTCGGAAGCCGATGTTGTTGCTGCGGTGTGTCGGCACGCCCTCATTGCGGTAGGCCGAGCGACAAGCCACCGCGTCGTTGTTCCAGGAACCGCCTCGGAAGCAATGGCGCGAACCGGTCGTCGGTCCGCGCGGATCGGCCGCCGGGGACGATGCGTACCACGCCTCGCTGAAGAAGTCGTCGCACCATTCCCACAGGCTGCCATGCATGTCGTACAATCCCCAGGCGTTGGGGAGTCGAGTCGCCACGGCGATCTGAGCTTGGGCGTTGGAACCGACTCTGGCGAACTCGAGCAACCGTTGCTCATCGTCACCGCAGTGGAATTGCGTCGTCGTGCCGGCTCGGCACGCATATTCCCATTCGGCTTCCGTCGGCAAGCGATATGCAGCACCTTCTTGCTTGGCGAGCCAATCGCAGAATGCCTTGGCATCGTTCCAGGAGATAAACGTCGCCGGAGAGTCGTTCGTCACGGCATAGCCCGGGTTTCGGAACGTCTCTTTTCCGACCTTCTCCGCCTCCGTCGTAAATCCGGTCTCCTGAGTGAACTTCTGGAACTGGCCGATCGTCACCTCAGTGGCACTCATCAAGAACGGTTGGGTGAGGCGAACCGGGTGTTGCGGGCGTTCCGATTTCTCGACCCGCGAACGAGTCGTTGAATCGGCCTTCAGTTTCAAGGCCGCCTCGACCTGTTCATCAGTCGAACCCATCAGGAACTCGCCGGGGGGAATGAGGACCATCGTCTGCCCGACGCTGTTGGGCGTCTCGACCTCGATGCCGAGATGCTTGGCCCAGGCTTGTTGATGGGCCTTGGCCTGAGCGGCGTCGAAGGGGGCCACGGCCAGCGGCGGAGCTGCCTGCGTCGCCGATGGCGGAGTGATCGGCGAACCGTCGGCCCGCACCCACTTCGCGCCGATGATCTTGCCGTCGTGACCGTGGCCCGAAGCGTCGCGCAGCACATCGCCAGTTCCTTCGTCGCAATGATACAGAGCGAGCGTCTGCTGGTCGGCCTCCAGGCGCGCAGCAGGAGTATAGTCCCGGTCGTAGCGAATCGTTTGGGATACGCGGATCTCGTCCAATGTCCCCCGAAACCCCTGTTCGTTGGAGCTTTTGGTGAACAGCGAGCCGCCGAGGAGGAAATGAGCCTGCGAGGCCGCGCGGCTGGCTTTGCCGGGTTGTGCTTCGACGCGCTTGCCGTCAATGAATAAACTCGGGAAGCCGCTCCCATCCCAAACAATTGCGACGCGCTGCCGTCGACCAGGCTGCATGGCCGACGCGGCCTGCACGCTGTCTCGTTGCTGATTGAGGCCGCTGAGCCCTTGCAGGTTATCCCGCATCATGCGCAGCGAGACGATTCCTTTGCCGGGGCGTCCGCTAAGGCTCATCACATGCGCGATATTGTTCCCTGCCGCGGGCACGATGGTCGCTTCGATCGTCACGGCCCCCGTGCCCGGATAACTCAGCGTGGCAACCTCGACGCTCGATGCATCACCGTCAAACTGCAAGGCGTAGTTGGTTGGAGTCGAGGAGGCTGCGGTCGAGGGCGTCTTCGGCGGGACCGACGTCTGCACGGTGACGCTCCCCCCCTCGGGCACCTGCACACGGGCCACTTCTTGGCCGTTCTGGTTGCGAATGATGACCCACACGCCCAGCAACAGAAACAAGAATCCGGCAGCGCCAGCGCCGATCAGCAACTTCGTGTTCTTCCACGGCGGCGACTTGCGACGACCATCGCCAGCGGCTGGAGCGACGCTTCCGGCCGGCGTTGCACTCGGGGCGATGGTCGGTCGCTTCGCCTGAGTATGCTGCGTCGGCCGCTCGGAGATGCTCTTGAGAAACGTCAGTGCGCCGTCGTCAAGCTTCGGCACGCTCGAAGACGCCGCGACGCTCGACGAACTCGGGCTGCCGCTGAGATGTTCCAGATCGGCGATCACCTCGCTCATCGTCTGGTAACGGTCCTCGATCCGCTTGGCGACCATCTTCTTGAAGATCGCCTCAAGCGGCGGGGGCACGTCCGCCTGGACCTTCGCCAAGTCGGGGATCGGATGCGTGTGATGGGCCACGAGCTTGGCCGCCACCGTTTCTCCGTCGTAGGTCGCCTTGCCCGAGAGCAAGTAGTACAGCGAGCACCCGAGCGAGTAGATGTCGGCCCGCGCGTCGGCGTGCTTCGTGCTCATGCCTTGCTCGGGGGCCATGTAGTCGACTGTCCCCATGATCGTGCCTGTGCCGGTCAACTCGGCCTGCGTGGCGGCGTTCCCCTCGGTCTCGATGCGGGCCAGACCCATGTCGAGAATCTTGACGATGCCATCGTTTCCCAGCAGCAGGTTGGCCGGCTTGATGTCGCGATGAATGACTCCTTTGCCGTGGGCAAAAGCCAAGCCACGGGCCGCTTGCAGAATACAATCGACGGCTTCATTGACGGCGAGCGGGCCACGCTCTTTGACGAGGGCCGACAAGTCGCGGCCCTCGACGTATTCCATCACCAAGTACCAGACGCCTCGTTGCACGCCGGCGTCGTTGGCATGGACGATGTTGGGATGCGATAACTTGGCGGCGGCCTCGACCTCTCGTTGGAACCGCTTGACGGTCGCTTCGTCTTTCGTGACGGCGGCCGGCAGCAGCTTGACGGCGACCAGCCGTTTCATGTGCCGATGTTGGGCCTTGAAGACTTGACCCATGCCGCCTGCGCCGATCTTGCCCAACAAGACGTAGTCGCCCAACACGAGCGGCGTGGTGGAGCCCGAGAGGAGTTCCTGTGATTGAAACTCGTTGAGCTTGCCGTGCTTGACGAGCAGGCTAGCGAACGTTTCGCTGTCCTTGGGTTTCTCGGCAACTGACAGCGAAGTCCAAAGCGACTTTAACTCGTCGGCGGTCGCTAAGCCGGACGCAACGATCGCTTTACCGAGTTGGTCAATCGAAATGGCCATAGGCTCCCCACGAGTAGGGTATTATCATAACCGCTTGATTCCATGTCAGCTACAGATTGCGGCGGGTGGCTGGCGGTTTGCGTCTGCAAACCCCGGCTCACTTCGAGGCGG
>CAZZBK010000166.1:0-11090 GCA_964652155.1 uncultured Planctomycetaceae bacterium | reverse complement strand
TGAGCTGGCTGCTCATCGGCGATATGTCGGTCGCATCGGACGTGGCGCCGGGCATTCCGGGTTTGTGGTGGAAGCTCGCTCTCATCATCAGTTGCGGCACGCTGGCGGCGGTGCTCATTCCCGAGTTCACCAAGGTCTTTACCAGTTCGCACAGCAAGCATGTCCACGAAATCGTTACGGCCAGCAAGGAAGGCGGAGCGTCGCTCACTATCCTCTCGGGCCTTGTCGCGGGCAACTTCAGCGCCTTCTGGAAAGGTATTCTGATCGCGGGCCTGATGGCGGTCGCTTACTTCATCAGCATGATGGGGCTGGACGACGTGATGCGGGTCACGCTGCCGGGCGTCGGCGGTCTGCCCGGCTTGGTCATCGAAGGAGGGTCCATCTTTGCCTTCGGTCTCGTCGCCTTCGGGTTCTTGTGCATGGGGCCGGTGAACATCGCGGTCGATAGCTACGGCCCGGTGACAGACAACGCCCAATCGGTGTTCGAGTTGGCTCAGACCGAGCACATCCCCGGCATCAAGGAAGAGATCAAGCGTGACTTCGGTTTTGTGCCCGACTTTGAACGGGGCAAGCACTACCTCGAAGCCAACGACTCGGCTGGCAACACCTTTAAGGCCACCGCCAAGCCCGTGCTCATCGGTACCGCGGTCGTCGGTGCGACCACGATGATCTTCGCGATCATCTTGCTGCTGGGACGCGCGGGCATGTTGCAACTCAGCCTGACCGACGCACCCGTGCTGCTGGGCTTCAT
Source organism: uncultured Planctomycetaceae bacterium (assembly GCA_964652155.1). Lineage (GTDB taxonomy): Bacteria > Planctomycetota > Planctomycetia > Pirellulales > PNKZ01 > CAZZBK01. Next base: position 10,339 of record CAZZBK010000166.1, on the reverse strand, counting down.
CTGCGGCGGTGCGGTCATCTACTGGTTCTGCGGCGCTTCGATGCAAGCCGTCACCACCGGTGCCTACAGCGCCGTCGAGTACATCAAGAACAATATGGACCTGACCAAGAAAGAGGCGGACATCAACGACTCGATCAAGGTCGTGAAGATTTGCACTATGTATGCCCAGAAGGGAATGTGGAACATCTTCATCGCCCTGATGGCCATCACGCTGGCCTTCGCGTTCTTTGATCCCAACTTCTTCGTCGCCTACCTGATCTCGATTGCCATTTTCGGTTTGTTCCAAGCCATCTATATGGCCAACGCCGGTGGCGCGTGGGACAACGCCAAGAAGTACGTCGAAGTCGACTTGAAGGAAAAAGGCACTCCGCTCCATGCGGCGACCGTCATCGGCGACACCGTCGGCGATCCATTCAAGGACACCACCTCGGTCGCCTTGAACCCGATCATCAAGTTCAGCACACTGTTCGGCCTGCTGGCGGTCGAGATCGCCATCGAGATGAAGCATGCTGCTGCGGACGGCAGTGGTCACAAAGATTACACCGCCTACATTGGCGCGGTGATGTTTGTCATCGCGCTGGTCTTCGTGTGGCGCTCGTTCTACTCGATGCGAATTCCCGAGAAGAACTAGGCGAATCGGTTCAAATTGCTGCGAAACGGATAGCACCCCCTCTCACCGAGGGGGTGTTGTCGTTTGGGGTCCCCAATTATCGTTGATTTATAGCCACGTGTTGCTCGGAGCCCACAACGGAGTCGTGCTCGCAACTTGTTGGTTTCCTTTCTGTTCGGTGTTCACCGTGCTCATTCTGCTGACCAACGATGATGGCATTCACGCCCCGGGGCTCCGCGCCCTGGAGCAGGAATTGCGAACCCTGGGAGACGTGTGCGTCGTCGCGCCCGCCACCGAGCAGAGCGGCGTCGGCCATTCGATCACGTTCCTGCGGCCGCTCGTGGCCCACAAGGTGTTCGACGGCGATCGGCTTCGCGGCTGGGCCGTCGAAGGCTCTCCTGCCGACTCCGTCAAGTTGGGAGTGTTCGAGTTTTGCGGCCGGCGTCCCGACCTCGTGGTGAGCGGCATCAACGGCGGGCTCAACGCCGGGATCAACGTCCTGTACTCGGGCACGGTCGCCGCGGCGATCGAGGGAGCGTTCTTCGGCCTCACCAGCATCGCCGTCTCCCTCGAATACGACGAGCACGCCAATTTTGCCGCGGCCGCCAAGCTCTCGAAGCAACTCATCGAGCAGGTGCTCGCTCAGAAAGATGCCGCGCCGCGGTTGTACAACATCAACATTCCCACCTCAGCGCTCACCCAGGCCGCGCCGGTCCGCGTCGTGCCGATGGGCGTGCAGTCGTACGACGAGGAATTCGAGAAGCGGGTCGACCCGCGCGGCCGGAATTACTACTGGATGAATGGCAAGTTTCGCCGCGACCCCAACGCGGCCGAGACCGACGTGATGGCACTGGCCGAGGGGCACGTGACGATCACGCCGTTGGATTTCGATTTGACGATGCGGACGGAAATGGAGCGGATGCGGAACTGGACGCTGCGCTGGCCACTGAAGGCTACGGAGCCATAACGATCCAACGTCGCGACGACGCAACGGAGTGCAGAGCCGCGGCAACTCCCCACTGGTTTTGCAACAGGCAGTCTCCCCATGATTCGCAACTTGATTGGTTCACTTGTTCTGGCCGTGCTCGTCACGGCAGCTCCGCACAGCGCAAATGCTGAGCGTTGGATCTTCCAACCCTCGTATGCCCAGTCGCTCCCCATGCCGGGTCCGCAATTTGTCGAGGCCACGCGCCGACCGCCGGCCGGTCCGTTCTTCACCGCCCCGCAAGGCACGTATGTGCGCGGTCAAGTGCGTATTTCCCGCACCTGGATCAATATCGGCGGCCGAGCTTACGACCAGACCACTGACTGGTCCGGCTACATCCAGGGTGGCAACCAGTACTAACCGTACTAGCCATGCTATTCGCCGCACTCGTCGGCCAAGTTGCGAAGGTAATCGAGCGCCTCGTCGAGTTCCGGTGCCTCGACCTTGATGGCTCGCCCTTGCCGATCGCATTGCGCGAGCAATAACAAGTCGTCGAGTTCGAACTCGCCCGACTCGCGCAGTCGGCGTGCCGCGCGCGAGCCAAGCTGTCCATCGCGCAAGGCCTGCGCCTCCATGTGATGCTCGATCAGCCACGCGGTCCGCGGCGTGATGGTGCCTTCGAGCGACTCGAGACCGGCTTGCACATGATTGCGTGGGTCGATCGCCTTGCCCACATCGTGCAGCAGCGCCGCGAGCAAGAATTCCTCATCGTAAGGCCGCTCGCGGCAAGCGAGGTCGAACACCTGCAAGCTGTGATACAACGCATCTCCCTCGGGATGATAACGCGGATCTTGCTTGACTTGTTCCAGCGGGATGAGCAGCAGCCGATAAATCTGAAAGCGATCGATCTTTTGCTCGGCCTCGACCAGCGCTTGCTCGATATCGAGATCAGGATATTCGCGCAGCAACAGTTCTTCCAGTTCGCGAATGTTGACCTTTTCAATCGGCTTGAGCGTGATCGAGCTGGTGAACGGATAACTGCACAGTTTCTCGGCGTACACGGTCAGTTCGAAGCGATAGCGGTCGGTGACGTGGATGTGCGTGAAGGTCCGTTCCTCGCCCTGCTTGCGGACCTGTTTTCGTTCGACGTCGTAGGTCAGGTTTTCGAGTTCGAGCGCGGCGCACACCGCCTCGACACTGTCGGAGAAGACATGCACGTCGATGTCGCTCCCGTGCCGGATATGACCGGTGAGCACGCTGCCGATGAGGCGGGGGCGAAAGGCCCTTAGCAGCCGCATGAGCCGCAGCGACTCGACCCGCATGTCGCGCAAGTTGACGAGCCGCTGATCCCCTTCATGGAGTCGGGCGAAGGTTTGGATTTGCTCGCGAATCTCGGCGTTGCTGGGGAGGTCGGCCGGTTTGACCCAGCCTTGGCCGAGCCGCCGCGAGGCTTTGAGCTTGGCGCGATAATACTCGGACTCTTGACGCTCGTACATCAGCCGAGCCGCCTCGAAGGCGATCTGCTGACGCAACTTGTTCATGGTCATTGCGAGACGCGCTCAGCCGCGCGTGCGAAGAAGGGTGATGTCGTTTTAAGCCTACGCTCCGCCACAGCGTTTGGCAATGGCTGGCGAGGTGTCGCGTGTCAGACGAGCCGGCGCAGCACGCGCAGTTGCCGCCAGCAGCAGAGCCCCGCCACGAGAAGCACCGGCACACAGACTAACTCGTGACCGAAGCGTTGCGACCGCTCGGCCCATTGCCCTAGGCTGTAGGTCAACGAGGCGACCGTGGCCAGTCCCACGGTAAACAACAGGTCCTGACGCCAGGCCTGGAACCCGTGCTGAGCGAGTCGATAGGCCAGCACCGCATGACCGGCCAGTGCTCCGACCGCGAGCCCGCCGATGAATCCGCTCAGGCCGCCGAGCCCATAGCCCACGCCTGTCGCGGCCAGGGTGGCGAGCAGTTTGCAGAAGTTGAACTTGGCCGCCCCGCGTGGGTCGCCGACGGCATGCAGAGCCCGATCGGCGGTCGTGCTCAGCAGCATGACCCAGACGGCGATGGCGAGCAGTTGGGCGATCCAGCCTGCGTCGCGATAGCGGTCGTCATACACGAGTGAGAAGAACGTTGGTGCCTCGCAGATCACGCCGAGCACGAAGAAGGCACCAATCGTGAGCATGACATGACGCACGTTCTGCAAGGCTGCGAGCATTGCCTGGTGCGACTGCCGCGCGTAATGCGACAGCACCGGGTACAGGACCGCGCCGGTCAGCAAGCCCAGCAAGATATTGGGCAGCGTGGCCACGGCGGCCGCGACACTGTAGACCCCCAACTCATGCATCGCGACGAGCTTGCCGAGCAACATGCGATCGATTTGGATGGCCAGGAACGTGATCACCGTGCTCACGAAGACCCATTTACCGAAATGGAACAGGTCATGAGCCGCCGCGCGATCCCAGCCCAATCGGTTGCGGGGACCTGCGATCAGGAAGTGCGATCCGATCATCGTGACGAGACTCGTGGCGATCGCGCCGACCATCATGGCGACGACACTCGGCTCGACCCAGGCCCATAGGCACATCGTGCTCACGCCGACCGTTTGGCTGACGAGGTCGAGCGCCGTGAGTCGGCCCAGTTGCAAGTGTCGCCGCACGGTGAACAGCGCCGTCGAGTTGAGTCCCGAGATCAGGGAAGTGAGCCCCGCGATCGGAATGAGCCAACGTAAGGTTGGTTCGTGATAGAACTCGGCGACTGGCCAGGCGAGCAGCGTTGCGCCAAGGAGCAACCCCCAGCCACGGAGCACCTGAATCGTCCAAGCCGTGTTACGGAAAGTGAGCTCATCGCCGCGACGATGTTGAATGATGCTGGGCTCAATTCCGACGTCGGAGAACATGCCCAGCCCTTGCAGCACGACGTTGACGATCGCCATGATTCCGAAGCAGTCGGGAGCGACGAGTCGCGAGACGAGAATGTTGCCCGCGAGCCGCAGCACCTGCCCCGCGCCATAGCCGGCGATGGTCCACACCGATCCTCGCACAATCGAGTTGGGGGCGGGCGTCGGCCGGCTGTCGACGGTCTGCGTCGCCGGCTCGTCGAGCAGCGCCAACTCGTCCACTGCGTCGTCAGCGAAGTTTTCGAGGGATGTACTCACGCTAGCTCACCAGGGGGCCATCAGGTCGGGGAGCGGAACCGCTCCGGAAAACAAGCCTACGGCGCGTCTCGTCGCCCCAGCGATAAGCTACGTTAAGATTAGTGGGCCGCACGCGCGAGCCACCGCACCGATCGGCTCGTGTCGGTCGTAACGATTAAATGCGACAACTTTTGCCGTCGACGGTAGAATGCCTTGGGTAGCGGCATTCACCCGCGATGGAACACTTGCGAGGAGTAGGGGATGAGCACGATTCTGGTCACCGGCGGAGCCGGTTTCATTGGCGGCTGCTTTGTCCGCATGTGGCTCGGCGAGGCTCGCGGCACGCTGGTCAATCTCGACAAGTTGACCTACGCCGGCAATCTCGACTCGCTCGATTCGATCAGCGACGACCCGCAACACGTGTTCGTGCAGGGAGACATCTGCGACGCGCTGCTGATTGCGCGGTTGCTCGATGAGCATCGTCCGTCGGCGATCGTGAATTTTGCCGCCGAGTCGCATGTCGACCGCTCGATCGACGGCCCCGCCGCGTTTGTGCAGACCAACGTGGTCGGCACCTTCACGCTGCTCGAAGCCACTCGGGCGTATTTCCAACGGTTGAGTGAAAGCGAACGAAACGAGTTTCGTTTCTTGCATGTCTCGACCGACGAGGTGTATGGCTCGCTCGGGCCGCAAGGCAAATTCCTCGAGAGCACGGCCTACTCACCCAACTCGCCCTACTCGGCCTCGAAGGCCTCGAGTGACCACTTCGTACGCGCGTATCATCACACCTATGGCCTGCCGACGCTCGTGACGAACTGCTCGAACAACTACGGCCCGTATCAATTTCCCGAGAAGCTCATCCCGTTGATGATTCTCAACGCCCTGGAAGGGAAGCCGTTGCCGGTCTATGGCGATGGCCAGAACATCCGCGATTGGCTGTTCGTGGAAGACCACTGCCGGGCGATTGTCCGCGTGCTGGAGGCTGGCAGCGTCGGCGAGACGTATAACATCGGCGGCAATTGCGAGCGGACCAACTTGCAAGTCGTGCATGCGATTTGCGACACGGTCGATCGTTTGCGACCACAGCTCAAGCACGCGCCCTGCCGGTCGCTGATCACGTATGTCAAGGACCGGCCGGGACACGATCGCCGCTACGCCATCGACGCCAGCAAGATCGAGCGCGAGCTGGGTTGGAAGCCCTCACAGGTTTTCGAGACGGCGCTCGAGCAGACGATCGCCTGGTATTTGTCGAACCGCGATTGGGTCGATGGGGTCACCAGCGGCACGTATCGACGCGAACGGCTCGGGCTCTCGTCGGCCGTGTAGGGGCGTGTTCTCGACAACGAACGACCGAGCTTACTTGCTCGCAAAGCCGCGGCGACGTTGCGAACTGTAGGCGTGCAGCGCCTGGTCGATGATCGGCAGTGCGGCGTGAGTGGGTTCGAAATCGTCCACCTCGACCGCCTTGCCTTCGAGTGTCTTGTAGTCCTGGAAGAACCGTCGCAGCATGCTCAGGCGGTGAACCGGTAGCTCGGTCGCCTCGCGGAACCCGTTGTACTCAGGGTCGTGCAGGGCGACGGCCAGAATCTTGTGGTCTTTCTTGCCGCTGTCGACCATCGTCATCAACCCGATCGCGCGGGCCTTGACGAGCGTGAGCGGCGCGACCGGCTCCTGACACAACACCAGCACGTCGAGCGGATCGTCGTCTTCGGCCAGCGTTTGCGGAATGAAACCGTAGTTGGCCGGGTAATAGACGGCCGAGTACAGCACGCGGTCGAGCTTGATCAAGCCGGTCTCTTTGTCCAACTCGTACTTGACGCTCGAACCCATCGGGATCTCGATCACCGTCATGAACTCATGCGGCAGTTTTTCGCCCGGGGTGACATCGTGCCAAGCGTGGGTCATGGGATCGGTCTCTCTCAATCAATTGGACATACGGTTACTACCCGAGAGTGTAGGTCGTGACTGGCTTTTATCCAAGGGGGTCAAGTTGAGCTACTTCAGGCTGCCGAGATACGCGAGCAGATCGCGCAACTCTTGATCGGTCAACTTGTCGATCAGGCCGTGGGGCATGATCGAGAGCGGAGCGGCGAGGGTTTCGGCAATGTCGATCGTGCGGACCGTGAAGGTGTTCCCCTGCGGATCGAGGTACGTGTACTCGTCGAGGTTCGTGCGCAACAACATGCCCGTCAACGTGCGGCCATCGCTGAGGGCCATTTGCCAGACTTGGTAATGAGGCGCGACAAGCGTGCTGGGCTGCAAGATCGATTCGAGCACGTGCCGTCGCTCGGTGCGGCTGATCATGCTCAGGTCGGGACCCACGTCGCGGCCGTGCCCCTCGACCCGGTGGCAGCGGTAACACGCCGCTAATTTGGCATGGAAGAACACGCGCTGTCCCGCAGCGGGGTCGGCGCTCCCTTCGAGTCGTTTGAGCCACGCGGCCGTGTCGGTCAGCGCGGGGCGTGTCGGCGCGGGCTCGCCTGATACGCGCGCGACGAGCGCCGCCGCCGAGCCTCCGGCCGAGGCGAGTGGCTTGAGCCGCTCGACCTGCGCGGCCGAGAGGGGCGTGAAGGCCAGGGCCCGCAACGCCTCGTCACGCACGCCGGCCGACTTGCCCTGGGCGATCTCAATGAGCATGTCGATCGGTGGGGGCGTTTGCTCGGAGAGTCCCACGACGGCCGCGGCGCGAACCGACTCGTCTCGCTCGGCGTCGACAGCGATCTGCCGGAGCAACTCGAAGCGTTTTTCGTGAGCGATTTCACCCAGTGAACGAACCGCTTCAAGCTGCAAAGCCACGTCGGGACTTGTGGTCAATTTGGCGAGCACATCGAGCGTGAGTTGCTTGTGCGCTGAGGGCACCAACCGGAGCGCCGCGATGCGCCGCGCGGAGGGCACGCTGTCGTCCTTGAGCAATTTCACAAAATGGTCGGCCATCTTCTGATCGCTGACCTCCTGGCCATCGAGCCGGCTTAGGGCCGTGGCATAGGCTTGATACAGGCGGATGTTCAGGTCGCTGGCTTCGAGCGCCTTGGCGATCGGTTCACGGGCGTCGAGCAGCTTGAGGTCGCTGATCCATTTGACGGCCAGAAAACGGACCTGTTCGTCGCTGTCGCCGAGCCATTTCTTTGCCGAGTTCGCATCAAGCGGTTGAATCGCACGCTGGGCGAGCAATAGCTCGCGGCGTTGTCGAGAGGTAAGCAACTTTTCTGACAACAGAGCATCCAGCAGTTTGCGATCGCGTTGCAATTGATGACCTACGGCTGCGCGAATGAATGGATCATCGTGATTGAGTTGTTCGCGAGCCGTTTTTAAGACCGTCGCTTTGACTTCACCAGCCACGATGGATTGCAACTCCTGATACGGAGCGGTAGGCGTAGGTGTCTCGACCGGTTGAGCATGAACGAGCACATCGGCAGCAATATCCGCGCGGCGACGGATGCGCCACAGGCCACCCTGTCCGTGCAGGTTATAGTCGCGGCGAACCCAATCGCTGATCATGAGCGAGCCGTCGGGGGCGGTCGCCAAGCCGACGGGGCGAAAATCGTTGCCACCCTGGATGAACGGTTTGCGATCGGCCACGAACGATGCGCCTCGCGCCCGCAGCGTGTAACGCTCGACGCGATGGTCGGCCCAAGACGTCACGAGCAACTCGCCGCGATATTCGCCGGGGAGATTGACGCCCTGATAGTTGAGCACTTCGCACGGGGCTTCGCCGGTCCCCGACACCATGGGTAGCGTGCCCGGCAGTTGACCGTTCCAGGCTTGAAACACGTGTCGACCTGAGCGGCCGTAGCGGAATTGGTAGCCGTAGTCGCCCCCCTCGATCACGTGCAGCAAGCGGCAGGGGGGCGCGGCGTCGGGGTCATTGTCGACGCACCAGAGCCGTCCGAACGGATCGAGCTGCAAGCCGAACGGATTCCAAAAGCCGGTCGCGATGCGTCGCAGCTTTTGGCCGTCGCTCGTACACCAGAAAACGTTGCCCCCCTCACCTTCGTCGCTGTGCGTGCTACCGTCGCTCCCGACGAGTTTGTAGGCCGCGCCAAGATTCTCTCCCATGCCGAAAAACAGGTTGCCGTCTGCGTCGAACGCCAGGCCCGACAGACCGTTGTGCGGATAGTTGCCCGGTGTGTCGAGGAACACGATTCGCTGCTGTTCGTCCGCCACGCCGTCGTGGTTCGTGTCTCGCAGGCGGAGAATTTCGTTGCGGGTGGCAATGTAGACGCTGCCGTCACGGTGGACGGCCAAGTCCATCGTCGCCTTGGTCCCCTCGAAGAAGGTCGTGAAGCGGTCGGCGCGCCCGTCTCCGTCGGTGTCTTCGACCATGCGAATACGGTCGTGTGCGGGCCCTTGGTACTGCGGTGGGCGAAAATGCGTGTGGCTCTCGATGACCAGCAGTCGGCCTTGGCGATCGAAGTCGAGGCTGACCGGGTGGACGATCTGGCTCGAGTCAGCGAACCGCACGATTTCGACTCTCGGGTCGAGCGACCTGGGCAATTCATCCGCGGCTGAGGTGATCTGCACTCCGATAAGCGAGCAGGAGCAGAGTACGAAAGCGAGGCGTATCGAGCATGCGAGTGACATGAGTAGATTCCAGCTAGCGAGGGCACCACCGATCGAGTTGTTGATGATACCGGGCTGAAATGCGAGACGCGAGCGCCGCCGTGGCCACCTGAACGAGCCCATAATGAAACGAGGCCAGGGAAACGCGGAGTTCCCCTGGCCTCGAATAAATTCAGCAGATGAGCTGAGTGGATTAACGGCGACCGTAGCCGCCGCCACCGCCACCACCGCCGTAGCCGCCACCGCCGCCGCCACGGCGACCGCCGCCGCCACCACCACCGCCGTAACCGCCACCACCGCCGCCGCTACGCTCTTCGCGCGGACGGGCTTCATTGACGGTCAAACGGCGACCGTCGTGTTCCTTGTCGTTCAAGGCCTCGATGGCCTGACGAGCATCATTGGCATCGTTCATTTCGACGAAGCCGAAGCCCTTGCTACGGCCGGTCTCGCGGTCTTGGATGACCTGAGCGCTCCGGACCGAACCATATTGGGCGAACAACTCTTCCAAGCTGGCGTTGGTTACGCTGTAGCTCAGATTGCCCACGTACAACTTCATTCCCACGGCAAAACTCCAAAAACAGAGGCAGGACACGCCCAAATTCGCTTTCCGGGCGATGAGAAAGGGACCAAACTGGTGATCCGCCAGGTGGGAAAGTCGAGAAACACGCAGCGAAAAGGCTAAAAGGCAACCAACGCCACCGAATCGAGTCGTCAAACCAACCAACAGAAGTATACCATATTCGCCCCAAGAGCCTAGTACGATTTATTGGCAACCACCCGAGCGATATGCCCCAACAGGGGCCAGCAACTCTTCGCGGGCGAGACGTCCAGCGTCGCGCAACCGTTGCATTGCCGGGCGTAGCACCCCTTCGACCTTGGGCGCTACCCACGAGACCACGCCGGTTTCGTAACCCCCCTGAGGTAACACCGCTTCAGCCCCAGATAGCCAGCACCGTAATCGCCCTCCGCGTCCATCTTCACCGGCACGTCGCAGAGCATCGCCTGGGCGGCCCTTTGGTATTCGCCGATTTGCCCGCCGAGGCAATCTCCCGTGTGAGCGTTAGCGTTGTGGGTGGCTGGTGGTTTGCGAAGCAAACCCCGGCGAGTGACATGTGAC
>CAZZBK010000165.1:0-11119 GCA_964652155.1 uncultured Planctomycetaceae bacterium | reverse complement strand
ATCATGAAGCGATGGTTCGCTTCGACGTTCCCTCATCCGCCCTTCGGGCACCTTCTCCCGGTGGGAGAAGGGGACGTTGCAGTCCCCCCCTGATTTGCACTCGATGTCAGTGGACGAGCGGCCTGGGATGAGGTAGGACAGACGCCGCTCGACGAACGAGCGGACGAGTCATTTTGTTTGAACGAGGAAACGATGGCCGAAGTGCAGCCGATTCTTGGCGCCCACATGTCGATCGCCGGGGGCTATTACAAGGCGGTCGAAGAAGCCCAATTGCGCGGCTGTAGCTGCGTGCAGTTGTTTACCAAAAACAACAACCAATGGCGCGCCAAGCCCATCACGGATAAAGACATCGAGGCCTTCCAGGAGGCCCTGTCGCGCTGCGGCATCTCGCACCCCATCGCGCATGACTCGTATCTGATCAACTTGGCCGCCCCCGACGACGAGCTATGGAACAAATCGATCGATGCGTTCGTCGAGGAGCTGCGCCGCGCCCACGCGCTGGGCATTCCCTACGTGGTCACCCATCCCGGCTCATACACCTCCAGCAGCGAAGCGGTCGGGCTGGAGCGGATTGCCACGGCACTCGATAAGGTCCACGAGCAAACCGAGGGGATCTCGAGCCAGTGTCTGCTCGAGAACACGGCAGGGCAGGGGACCAATCTCGGCTGGCGATTCGAGCATCTTGCGGCGATCATCCAGGGCGTTCGACACCCTGAAAGGCTGGGGGTGTGCATCGACACCTGTCACACGTTCGCGGCCGGCTATCCGATCAGCACCCAGGCCGACTATCAGCAGACATTCGCCGAGCTCGATCGGCTCGTCGGCCTCGATCGGGTCAAAGCCTTCCACCTCAACGACAGTGTCAAGGGGCTCGGCTGCCGCGTCGATCGACACGCCCATATCGGTCGCGGCTCGATCGGGCTTGAGGCGTTTAGGCTGTTGCTGGGCGACCCTCGGTTTGCGGCCGTGCCCATGTACCTGGAGACGGCCAAGGAGGAGGAAGATGGCGAGTCGATGGACGTGGTCAACCTGCGCACGCTGCGGTCGTTGGTGGGGACAGGCCGCCAGTCGTAACGATTGTGCCGTCGCGGGGGTCAAGATCGCGATGAGGTCCGCTGCCTGGGCCGATAGCAATAGCTGCACTGGGCAATACTTGTGGCAGAAAATTTGACCCACGCGCAATCGACGGATAGATTTAAGGTGTTGCGCGCCGGCACGTGAGACGGCCCCGATTCGGGATTTTTGCTCAAGGACCCACTCGCGATGGGCCTGACTTACTTCAAACGGTTTCGCATGGAAACCGAGCTGCCCATCCGTTGGCAGATACCGTCGTTGCCGCGCGGATTTCGTTTTGTCCCTTGGTCGCCGGCGCTGCTCGCCACCCATGCCGAGGCCAAGTACCAGAGCTTCCGTGGCGAGATCGACGCCAATGTCTTCTCGTGCTTTTGCGAGTACGACGGCTGCTATCGCCTGATGAACGATATCATCCGCAAAGACGGCTTCTTGCCGTTGGCTACCTGGCTCATTGCTCGCGATGTACCGATGGACGATGGGTCGGTCGAGACCGTGTACTGCGGCACGATCCAGGGCCTGCGCGACCGCACCGGCTTTGGCGCGGTGCAAAACCTGGGCGTCGTGCCCGAGTATCGCGGCTACGGGCTCGGCAGCTGCTTGCTGCTCAAGGCGCTCGATGGGTTCTATCGCTCCGGACTCGATCGGGCGTTTCTGGAAGTGACGGCCCAAAACGAAGGGGCCATCCGCCTCTACCGTCGGCTCGGGTTCCTCAAGGCCCGCACGGTCTACAAGGCGGTCGAGACTCCGTTGTTCGCCGGACGCTAGCACGCGGAACCGCTCTGGCATCACAACGCGCGGCTTTCTATCATGCCGCACCATGTTTTCACGCCGCAATCGCTGGATTGTCGCCGCACTGTTCGCTTCGGCGCTCGCGGTCTACGCACTGGCCGTCGTAGTGCCACGGATCGACGAGCCGCCGCAACTCAGCGCCCCCAGCGCTGAAAAGCTCTGGACGTTTGGGTTCGTCGGCGACACGCAGCTCGGCACGGAGTTGATCGGCCCGATCTTCCGTCGTTGCCGCGAGGCGGGGGTCGAGTTCGTCGTCCACCTGGGCGATATGGTCGACGAGGCGGCCAGCGATCAGGAATGGCACGACTTGCTCGCGGCCGCCGAGCGCGAACAGATTCGCTTGATGCCGGTGGTCGGCAATCACGATAAGCTCGAAGATCGCGACGACACGGGCGAGGCCCGCTTCCGGCAGTTCTTTCCGCAGCTCACGGGGACGTTCTATCACTTTCGCCACCGTGGGCTCAACTTTCTGATGCTCAACAGCGAGCGGTCGTTGCTCCCCGGCAGCGAACAGGCCAAGTTTCTCGACTGGCAACTCGAGCGGCACCCGGGCTCGACGGTCGTGTGTTTGCATCGGCCGGTGTTCACCTGCGGGCGGCGCGATTTGATCAGTCAGTACAACCGACGCATGTGGCTGCACGGTCGTCTGCGCGGCTCAGATGTCGTCGCCGTCCTCGCGGGTCATCATCACTATTATGACCGCACGAAGCCGCTCGATGGGATCACCTACGTGGTCAGCGGCGGCGGGAGTGTCAAGCTGCATGCTCCATCGCCGACCGATGCGACCACCGCGCAGTTTTGTGCCGGCGAGAACCATTTTGGCCTGGTCGATGTGTATGCCGATCGGTTGCACGTTCGGGCCGTGACCGTCGACGGCCGGCAGCTCGACGAGTTTGCCATTCCCTTGCCGTCGAGCGCGCACGAGCCCGGCACGTATCACAATCGCTACAGCCTCGAACTGCCCCCGCAGGCCAGTTTGCCCGCTTCAGTGAATCGCACTCTTCGATAGTTTGATCAAATCCCCTTGTAGCACAACACGGGGCGTAGTTCGCGAACAATACGTGTCAGCTCGCTTTGAGCTCGCATCACGGCATGGATGTCTTTGTATGCCGACGGCGCTTCGTCACGTAACTTCGATATCTGTCGATGGTCAAACCATACGTGTCCCATTTCGCGAGTGAACTGTTTGGGGCTAATGGACTTCATCGCATCGCCTCGACTCAAAGCACGGCCTGCTCCGTGCGAGCTGGAACACAGTGATTGCTCACATCCACGACCGCTCACGTGAAAACTTCTTGTGCCCATCGATCCTGGAATGACTCCAGCGGCATCTTTCTGAGCTGGCAGAGCGCCTTTGCGGTGGACCCAAAGTTCTGTCCCAAAATGCGTTTCACGGCGAACGTGATTGTGGTTGGCGTGTATCAGAGAGTCGTTGACGGCTACTAAATCTCCCTGTAGTAAAAGGACAGCAGTCACGGCATTGATGATAGCCAAGCGGTTAAATGCCGCGTAGCTTTCTGCCCATGCCGCATCAGCAAGATAACTCTTGCCAGCCTCCGAGTCCGCCTCAAAAGCAAACAGGCGATTTCCAAGACGTTTTGTTTCAGCAATCCGAAGGTAGTGGGATGAGATGGCTTGTCCCATTCCACGCGAACCGCTGTGGACCATCAACCACAACGCGTTTTCTGCGTCACGCTGGAATTCAAGAAAGTGATTTCCTCGCCCCAGCGTACCTAATTGCACTCGACCATCACGAGACTTTAGCCTCTCCAAGGCGGGGCAACTTAGTGGTGAACTTTGCAGCGATTCGGGTAACTCAGCCGGCATCGTTGCAGCGGAGTGTCGCATGGTTGGCACTTGCTTATAGAGTGCCCCCAATAGACGAGCCGCGCTCAATTCGTCGGTCAAAAAATCGGCAGAACCCTCAAATCGGATCGCTGCCATCCCACAGCCGATGTCACTTCCGACTGCCGCGGGGTAGATCGTCGAACGTGTCGCCATTGCTACCCCCACGCAAACCTCTTTTGCCAAATGAACGTCTGGCATAATGGCCACATGGGCAACATCGTCAGCTTCGATCAGTTGGCTTGTTGATTGTGCGACGTCTTTGGGCATCGGCTCAGCAAGCCAATGATGGACTTTGGATTGGTGTGAGGTTGTCATTGCCCCTCCTTTCTGGACGCGGCAGTGACGACGTGAAACAATAACTTCGGCGCTCGTTTGCGCGTAATGGTTGCTGTAACCTCGCTCCGCAACCAACCCGTGACTTGCGCAAGCCGTGCAAGGATTTCGCGCGGATCGAATGGTGTCGCTGGTTCAACTGCGGGGTATACCGTGACGAGCAGTTGCGAAGGATCGCCTGTCGGCGTTACCGTCGCCACCTGTAAAAGTTGCACCAACTCGTCGTGACACTCAGGAAGTAGGTTGTTCAGAGTGTCAGCAACCTGGGCGCACAGTTGCAACATCTTACGGTCAACCTTGCCATCGTTTCGGCCCTCTCGAAAAAAGTATCGTGGATCGGCACCGTCGTCTTCATGGACCTCGGCGCAGGATGAAAGCAAATGCCTTTGTGAAGGCTTTCGTGATCTCATGGATTCTCTCGCGAATTATGAAAATCAGCGCGCAACGTGAGCGCTGAAATGACCAAAAAAGAAACCGCTTGCGAGAGCCTGGCCCGAGAAGGACCTGAGGAAATCCTAACCCAACGTGGGCAACAGGCTCAACGACACAGTGAAGCGAATAGAGTAGCGCATCGTTGGTCTCCTGTTGGCTAGAGTGAGAATATCGACCACGTTCAAACAAGTCTTCCACAAGCTTATCGACCTGTCAAGCGAGATAATTTACTTCTGCCAGCGAGTGTTGGAGGGAGCTACACGCGGGTCTATGCCCTCTTACCGTCGGCCAAGACCATGCGCGCTCCGCTGGTCGATTTGCCGCGCAATCGCTATCATCAGCGGCTTGACCTGAACCGATCGGCCGCACCCCGTGTCGTCTTTAACTGCCTACTGCCCTCTGACTACTGCCAACTCGTAAATCCCATGAAAGCTGACGAACTGCGCGAAAAGTATCTGGCGTTCTTCGAGTCCAAGGGCTGCACACGCCGCCCCAGCGATGTGTTGGTCCCCACCTGGGACCCCTCGGTGCTCTTTACGCCCGCCGGCATGAACCAATTCAAAGACCACTTTTTGGGCAAGTGTAAGCTCGACTTCACCCGGGCCACCACCTGCCAGAAGTGTTTGCGAACCGGCGACATCGACAACGTCGGCCGGACCGCCTATCACCACACGTTCTTCGAGATGCTCGGCAACTTCAGCTTCGGCGACTATTTCAAACGCGAGGCGATCAACTGGGCCTGGGAGTTTTTGACCGCCAAGAAGTGGCTGGGCTTGCCGGCCAACCAACTCACGGTCACCGTCTATCTCGACGACGACGAGGCGGCTGGCATTTGGGCCAAAGACATCGGCCTCTCGCTCGATCGCATCGAACGCATGGGCGAGGACGACAACTTTTGGCCGGCCGGTGCGCCGACCAACGGGCCCGACGGCGTCTGCGGCCCCTGTAGCGAAATCTTCTTTCATCCCCCAGGGGGCAAGAGCGTCGAGATTTGGAATCTCGTGTTCACGCAGTTTAATCGCGTCGGCTCGCCGCCGAACAACCTGCGTCCGCTGCCGAGCAAAAATATCGATACCGGCATGGGGCTCGAACGGACCGCCGCGACCTTGCAAGGGGTCGACACCAACTACCACATCGACATCCTCAAACCCATCGTGTTGGCCGCGGCCGAGGTCGTGGGGGTCAAGTACGACCCGGCCAGCGAGAACGGCCGCCGATTGCGTCGCATTACCGACCATGTCCGCGCCTGTGCGTTTGCCGCGCACGAGAACGTGTACCCCGAGAACAAAAAGCAAGGCTACGTCGTCAAGCGGCTGCTGCGCCGCGCGGTGCTCGACGGCCACCAGATGGGACTCAAGGGGCCGTTCCTCTACAAGCTGGTCAACATCGTGGCCGACATGATGAAGGTCCCCTACCCCGAGTTGCAAGAAACGACGACGCGCGTGGCCGGCGTGATTCAAAAGGAAGAGGCCAATTTCTTTGCCACGATCGATGGCGGACTCGATCGCATCGACCGGGTCTTCGACGCGATGAAAAAGACCGGCCGGGTGATGGTCACCGGCGACGAAGCGTGCGAGATGTACACGACCCACGGCTTCCCGCCTGAGCTGTTCGAGACCCTGGCCGCCGAGCACAATTTTACCTTCGATTGGTCGGGCTTCCGCGACGCGATGGTCAAACACGGCGATATCAGCGGTCGCCAGCAGTTCGAGCTGTTCAAGAGCGGCCCGCTCGACACGCTCAAAAAGGTGATGCACGGCACCGAGTTCCTCGGCTACGGGACCTTGGAGTCGCAAGCCCGCGTCGTGGGGGTGATTGCCCAAGACAAGTTGTGTGACAAAGTGGACGAGGTGGGGCACGCCCAGCCGATTACCGTCGTGCTCGACCAGACCCCGTTCTACGGCGAGAGCGGCGGACAGGTGGGTGACGTCGGCGAGTTAATTGGCGACGGCTTCCGCTTTGACGTGACCGAAACTCTCAAGGACGGCGGCTTCACGCTCCACGTCGGTCACCTGCGCAGCGGCGCCATTGTGCAAGGGGGCACGGTCACCGCCCGGGTCGATCCGTTGCGGCGACAAGGCCTGCGCCGAGCGCACTCGGCCACGCACATTTTGCACTACGCGCTCCAGAAGCACCTGGGCAAGCACGCCCAGCAAAAGGGCTCGAAGGTTGATCGCGATTGGCTACGGTTCGATTTCACGAATCCGTCGGCCGTCACGCGTGAAGAGTTGGCCGCGATCGAACTCGACGTGAACGACCGGATCACGAATGCCGAGGCGATCCTCTGGAAGACGCTGCCTATCGGCGAGGCGCGACACGCCGGTGCCATGATGCTCTTCGGCGAGAAGTATCCTGACGTGGTGCGCATGGTCAGCATGGGCGAGTTCAGCAAGGAACTTTGCGGCGGCACGCATCTCGACAACACCGGCCAGGTGGGCCTGTTCAAGATCATCGGCGAAGAGAGCGTGTCGAGCGGCACGCGGCGCATTACGGCCCTGACCGGCCGCGCGGCGCTCGAACATGTCCGCAAGCTTGAGGCGACGTTGGATGAGACCGCCGCGGTCTTGCGCGCCCCGGCCGACGAGATTCCGCAGCGTGTGGCCGCGCTGGCCAAAGAGGTTCGCGAACTCAAGCGGCAACTGTCGGTCGCACCCAAGCCGGGCGGCTTGTCGGTCGATGAATTGCTTGCCAAGGCCGAGACGATCGGCGGTGTGAAGGTGATTGTGCATGAGGTTCCCGGGTCGGCCGACGACCTGCGGGCGCTCATCGATCAGATTCGGACCAAGGCTCCATCGTCGGCCGTGTTGTTGGCAAGTCGCGACGACGACAAGGTCGTGCTGGTCGCCGGCATCACGCGCGATCTCGAGGCCAAGAAGCTCAGCGCCGGCAACTGGATCCGCCCGGTGGCGACGATCTGCGGCGGCAGCGGTGGCGGCCGGCCGAACATGGCCCAAGCCGGCGGCAAAGATCCCAACCAGATTCCCGCCGCGTTGGCCGAAGGTTTGAAACAGATCAAGCAGATGCTGGATTAGTCGATTCGCGATGAATTATCGCGAACTCATCAAAATTGTTGAGGCTGACGGGTGGACGCTGGAGTCCATTCGTGGAAGCCATTTTCAATACCAACACCCGCATAAAGCTGGTAAAATTACCATACCAGCGGGAGGCAAGCTCTCCCGCGATGTCCCTCCAGGGACTCTTAACAGCGTGTTGAACCAAGTCGGTTTGCGGTGATCTTATGAGCGCCAAGTACTTGGTCGTGATCGAGAAAGCAAAAGACGGCAGCTATAGTGCTTACGTACCCGATCTACCGGGGTGCGTCTCTTGTGGCGATACGATCGTAGAACTCAAGGCGATGATCCAAGAGGCGATCGAATTTCATCTCGAAGGGTTGAAAGCTGCCGGGTTATCTATTCCTGAACCGGCGACCATTTCGGAATACGTCGAAGCTCAAGTCGCCTGAGGTCGCGTAGGGCATGTGAAACATGCCGTTTATCGCACACGATGTGAGCGTCGAACGGCACGTTGCACGTGCCCTACGAGAAGGGTGACGAAGAGATGATGGTGAGCTAATCATTACTACTGTTGCCAATTGGTTCCACGGTAAGGGAATCTATCGTTATGCCATCAATAATCAATCGATTGCGCCACTCGACGAGGGTGAATTTATTAAGTTTAATGAACTTGACCAATTAGATCGCCTACCGAAGTTAGCGACGCCTCAGTTCACTCTTTGATTCTGATTTTGATAAATGGTCTCCAGACATGCCGGACGGGGTGACCGCCTGTCAAGCGAATGCTTATTTCATCTTTGCGATCGCATTGTTCAGCGCGATGTACTGCCGTGTCGGCGTAGTGGCGGCGAAAACGTATCGCTATGGCGAGATCGGCTCTAAAGCGGAGTGAGCCGGCCTGCCGCTCACCGGCCCACGGCTTGATGGAAGAACGTCTCGAACTCGCCGACGATCGCCCGATCGCGGAAGATCGTGTCTCCGCGAGCGAGAATCTGTCGCCGTAGCTCATGCTGCTCGTCGGCGCTCGTGCCGAGTTGCACGCAGCGGTCAACGTACTCGGCCGCGCTGTTCACGGTCAGGCTCGTTAAACCCATTTGGCGATACATCGCGTAAGTGAGTCGACCGCGAAGAAATTCGCTGGGCAACGTGACGATCGGCGTGCCGACAGCAAGTCCTTCGTAGCTCGAGTTGCCGCCGCCAAAGTGCAACGGGTCGAGCAGGACGTCGGTCGCCGCGAGCAGTCGTAGGTAGTCGCTACGGGGCAGGGCGGGGAGCCATTCCACGCGCTCAAGCACGTCGGGGATGGTGCGACGCAAGCGGCGCATGATCAGCTCTTGCCAATAGTCGTGTCGCGACTGGAGCAGCAGCAGTCGCCCTTTCGGATCGCGTCGCAAGATGTTGCCCAGCACGTCGTCGAAATCGCAATGGAGCTTGAACGTCGTCTGGGGGCAGCAGTAGATATGATCGCCCGGGGCAAAGTTAAAATGGGCCCGGGCCGCGGCGCGGTCTTGCTGCGGCGGTGGGTCGTAACACACGCCCAGTCGGCTAAGCCGCACGAGCTTTTCGCCATAGGCGTCGTCAGACCGATCGGTCTCGCCATCGCGGCAGGTGACAAAGTGGTCCATGCTCGGCAGGCCGGTCGTGTCGGGGTGTCCCCAGGTCAAACACTGCACCGGCGCGAGCCGCGAGTAACTGAGCGTGTAAGTGAACGGATCCATGCCGATGTCGGTATAGAACAGCAGATCGAGTTCTTGCGAGGCGATCAGTCGCAGGGCGACGCCGAGTTGGCCGGGGACCACGACGTACTTGTCGGCGCGGCGGCGAATGGCTTGGCCGATGAAGTCGTCCGACACGCCGACGGTGAGAAACACCAGTTCGAAATCGCGCGACAGGCGTTCGAGCCAGCCGTGGTTGAGCCGGCCGATCGTGTGATCGCGCAGGCAGCGCGACAGCACGCCGATGCGAATCTTGCCGCTGGTGCGCTGTCGCGGCGGGTCGATGCGGACGGCGCGGGGCGCTTGACCGAGCCGGCCGAGTTGCTGGTAAATCTCGCGATCGTTCAGGCCATGATAGGCCAGGTAGAACAGCGTGGGCATGATTTGCTGCGTGGTGTCGAGTCGGACGCCTTCCTCATCGAGCGCGCGGAGGTTGTCGACGAGCGTCTGTCGGCTCTCGAGCATGTGCTGGTGCGAGTCGTAGATCGGCGGCAGCATGGTGTCGCGGACGATGCGCAGCCGCGCGTCCCCTTGCAATCGATAGGCCGTGTCGTAGTGCGCGCGGGCCTCGTCGCAGCGGCCTTGATCGGCGAGCATGTAGGCCAAGTTGGCGTGGGCGGCCGCGAGGTTCGGTTCCAGCTCGATCGCGCGGCGATAATGTTGCAGTGTCTCGGCGGGTTTGCGCAGCTCATGGCAGGCCTTGGCGAGTTCCATGTGCGCCTCGCCGCTCTGGGGTTGACAGGCGATCCAGCGCTGGGCAGCTTCGTACTGCTCGCTGGATCGGCCCAGATCGGCGAGCAGCCCGACGAGCGCACGATGGGTATCCGTCGACTGCCCATCGACGCGCACCGCGTTGCGGAGCAGCTTCTCGCTTTCGACGTAGCGTCCCTGCTGCCAGTACAGTTGCCCCAGATTGCAGGTCAAATGGGCGTCGAAAGGATCGAGCGCGATGGCGCGCAGAATGGCTTGTTCGGCGTCGGGCAGTTGTCCCAGGCGGCGAAACACGTTGCCCAGGTTGTTGTAGGCCCCGGCATAATCGGGTCGCAACCGGATGGCTTGCTCGAACAGGGCTTTTGCCCGCTGTATGTGACCCGATCGAGCCAGGGCGATGCCCTGATCGTTCAATTGGCTGGCGTTGGCCTGGGAGTCGGCGGTGCTCATGAGAGATTCTGCCCTGAGTGGAGCTGGGCGGCTTGTCGGCCACGGACGAGGTTTCTAAGATGAGCGCTCGAAGAATCGTCGAGTGAGCCTGTTCGGGCGAGCTGGGCGACCCCCCCACGATCTTGTCTTCTCATTCGAGTGCCTGACTATGCTTGAGCGGAAGCCCGTCTTCCCGAACGTGATTGAAATGAACTACCAGGCCGGCGAACGGCTGGGGTGCAACGTCTATCTGGTGTACGACGCACAGTCATGGGTCTTGATCGACATTGGTTACGAAGAGACGGTCGACGAAATTGTCGACATCATCCGGCAACTCGATTTTCCGTTGTCCAACTGCCAGACGATCATCGCCACGCACGCCGACGTCGATCATATCCAGGGCTTGGCCAAATTGAAGCAAATTCTCCGCACGAGCGTCACGGGGCATCGGCTCGCCGCCGACACGCTTGCCGAGGGGGACCGGATCAAGACCTTTGCCGAGATCGCCGCGCAGAAGATCAACATGCCGATGCCGCCCGTCAAGCTCGACGATTTTATTGACGAAGGGGACAAAATTCGCATCGGCAATCTCGAACTGGAAGTTTGGCACACGCCCGGTCATACCGATAGTCAGCTCTCGTTTCGCCTGGGCAACTTGCTATTCAGCGGCGACAACATCTCCCGCGATGGCTGCGTGCGGGTGGTGGACGCCGGGCGCGGCCGCGATACTAGGCACTTTATCCAGTCGTTGCAGCGGATCCACGACAGCGACGT
>CAZZBK010000164.1:0-11414 GCA_964652155.1 uncultured Planctomycetaceae bacterium | reverse complement strand
CGCCGGGGTTTGCTTCGCAAACCACCAGCCACCCACAACGGTGACGCTCACACGTGGCTGTATGGCGCATCTGGGGTGGCTGGCGTTTTGCGCAGCAAAACCCGGCGAGGAACGTATGGCACCGCTGCGGAGAGAGCCGGGTTATGCTGCGTCTAACGCCAGCCACCCTGTCTGATTTGTGAGCGTCAACTCGGCTACCCCAGCGTCCCCTTGGTGCTGGGCACGTCGGTCAATCGGCCGTCGAGCTCGATCGCCATCCGCAGCGCGCGGGCCGCGGCCTTGAAGATCGCCTCGCTGATGTGGTGACTGTTGCGGCCGTAGGGCACCAGCACATGCAAGTTCATGAGCGCGTTGGCGGCCAGGGCCTGCCAAAAATCTTCGACCAATTCGCTATCGAACTCGCCGATCTTGGCGGTCGGAAACTCGGCTTTGAACACGAGGTAATATCGCCCGCTCAGGTCGAGGGCCACCGTGGCGAGCGTCTCTTCCATCGGCAGCGTGAAGTGGCCGTAACGGCGGATGCCCGCCTTGTTCCCCAACGCCTGCTTGATGGCCTGACCGAGGCAGATGCCGGTGTCCTCGACCGTGTGATGCTGATCGACGTGCAAATCGCCCTGGGCGCGCACGGTCAGGTCGAGCGCGCCGTGCTTGGCGAGCAGCGTGAGCATGTGATCGAAAAAGCCGACGCCCGTCTGCACATCGGCGCGTCCCGTGCCGTCCAGGTTCAGTTCCAGCGTGATGTTCGTCTCGGCCGTTTGGCGAGCGATCTGAGCGGTGCGTGGCATGGGGCAACTACGTAGGAACGAGAGTCGGGCCAAAACGAAGACACGTCCGGGAACCGATCGGTTCGCCGGAAGTGAGTTGCTCAATTATGCCACATGCTTGCCAAGAAGGAACCGTCTTCGCAGGAGAGCGTGACCCTGGCATCGGCACAATCGGTACAGGCTAGCGCGTCGCGCATCCTCCATTGCTCGGCCCCTCCCCATCCGTCGCTCAATCGGCGATTCCGCGCAAATCGTCGGGCAATTCGTCCCGGTCTCCCCGCCGCAGCTCGGCGAGCCGCTCGAACATCTCGGCCGTGCGGGCGGGCTCTTGCGCGGCAAGGTTGGTGGTCTCGTAAGGGTCGGTCGTGATGCGAAACAATTCCACGCCATCGGTCGCGCCGGCGGCGCTGTCGCCGTCTCCCGCGGCGATCAATTTCCAATCACCGTAAAGCACCGCGCGGCGATTGCGGAGCGGAATGTAGATGGTGCGCGGCGCTGGTTTTTCGATCGCCCCGGTCACCACGGGCCACACGTCTTGACCGTCGAACGGGATGTTGCGAGCATTTTTCCAGCCGACGAGTTTCGTGAGAGTCGGCATCCAGTCGGCGGCATGCATCGGGGCGGACACCTTGCGCGGCGCGAGGGTCCCACGCCAATGGGCAAAAGCCGAGACCCGCACGCCCCCTTCGTACAGTTGAGCCTTCTCGCCCCGCAAGGGCACGTTGCTGCTCAGGGCAGGTGACGCGGCGACCGAACCGATATACGGGTTGCCCCCCTTGGTCTTGCCCCCGTTGTCCGAGGTGAACAGGATCAGCGTCCGCTCGCGCTGGCCGCGCTCGTCGATGGCCCCCACGAAGTCGCCCACCTTGGCGTCGAGTTGCGCCACGAAGGCCGCCATCCGCCGCAACGACTCGTTCTTTTTTGGGTCGGGGTCGAACTGCGTCTCGGCCCAGGGTTGCTTGAAGGCGTCGGGAGCGTCGATCGGAATGTGGACCGCATGGAACGGCACGTACACGAACCACGGCTCGGGAAGCGTTTTGAGCCAGCCCAGCACCTCGCGCGCCACGAGTTCGGTGGCATTGCCTTGCTCGTGTAAAAATTTTTCGTTGCGGTGCCAGGTGTGCTGCCAAGGGCCTTTACGATACTGGTGCGTCCAAGGATCAACCGCTCCGCTGAGCGAGCCGTAGCTGTGGTCGAAGCCGTAGTGATTGGGTCCCCACTCGGGCCGCGAGCCCAAATGCCACTTGCCCGCCACGCAGGTCGTGTAGCCCGTCTCCTTCAGCGCGCTGGCCAAGGTCGTGGTGCCCGGTGGAAAGGCGCGCAGGTTCGTGGGCCCCAACACGTGAGGGCCAAATCGACCCGTCCAGCGTCCGCTCATCAGCGCCGTGCGCGTGGGAGAGCAGACCGGCTGCACATAATGCCGATCGAACTCGACCCCTTCGCGCACCAGTCGGTCGAGCTGCGGTGTGCGGAACTTCGAGTGGTGCCAGCCGACGTCGGCCCAACCGAGGTCGTCGGCCACGACCAGCAAGATATTCGGCTGCGCGGCGGCTGCCGGTTCCAAGTCGAGCAACGACCAAGCCAAGCCCAGCCAACTCAGCAGCTTCATCGAGCGCAATATGTTCATCGAGTCACCCAGTCGGATTAGGAGCGAGTCTGTTGCGACCGCGCTAGTGTACAGCCTCGCCGCCCGGCAATGAATCGAGATTACCCTTTCTTACGCAGGCGGACATACTCGACCGGGTCGGCAGCGTCTTTGAAACGGAGCCGAGCATTGGGCGCGGCTATTAACTGCGCACCACTCAATAAGGCGCACCAGCTACGCGGTGCCGTCGCGGCCAACGTGCCCCCTGGCCGCAACACTCGCAGCGCCTCGGCCATCGCCGAGTGAAACAGGGCCCGCTGCTCACGCTCGTCGAGCCCCGCTTCGATGCCCGAGGCGTCGAACCGCGTGCGGGGCGAGTCGGCGGCGATCACATAATCAAACGACTCGTCCGAGAGCGGCAAGCACGTTGCGTCGGCACACACAAACTGCGGCCACGTGTCGAGCGGCACGCGATACCCCCGCGCGGCCTGCTCATAATTCTCGCGCACACAGTAATGCCACGCTCCGAGGGCATAGTGCAGGTCGACACTCACGAGCCGATCGGCTCGCGTGAGTTGCCCGGCGATAATCACCGTCGACAATCCGGTGCCGCCAAACAGTTCGAGCACCCGGGCATTGCCGCGCAGTTGGGCCACACCGCGCACGAGGTACTCGACCTTCGCCGCCCCGAGTCGGGTAAGCGCCTCGGGTGGCGCGTGCCCCTCGACCCACACGGGCGAGTTGTCGCCCCCTTGCCGAGCGTTGGGGATGATCGCGACTTTGGCCATCGTGCGCTCGCCCCTCAGCCCGCGCGGGTAATCTCAAGCTTGTGCGCCTCGCCAGCCACCTCACGCACGTAGCGCGGTACTGCGTAGCCGGGCAACTGCCGTCGCAACTCGGCCATGATCGCCAGCCCTTGCTCAACCGGCACCTCGAAGTGCGCAGCCCCAGCGACGCGGTCGAGCTGATGCAAGTAGTAAGGCATCACGCGCACGTCAACCAACGCGCGACAAAGTTCGACGAGCGATGCCGCCGAGTCGTTGACCCCGCGCAAGAGCACCGCCTGATTCAACACCGGGATGCCCGCGTCGACGAGCCGCCCCAGGGCGTTGGCCACCGTCGCGTCGAGTTCCTGGGCATGATTGGCATGCACGACCATGATGGGCGTCAATCGAGTACCGCGCAGCCACCCCAGCAGCGTGTCGGTGACCCGCTCGGGGAGCACGATCGGCAGCCGGGTGTGAATGCGCACGCGACGCAGTTGCGGGATGCTGGCGAGCCGGTCGAGGAGCGCGGCGAGCCAGTCGTCGGTCCGGGTCAACGGGTCGCCGCCGCTCAAAATCACCTCGTCGATCGCGGGGTCGCTGGCAATCTCGGCCAAGGCCCCTTCCCAAGCCGCGAGCGAGCGTGGCCCCTCGGAGTAGGGGAAGTGGCGACGGAAGCAGTAACGGCAATGGACGGCGCAAGCGCCAGTTGTTACGATAAGCACTCGACTGGCGTACTTGTGCAGCAGTCCCGCGTGTCGTTGGGCTTGGTGGTCGCCGACTGGATCGGTCGTAAAGCCAGGCGTGTCATTAAGTTCGGCATCGACGGGCAGTACCTGCCGCAACAACGGGTCCGCCGGGTCGGCCGCTCGCATGCGCGCCACATAGCCGCGTGGGGCAAAAATCGGAAACCCCTGTGTGGCCCGTTCCGCTTGCTCAACCCATGTGCCGGGAAGAGCCAGCAATCGGCCTAGTTCCCGCGCGTCTCGCACCGCATTCTTGAGCGCCATCTGCCAGCGATCATCCGCTGTCGGCAGACTTCGCTCGAAGCGCGGCGATGATGATGCGGTAGCGGTCATGCGCGGGGGGCGTGTGGATCGAACCTGGAATCGCCTCGGACCCGCCGCGTGCCCTAACGCACGTGCGAACGTCTCGAGTGGTCCTGAATACCCCAACCATCTTACCGTTCCCTTAGCAAGCGAGGTAGTGAGTCGTGGCCAGTTATAACACCAGCGATTTCAAGAAAGGCATTAAGGTTCAAATCGACGGCGAGCCGTATCAGATGGTCGAGTGCCTGTTCGTCAAGCCGGGCAAAGGCAACGCCCTCTACAAGTGCAAGCTCAAGAACCTGGTGCGCAACACGCAACTGGAACGGACCTACAAAGGGGGCGACTCGCTCGAAGCCGCCGACATCAGCGAAATCGAGGCCCAGTACCTCTATCGCCAGGGCGAGGCGTATGTGTTCATGGACAACTCGACCTATGAGCAGTACGAGATCCCCGGCGATTCGCTCGACGAGCGCTCGCAATACCTCAAGGAAGGGATGGTCGTGTCGATGCTGCTGTTCAACGGCAAGCCAATCACGGTCGATCCTCCCAATCAGGTCGTGTTACGGGTCGAGTACGCCGAGCCCGGCGCGCGCGGCGACACGGCCACCAAGGTGACGAAGGTCGTCAAGCTCGAGACCGGCGCGCCCGCGACGGTGCCTTCGTTCATCAACCAAGGCGAGTTGATCAAGATCGACACCCGCACCGGCGAATACCTCGAACGCATCCGCGAGTAAACCGGCGAAGCTATTCTCCATCCAATAGGTCAATGGATGGAGAATGATTGACGATCGCAGAAAAGCTGTCTGTTGCGAAGTTTCCCGGCCACGACCGATGAGGACGTGCTGTGCCAGAACTTGACACGATTACGATCGAAGGGTTCAAAAGCATCGCTTCCGTTAAGGAGCTAAGGCTCCGCGACATTAACATCGTGATCGGCGCGAATGGCTCGGGCAAGTCGAACTTTATCGGCGTATTTTCGTTCCTCAACTCAATTCGTGAGGGACGGCTTCAAGACTACGTCGCCAAAGCAGGTGGCGCGGAAAAGGTTCTGCACTTTGGCTCCAAGACCACTGATAAAATTCACTTGCACATCTCGTTCAAAGAGGGTGAGAACCAGTACGAAATCGAGTTACAACCGACGAGTTCAGATGAACTGACACCGACAAGTGAGTTTGTTTATTACTGGGACAAGGCAAAATACCCGCTAGGCCCTTACGGCGAGGGGCTCACACGGTCAGGTAAAGAAGCCGGGATAAGCGAACTAAGCGAATCGAACCGAAAAGGTGTTGCTAAATACGTTCGCGATCATGTAGATCGATGGCGCCTGTATCATTTTCATGATACGAGTTCAAGTTCGCCCATGAAAAAGACGGCGGATGTTGAGGACAACAAGTATCTTCGTCCTGACGGATCGAACCTTTCTGCTTTCTTACATTTTCTGAAGAAGAAAGATGCTTCCTCGTACCATTTGATTCGAGCCACAATTCAGCGAGTGGCACCTTTTTTTGACGACTTTCAACTGGAGCCATCCGCCCTCAATCAAGACAAGATTCGCCTGGAGTGGCGGCACAAGAAATCGGACGCCTATTTTGACGCCTCGTCACTTTCTGATGGGACGCTACGTTTCATTGCTCTCGCAACATTACTGCTCCAGCCCGAGAAGCTACGTCCGTCGGTCATTCTGATTGACGAACCCGAGTTGGGACTCCATCCCTTTGCCATCACGATGCTGGCCTCGCTGATCAAGCAAGCGGCAATCAATACCCAGGTGGTGCTCTCGACTCAATCCCCTTTTTTGCTCGATCACTTTGAGCCTGAAGATGTGCTCGTCGCGGACCGCGTTGATGGAGGAACGCAACTGACCCGTTGTGATTCAGCTCAATTGGAGTCATGGCTTCAAGACTATAGCCTCGGTCAGCTCTGGGAAAAAAACGAGTTGGGCGGCCGCCCCAGGGTGAATTGACCCATGACACGTCTTTTGATTCATGTTGAAGGGGAAACCGAAGAAACGTTCGTCAACGAGATTCTTGCTCCACATTTATACCAACACGGTTATCAAAGCGTTGGCGCTCGTCTCATCGGCAATGCACGGTTGCGAAATCGACGTGGTGGGATTCGTGGTTGGGACTCGGTGCAAATAGACATTTTGAATCACCTACGCCAAGACCCGAACTGTGCAACGACCACAATGGTCGATTATTACGCGCTGCCTCAGCATGGCACAAAAGCTTGGCCAGGTCGCGCTGAGGCAAATGCTAGGCGCCATGCACAAAAGGCCGCCACGGTTGAAACCGCGTTACTGCAAACTATCGCTTCAGAAATGGGCTCCGGATTCGACGCGCGTCGTTTCTTGCCGTTTGTCATGATGCACGAATTCGAGGGGTTGCTGTTTAGTGATTGCCAACGTTTTGCGAACGCCATTCAACAGCCCGACTTGGCCAGCGAATTTCAATAGATCCGCGATCTGTTTCCTTCACCAGAAGAGATCAATGATTCACCTCTTACGGCACCCTCAAATCGAGTCGAGAATCTCGTTCCAGGCTATGAGAAACCGCTGCTTGGAACGCTTGCCATTCTAGAAATTGGCTTAGAGACGATTCGTCAGGAGTGCCCCCATTTTGGAGAGTGGATATTGCGACTCGAACAAGGGGTCCCCTGAGTTAAATGCTTGCGAAAAGTCTCTTGAACACTTCGCTTTCGCAGAGGGGCTATCTCAGGCCGCGCTTGCGCCCTCAATGGAATCGGTAGGTACGACCTCTCCAGCATTTCGACCGTTACCAAAATAGAGCCCTTGGTCGCCGTTCCTCCGAGGTAGGAAAAAATGAGCATCTCTCATCTATGGATGAGTCCGGGGGTCGGACTGACGTGCGAAACTTTCATCCAAACCCCAGTCGGGACTCCGTGGCTCATCCCCAAGACCGTCTCGCCAGAAGCCGGCTACGACGATCGATACGCAGATTCTCAGGCAGAGGATCATTACCCGGCGGGGCAGCAGGGCAGGGGAGGCTGGCGGCTCGTGACGACAGGGGGGGCGCGGCAGGAAATTCCTCTCCTCGCGCGGCCATTCGCGGCCGCATTCGTCTGGCGTCGGCCGCTCGAGATCACTATAAAACGTCTCGTTTTGTTTGACTCACCTCGCCCGGCGGCGCACACTGTCGGGCATGGGTTGAGAGTACGGATCGAAACCACCCCCTTAATAGTTCACTAGGAGGAATTCCTCATGAAGTTTGCCCTGCGATTGGGTCTGTTGATGATCGGCTTGCTCATGGCGAGCACGGCGATGGCCGACGTGACGGTCAAGCTCAGCGACGTGCATCTGTGCTGCGGGGCATGTGTCCGCGGCATCGAGGGTGCCGTCAAGGGTTTGAACAGCACGGTCAGCATTGATAAAGATTTTGGCACCGTGACGATCAAGGCGGCCGACGCCGCCGCGGCTCAGCAAGCCGTCGACGCGATTGCCGCCGCCGGTTATCACGGCGCGAGCGACAATGCGACCACCAAGATGAAGAACGACAGCGGCGCGCCGAGCGGAAACGTCAAACGCCTGAGCGTCTCGGGTGTCCACAACTGCTGCGGCGGCTGCGCCAAGGCCATTGTCGAGGCGGTCAAGAGCGTAAAGGGGGCTGCCGTCGGCCCGTTAGCCGGCAAGGCCACCACCTTCGTCGTCGAAGGGGACTTCAGCGCCACCGAGCTGGTCAACTCGCTCAACGGAGCTGGCTTCCACGTCAAGGTCTCGTCGAACTAACGATTCGCGTCAGCGGTTGCTCACACGGCCCTCGGCAATTCGTTTTGCCGAGGGCTGTTTTATTCCACGCGCGACAGTCGTTCGCGAAACAGCCTTGCAACCCGGGCAGGCTCTTCCGCCGCGACCATCGCGCCGGCCACGGCCACGCGGGTCACGCCCGTCGCAAGCACTTGCGGCAGGTTGTCGAGCGTGATGCCTCCGATGGCGAACGCGGGTAAGCGGATCTCGGCCGACACTTGCCGCAGCAACTCGACGCCCGGGAACTGCTCGAAGCGCTTGGTATGCGACGGAAACGTTGGGCCGACGCCGATGTAATCGGCTCCATCGAGCACCGCCGCGCGCGCCTGTTCGAGCGAATGGGTCGACACGCCGATGAGCATTCGCGGGCCGACAATCCGCCGCGCCTCGGCCACGGTCAGCTCGTCTTGTCCCAGATGCACGCCGTCGGCCGCGGCCAGCGCAGCCAGATCCGCTCGATCGTTCATGACAAAGCGCGTCGCGGTCCCGCGCGTGAGTTGGCGGAGCACCTGAGCCCGCGCGAGCAACGTTCGGTCGGCGAGTTGTTTGTCGCGTAGTTGCAGCACGTCGACCCCGGCTCCGATGAGCGTCTCGACGCGCGAGCGGAACGACGCTTCGTCCGGTGCGCCATCGATGAGCACGTACAGACGGGCGTCCTGGAGTTCGACGCCGCGGCGCAGGGTGTTGAGCGTCGCGCGTTCGAGGGTATAGGTCCGATAGCGGAGCTGTTCGCACTCGGCGGCGAAGCGTGGGTCGACCAGTTTGCCAAACTCTTCGAGGCTGCGGAGCGACTCTTGCAGCCGGGCCACGTTGGCCGCAAACACGGCCGCGAGGTCGGCGCGGCGCTGTTCGCTCTGCGTCGTGATTCGCGTGCCGACGTCACCCGGCGTGTCGCGCATGGCGAGCGGGTCCGCGTCTCCGAGTCGGGTCAGGGCCGCGGTCAGGTCGTGGCGCAGTTGCTTCCAACGCTCGGTGAGATGGGGGTCGTCGAGCGCGAAGCGGACAAAATCTTCCACGACGCGCAAGCCTTCGCGCGCTCGATTGCTCGCGGCATCGATGATCCGCCAGGCGGGCTGAGCGGGGGACGACACGGTCGCCGCCGAGGGGCTCCGCGGCGCGGTTGCCCAACTGTCCGGCGGCAAGTCGATGGGGACGCCAGCCAACGATTCGCCGCGCAGGCGGTGGAGTTGCGCGGCGACATACTCGACGTCGAGCCCTTGTTCGCGCAGCCACTCGGCCACCTCGCGCCCCGCGCTGAGCAAGCCCAGCAACAGGTGCTCGGTCGCCAGGGTGTGGGGTCGAGGCAGGTCGCCGAGCCACTCGTCGGCCGCCGCGAGCACGGTGTCGAGTTCGGCGGAAAAACGCTCCGGCAAGGTATCGATCGACGGGGCCTCAGGGGGGGCGGGGTCGGCCTGCGGCCAGCGTGCTAGCACCGCCGTGGTACTGATCTGCCGCTGGCCGAGGAGCACCGCCGCTCGGGTCTCGGGCTCGGCGAGTAGACCCAACAGCAAGTGGCCATACCGGATGCGCTCGCCGGACGGGTCGTGAGACCAGCGTGCGGCCGAGAGCAAAGCACGCTGGGCGGCTGGAGTAAGTTGGTGACGCATGATGTTTTCAGTGTTGCACAAGCGGCGAGAATCGGCAAACATGCTCCGTTTGGTGAAGTTGGTCTCCTTCTCCCACCGGGAGAAGGTGTCGGCGTAGCCGACGGATGAGGGAATGTCGAGAAGCGATGCGGTCATTTGCTTTGAGGGTCCCCGCACCCGGCCTTCGGCCAGCCTCTCCCGATGGGAGAGGGGCCTGCTAGGCAAGACCCCCGGTTGGTCACGGATGTGACCCCAGCAACACTTGCGTCCTAACGGAGTCGGTAAACACCCCATGCGGAAACTGTCCGCGACGGATATTGCGCGCCTGAGTGGCTTGGTGCCCGGGCTCCCTGCGCTGTGGCGTCAGGGGGCGTGGTCGGGGCTGTTCGTCGCCGTCGTGTTTACGACGCTGCTCAATGCGGCTCTGCTCACCACCTGGGTGTGGGACGAGTTGGTGAGCAGCCTTGCCCGGGGGTTCATGTGGCTTGCCACCGCGACGCTCTGGGGGATTGGTGCCTGGACTGCCGTGCGCGCCCGGGGTGAGGGGGTGAAGGAAGGGCAAGTTCCACCCCTGAGCGACTTGTTTCCCACAGCCCAGCGCGAATACTTAAGAGGGAATTGGTACGAGTGCGAGACGCAGTGCCGGGCGCTGCTCGAGGCGGACCCGCGCGATGCCGAGGCGCGGCTGTTGTTGTTGGGCGTGTTGCGACGCTCGCGGCGATGGGACGAGGCTCGGCGCGAGCTGGCCAGCTTGTCGGCCCTAGAGACGGCCGAACACTGGTCGACCGAACTGGCCGCCGAGCTCCAACGTATCAATCGTAGCGAAGGTAACGAGCCTGCGGACGATCCTGCCATTTTGGCGGCCATCGGCCCCGGCCAGAATAAATCCGCCAACAAGTTACGCGATGCTGCCTGACCACATCGCTTTTAGAGCCTAGAGTTACGTGAAATCGAACGACGACGCTTGGCCCACGGCAAGCGAATTGCATTAACAGTAGAATGAGACACCCAACGTCGCGTGGCTTGTCAGCCGCGAGGCATGTGTTCTGACGGAGAATATGGACTATGTACGAACGCTTTACCGACCGCGCCCGCAAAGTCATGCAGCTCGCCAATCAAGAGGCGCAACGGTTCAATCACGAGTACATCGGCACCGAGCACGTGTTGCTCGGGCTGATCAAAGAGGGGAGCGGCGTCGCCGCCAACGTGCTCAAGAACCTCGACGTCGACCTGCGCAAAATCCGCCTCGAGGTCGAGAAGCTCGTCCAGAGCGGTCCCGACATGGTCACGATGGGCAAGCTGCCGCAGACACCCCGGGCCAAAAAGGTCATCGAGTACTCGATGGAAGAGGCGCGCAACCTGGGCCATAACTACGTCGGCACCGAACACATCCTGCTGGGCTTGCTCCGCGAACAAGAAGGGGTCGCCGCCCAGGTGCTCATGAACCTCGGGCTCAAGCTCGAGGAAGTGCGTGAAGAGGTGCTCAACCTCTTGGGTCACGGCATCGAGAGCGAAGGGGGCGAACGCAACCCGGCCGGGGGCGGACAAGCCAGTGGCGGCGCTGCCGCCGAAGGGGGCACCAAGGGGGCCAAGAGCAAAACCCCGGCCCTCGACAGCTTTGGCCGCGACCTCACCGAACTGGCCCGTCAAAGCAAGCTCGACCCGGTCATCGGCCGCGAACGCGAAATCGAGCGGGCCGTGCAAATCCTCTGCCGCCGTACCAAGAACAACCCGGTGTTGCTGGGCGAAGCGGGCGTCGGCAAGACGGCCATTGTCGAAGGCCTTGCTCAGCGCGTCATCGATGGCGAAGTCCCCGAGATCATGTGCGACAAACGCATCGTGGTGCTCGACATCCCCATTATCGTTGCGGGCACCAAGTAGCGCGGCCCGTTTGACGAACGCA
>CAZZBK010000163.1:0-11457 GCA_964652155.1 uncultured Planctomycetaceae bacterium | reverse complement strand
ATCGCGGGGCCGCTGCCTATATCTGCGGCGAAGAGACCGCGCTGCTCGAAAGCCTCGAAGGCAAACGGGCGTGGCCGCGCATCAAGCCCCCCTTCCCTGCCATCGAAGGACTGTTCCGCAAGCCGACCGTGGTCAATAACATTGAAACCGTTGCCTGCGTGAAGCAGATCGCTGATCGCGGCATCGAGTGGTTCAAGAGCATCGGCGTGCCGGCCGACCCGAACAACCCGCGCGACCCGGGCAGCTACGGCCCGAAGCTCTACTGCCTGAGCGGGCACATCAACAAGCCCGGCTGCTACGAGGCTCCGTTGGGCATCACCTGCCGTCAACTCATCGAGGAATACGGCCAAGGGATTTGGAAAGGTCGCAAAGGCAAGGCGGCCATTCCTGGCGGTATCAGCATGGGCCTGCTTACCGAGAAAGAGTTCGATACGCCGCTCGACTTCGCCGGTCCTGGCAAGGTCGGCTGCCTCGGTCTGGGGACGGCCGCGGTGGTCGTCATGGACGAGACGGTCAACATGGTCGACTTTTTGCACAACAGTTGTCGCTTCTTCGCGCATGAGAGTTGCGGTCAATGCACCCCTTGCCGCGAAGGGACCCACTGGTCGCTCTCGATGCTCGACCGAATCAAGGCGGGCAAGGGCCGGTTGCGCGATCTCGATTTGCTGCTCGAGATTGGCGACAACATCGGCATTATTCCCGGCACGACGATTTGCGGCTTGAGCGACGGTGCCGCCTGGCCCATCAAGAACGCGATCCGCAAATTCCGCGGCGACTTTGAAGAGTACATCAAGCGCACGAACCCGACGGGTTATATGGTCACTGATCCCGTGCCGGCGCTGCCGGTGCTGAGCCACTGAGGAAGTGATAAGTGCGAAGTGATAAGTGATAAATGGCAGAGAATCAGGAATCGAAACGAGGCGAGTTGCAGAAGCGAACAAAGCAGTTCGCGGTTCGGATCGTGAGGTTGTTTGGAGCTTTGCCGAAGAGCAATGTCGCCGCGCAGGTGATTGGCAAACAGTTGTTGCGGAGCGGCACGTCGGTTGGCGCACAATACAGCGAAGCAACTCGGTCACGATCGCGTGCCGAGTTTATCAGTAAAGTTGAAGCCAGCCTGCAAGAGTTGGAAGAGAGTCGGTATTGGATTGAATTGTTGATCGAAACAGAACTTATGCCGGAGAAGCGATTACAGCCTTTAATGGATGAAACACGTGAATTGATCGCCATGCTGACCGCGTCAGCTCGTACGGTGAAGCGTCAATCGTCACGTGGCTAGGCTGAGTTCTTTTGTCTTTTTCCGTCATTTATCACTTATCACTTAGCATTTATCACTTCCCATGGCCATCGTTCTCGTAGACGGCAAAGAAGTTCAGATTGGTGATCACGAACGCCTCAACGGCATTCAGGTGGCGCAGCGCGCGGGGCACGAGATTCCGCACTACTGTTGGCACCCCGGCTTGTCGGTCGTGGCTAGCTGTCGCATGTGCTTGTGCGAGACCGGCACGCGCGATCCGGCCACCGGCAAGATCACGATGGTTCCCAAGGTCGTGCCGGCCTGCCAAACCCCGGCCAAAGACGGCACGGTGTTTGTGACCGACAGTCCGAACATCCGCAAGTACCGCGCGATGGTCGAGGAAGACCTGCTCATCGATCACCCGGTCGACTGCCCGGTGTGCGACAAGGCGGGCGAGTGCCACCTGCAAGATTATCACTTCGAGCATGGCCAGGCCGAGCGTCGCGCCGACATTCGCCCCTTCACGAGCCGCAAACGCGAGATGGGCGATACCGTCACGCTGTTCGTTGATCGTTGCGTGATGTGTACCCGCTGCGTGCGGTTCACGCGCGAGATCAGCGGCTCGAGCGAGCTGATGGTCATCAACCGCGGCAGCCACGAAGAGATCGACGTGTTCCCCGGCTATCCGCTCGATAACAAGATGTCGGGCAACGTGGTCGATCTCTGCCCGGTCGGCGCGCTCGGCGACAAGGATTTCCTGTACACGCAGCGTGTCTGGTTCATGAAAAAGCACGACGGCGTGTGCGCCGGTTGCGCGACCGGCTGCTCGATCTCGATCGACGAGAATCAGGACACGGTGCATCGTCTCAAGCCACGCGAGAACCCGACGGTCAATCAGTGGTGGATGTGTGACGAGGGCCGCTATGGCTTCCATCACGTGCATGCCGACAACCGCTTGCACGAGCCGCGCGAACGGCTCGATGGTCAATACGTGAACATCGAGTGGAAAGACGTTGCCACGCGCGTGAAGGCCAGGCTCAAGGCGGCGGGCTCACTGGCGGCCGTGTTGTCCCCCATGCTCACGGTCGAAGAGGCCTACCTACTCTCGACCTTCATTCGCTCGCTCGATTCGACGGCCGTGCTCGCGCTCGCTCCGGTGCCGGTCGAGGGGAAAGACGAAAAATTCAAGAACGGCTTCACGATCCACGCCGAGAAGGCTCCGAATCGACGCGGTGTCGAAGCCGTGCTGCAACATTTCTGCGGCAAGGTGATGAGCTTTGACGAACTGCTCCAGGACATCGATGGCCGGCGTAACGGCAAAGGCTCGATCGGCGGCGTCTGGGTCAGCGGCGGCTATAAGACCGATTGGATCAACGAACGCACGGCCGAACGCTTCGCCTCGGTCAAAGAGTTGGTCGTGCAAGACTTGTTCGACAGCCCGCTCTATCAGCGGGCGACCTTCCAGTTGCCGGGAGGCGCGTTCCCTGAAAAGGAAGGCTCCTACGTTAACTTTGCCGATCGACTGCAATCGTTCCGCTGGGCCATTCGTCCGCCGCAGGGCGTCTGGGTCGAAGGCCCGTTGTACTGGCGGCTGCTCGACAGGTCGGGGCTGTTCAATGCCCGCGCGGTGCTGGGCGAACTCGGCGCGAAGATTCCGTATTTCCACATGGCGCTCGGCGGCGTGCATGAGCATGGCGTCGATTTGAAGCTCAATCAATTGGCGAGCAAGTAATCATCATCATGGAACAACTCACTCCGGCATTCGTCATCGAGGCGCTGATCAAGATCGGTGTCTTGATCGGCTCTCTGATGACGGCCGCGGCGTACTTTGTGCTCCTCGAACGGTGGATGGCCGCTTGGGTGCAAGACCGCAAGGGTCCCAATCGCGTCGGCATCCCGCTGACCAAGATCAAGTTGTTTGGGCTGGGTCAGCCGTTGGCCGACGGCGTGAAGTTTATCTGCAAGGAAGAGTCGACCCCCGCACATGTCGACAAGTGGCTGTTCACGTTGGCGCCGATCTCGATCCTTGCCGCCGCGCTGGCCTCGTTCGCGGTCGTGCCGGTCGGCAGCGTGTTGCCGGCGTTCGAGGGCATTGGCCCCATCCAACTCGTCGCCGCGCCGGGCATCGATGTCGGCATGATCTACGTGTTCGCCCTGTCGAGTATCGCCGTGTACGGCGTGATCCTCGGCGGCTGGGCGAGCAACAACAAGTACAGTTTCTTGGGCGGTCTGCGGAGCAGCGCGCAGTTGATCGCCTACGAGTTGCCGATGGGGCTGGGGCTGCTCGGCGTGATCTTAATGAGCGGCTCGCTCCGCCTGGAAACGATCATCGATCAGCAGGCCGACACCGGCATCTGGAACATTTTGCTCCAGCCGTTGGGCTTTATCGTCTTCCTGGTCGCCAGCTTTGCCGAGGCTGCCCGCTTGCCATTCGATTTGCCCGAGTGCGAACAAGAACTCATCGGCGGCTACCACACCGAGTACGCCGGTCTGCGGCTGCTCATGTATCTGGTGGCCGAATTTTTGCACATGATCACCGCCTCGTTCCTGATCGCGATCTTGTTCCTCGGTGGCTGGCACTTCTGGGGCCTCACGGGTGGCAGCGGCGACGAGGTCACCTGGGTCACGGCCCTGTTGCGAATCGCGGTTCTGTCGGCCAAGGTGGTCGCCGTGATTTTGTTCTTCATGCTCACACGCTGGAGCTGGCCCCGCTTCCGCTTCGATCAACTCATGTCGCTCGCCTGGAAGGTGATGCTGCCGCTGGGGTTGGTGAATCTGGTCGCCGTGGCCTGTGCGGTCGAGTTCCTATGGAACGATCAGGTTGAGCCCGCGCGCTTTAGCCAGCCGCTGCTCGTGATGATCGTCATGTGGACGGTGGCCATTGTTGGCTCGGCGGTCGCCGCCATGCTCACGCCTTTGCAGACCGACAACTCGCCGCGTACTGAACTCCTCAAGCAATACCATCGAGCCCCGCTCGGCCATTGAGAGACCTGCGATGAAAGCGGATGACCCGAATATCAAGTGGATCGAGGAACCCAAGCTAGGATTGGCGGGCAAGATGTACTTGCCGCTGATCCTGCAAGGGCTCACGACCACGACCAAGCACCTGTTCGGTCCGAAGATGACCGTCAGTTTTCCGGAAGAGCGGCCGAAGATCGGCAACCCGCTGATCTATCGCGGCGTGCACCGGCTCAACAAGGACGACGCGGGCCGCGTCAAGTGCGTGGCCTGCTTTCTGTGCGCGACCGCTTGCCCGGCCCACTGCATCGATATCATCGGGACCGAGAGCCCCTGGAATGATCGCGAGAAGTATCCCGAGAGCTTCGTGATCGACGAGTTGCGCTGCATTTTTTGCGGGATGTGCGAAGAGGCCTGCCCGGTCGACGCGATCGAGCTGACCAGCTTGTTCGATCTGACGGGGCGCAGCCGCGAAGAAATGATCTTTGACAAAGAGAAGTTACTAAGTGTGTACGACATGACCAAGGACGCCGAGCCGATGAAGAGCAAGAGCCTGGGAGGGACCGTATGATCTCAGCTCAATGGCCGATAGCGCTGGCGGCTTTGTTGTTTGCGGCGGGGATGTGGCTGCTGTTGCCGCGCGGAGGGCGGCGCGGGCGTCGACTGGGCGTCGGTGTTGCCGCCGCGGGGCTCGCGCTGCTGACGTTGCTCGTTCACTGCGGGCTGTCGATCACCGGCGAAATCACCGCGCCGAAATTCGCCTGGACCGCCACCGAGCCGCCGCTGGGCGCGCCGCCGGCCGACCTCGTGTTCATGGTGTTGGCCTTCGTGACGGTCGTCTCGGCGATCGCCAGCGTCACGTTTCGCAAGCCGGTCTATTGTGCGATCTGGTTTGCGCTCACGCTCACCGGCGTGGCCGGCTTGCTCCTGTACCAAGGGGCGCAATTCCTGGGCGTGGCCACGCTCGTCGTCTATGCCGGTGCCATTCTGGTCACGTTTCTGTTCGTGCTCATGTTGGCCGAGCCCGAGGGGCAGGCCTACTACGATCGCCTGAGCTGGGAGGCGGCCCTGAGCGCCTGCACCGGCGCGGTGCTGGTCGGACTGATGACGATCGTCACCAGCGAGGCGCTGCAACGCCCGCAAGATAAGTTGCCCGATTGGGCCGCCTCGGCCCTGAGCGCCGAACGCGACGCGAACGTGCTCGACAGCGACCACATGGCCCATCTGGGCAAAGAACTCTTCAGCAAGCACCTGATCAGCGTCGAAGTGGCGGGCACGCTGCTGCTTGTCGCCCTGGTCGGCGCTGTGGCCATCATCCTGCACGGCGGGGCGAGTCCGACTCCCAATGCCGCCGCTCGAAAGGACCTCACTCATGGTTGAAGTCCATCTCCTGCACAACTATCTGATCATCGGCGCGTTGCTCTTCGGCATCGGGCTCATTGGCCTGCTCAGCCGGCGCAATCTGATCGTCATGTTCCTGGCGGCCGAAATGATGCTGCAAGGCGTGTCGCTCAGTCTGGTCGCGTTCAGCCGCTTTCATAACAACTTTGGCGGGCAAATGCTCGTGATCTTCATCCTGACCGTGGCCGCCTGCGAGGCGGGCATTGCCCTGGCGTTGATCGTGGCCCTGTTCCAGCGTAGCGGTCGGCTCGACGCCGCCGTGTGGCAGGAGCTGCGCGAGGCGAATCAACCCAAGTTCGTCGATCGTGAGTTGCCCGGGGACGAGTCGCCCAAGCCCGAGTGGCCGCAGCTCACCCCGGCTGGCATCGAGCCCGACGACGCAGACGAATCCGTGGAGCATCGCATTCATGTTTAAGATCGAAACGCTGATGGTGCTCATTCCGGCGCTGCCTTTGCTGGCCGCGCTCTTGAACGCCTGCTGTGGCAAAAAGTGGCTCAAGGACAACGCCCACGTGCCGGTCATCCTGGCGCTGTCGGCCTCGTTCGTGTGCAGCTTGCTGCTGCTCTCCGAGGTGCGCAAGCTCGAGCCCCAAGGAGACAAGGGGGTCGGTGTCGAAAAGATCGTCACCCTCTGGACCTGGGCCGCTGTCGACGAGGCGGGCCCCAGAGTGGGCGACGCCCCACGTGCCGACCTGCAACTCGACATCGCCCTGCGGGCCGACCCGCTCACCAGCATGATGTTGCCGATGGTGCTGTTCATTGCGACGCTCGTGGCGATTTATGCCATTGGGTACATGCATGACGACCCGGGCTATTGGCGCTTTTACACCTATGTGCCGCTGTTCGTCTTCTCGATGACGATGCTCGTGAGCGTGAGCAGCTTTGCGCTGTTGTACGTGTTTTGGGAAGCGGTCGGTGTGTGCAGCTATTTGTTGATTGGCTTCTGGTTCGAGAAACCCGAGGCGGCGGCGGCCGGCAAGAAGGCGTTCCTCGTGAATCGCATCGGCGACTTCGGCTTCGCGCTGGCCGTGTTTCTGATTTGGGTCACCTACGGCACGCTCAATTTTCATGATACCAACGGCGTGAGCGGCGTGCTCGGTCAGATCGGCTTGGCCGACAAGTCGCACTTTGATACAGGGGTGGCGCTGCTCATTGCCCTGGGGTTGTTCATCGGAGCGTGCGGCAAGAGCGCCCAGTTCCCGTTGCATGTCTGGTTGCCCGACGCCATGGAAGGCCCCACTCCGGTGAGCGCCTTGATTCACGCGGCGACGATGGTGACGGCCGGCGTGTATTTGGTCGCCCGCTGCGCGCCGCTGTTCGTGCTCAACGAGACGGCGCTGCTCGTCGTGGCCGCGATCGGCGGCTTCACGGCCCTATTGGCCGGTTTGATTGCCCTGACGCAGCACGACTTGAAGCGCGTGCTCGCCTACTCGACCGTGAGCCAGTTGGGCTACATGTTCTTGGCCCTCGGCACTGGGACAGTCGGCGGCATCATTGCCGGCATGTTCCATCTGTTTACCCATGCGTTCTTCAAAGCTTTGTTGTTCTTGGGAGCCGGCTCGGTGATGCACGCCATGGGGCACGTCATCGACATGCGTCGCTTCAGTGGCCTGCGGCATGTGATGCCCTGGACGCATCGCACGTTTTGGTTCGGCTCGTTGGCCTTGGCCGGCGTGTTTCCCTTCGCCGGTTTTTGGAGCAAGGACTTGATCCTGGCCGAGTTGTACGGCAAGGCCCACGACGGCGCGGCCCTGTACGGGTATCTGTACTACGGCGCGCTCATCACGGCGTTCCTCACCGCCTTCTACACGTTCCGCGCCTTGTTCCGCACCTTCTTCGGCGAGCAGGTCATCCCGACCGAGGCCGGGCATCATGCCCATGAATCGCCGCCGGTGATGATTTTCCCGCTCGTACTCTTGGCTCTCGCGTCGGCACTCGTCGGCGTCTGGTTCGAGAAGCCGCTGCAAGAGTTTCTGGCCCGCACTCCGTCGTTGGCTTGGGAGACAATTCGCGTCACGGGCGAGATGACCGCCGAGCAGCACCATGAGCACGAGCGGATCCATTTCCAGATCGCCGCATTGAGCACGGTCGTGGCCCTGTCGGGCATCGGGCTGGCCGCGTTCTTCTACCTCGGCGATCGCAAGGCGATCAGCAAAATTGCCCGCGGCATGCAAGCCGTGCGGCTCTATCAACTGTCGTCGGGCAAGTTTTACTTCGATCAAATTTATCAGGTGCTGTTCGTCTGGCCGTTGCGTCTGTTGGCCGCGATCAGCTACGCAATCGACCGCTGGCTGGTTGACGGCCTCGTGAATCTCTGCGGCTACTTGCCGCGGGTGTTGGGCTCGGCGCTCCGCAACGTGCAGTCGGGGCTCGTGCAGTTCTACGCCTTGGCAATGGTCATTGGCGTCGTCGTGCTGTTGGGATCGCTGATCGTGTGGAATGTCGGCTAGGAAAGTAGCAAGCTATGAATGACCCGATGGTTGTCTGTGTTCTGCTGCCGCTCGTGGGGGTGGCGCTGGTGTATGGCCTGGGATCGTCCAGCCATGTCGCCGCGCGTAACACGGCGCTGCTCGTCTCGCTCGTCACGCTTGGCTTCGCGGCCTCGCTCGTGTGCGCGTGGCTCGGCGCGGCCCCAGGAGACAAGCTCCCTGGCGTC
This sequence comes from uncultured Planctomycetaceae bacterium, assembly GCA_964652155.1. Lineage (GTDB taxonomy): Bacteria > Planctomycetota > Planctomycetia > Pirellulales > PNKZ01 > CAZZBK01. The sequence goes on along the minus strand of CAZZBK010000163.1, from coordinate 3,208 downwards.
GACCTCCCCTGGTTCAGCAGCGGCGTCGTCGATATCCGGTTCAGCCTCGGCCTCGACGGTCTGAGCCTGTGGATGTTCGGACTCTCGGCCCTATTGAGCGTCACGGCCATTCTGGTCTCCTGGGAGGCCATCCGCGACCGAGCGCCGTTGTTCTATGCCATGCTGCTGCTGCTCGAGACCGGCATGCTCGGCTGCTTCGCCGCCCGCGACATCATTCTGTTTTATATCTTCTTCGAGTTCACCCTGATCCCGCTCTTCTTTCTGATCGGCATCTGGGGGAGCGAGGAGCGACGCTACGCGGCGATCAAATTCTTTCTGTTCACCCTGGCGGGGAGCTTGCTCACGTTCCTCGGCTTGCTCACGATCGTGCTCTGGGCTTACGCCCATCCGCTCGCCGACGCTCCGGCCAAAATCACGTTCGCGATCAGCGAGTTGAGCGCCACGCTGCAAGCCAATCCGATGCCCCATTGCTGGCAAGTGGGGGTGTTCCTGGCGTTGTTCGCCGGCTTTGCGATCAAGGTCCCGCTGTTCCCGTTCCACACCTGGCTGCCATTGGCGCACGTGCAAGCGCCCACGGCGGGCTCGGTGATCTTGGCCGGCATTTTGCTCAAAATTGGCACGTATGGCTTTTTGCGCTTCAGTCTCCCCATGCTCCCCGAGGGGACCGTCAGTTGCATGCCTTGCGTGCTCGGGCTGTCGGCCGCGGGCATAATTTACGGGGCGCTCGTCGCTCTGGCGCAAGGCGACATGAAGCGGCTCATCGCCTACTCCTCTGTGAGCCACTTGGGCTACTGCATGCTCGGCATCTTCGCGCTCAATCGGCTGGGCATCCAGGGGGGCGTGCTCCAGATGATCAATCACGGCCTGTCGACCGGCGGGCTATTCGCCTGCATCGGCATGCTGTACGAGCGTTACCACACGCGGCAGATCAGTGCCTTGGGGGGCGTCGCCAAGCGGCTCCCGCTGCTCACCGTGTTCATGCTCCTGTTCACGATGTCGAGCATCGGTCTGCCGGGGCTCAACGGCTTCGCCGGCGAATTTTTGATCCTGCTGGGCATGTTCCAACGCGCCTGGGCCGAGTCGCCGCTGCTTTATCAGACCTGTTGGATCCTGATCTCGATCTTGGGCGTGTTCGGCGTCGTGCTCGGCGCGTGGTACATGCTGTGGTTGGTCGAGCGTGTGTTCTTTGGTCCGCTCCGCGAGCCGACCGGCGAAGGACACGAGCATCATGAGGTGCACGACCTGTCGTGTCGCGAAGTGGCGGCGCTCGCGCCGCTGGTCGTGTTCATGTTCTGGATCGGCTTGGCGCCGAATCATTTTTTGCAACCGATGGCCCGTGACCTGGATCGTATCCACTCCGTGGTGAGCGCGGCCTATGACCAACATTCTTGGAAGAAACCGGCTGTGGCGGACGCTGCGTTGCCCGCCGTTGGGGAGTTGACCCGAAATGACTAGTGCGACCGTTTACGCCTTGCTCCCCGAGTTGCTGTTGGTGCTCGTGGCGACTGGAATTTATCTCGGCGGCGCGTTCGCCCCCGGCCGACATTGGGGGCGGATCAGCGTCTTTGCGCTGCTCGTCGCCGCCGTCGCGCTCGTCTTGCAATACAACGCCGCGTTTCATGCCGAGGGCAAGTTGCTCGACAGCGTCAACGTGGGTGGGCCCGTCGTGCTGGATCTGTTCGGCTTGTACGTCCGGCTGCTCGCGATCGTCGTCGGCGCACTGTTCGTTCTCACCGCCGCCAAGCCCAACGCCTTGACCCCCTCGGCCGAGTTCTCGGGCACATTGCTCATGGCCGTGGCCGGCACGATGCTCGTGGCCTCCGCCCAAGAAATGGTGTTGCTCTTCTTGGGTCTAGAACTCGTGTCGATTCCCACCTATGTGCTGCTCTACCTCGGCCGCAACGGCAACGCGTCGGCCGAAGCGACCGTGAAATACTTTTTTCTCAGCATCCTCTCGTCGGCCGTGTTGCTCTACGGTTTCACGTTCCTCTACGGTCTCTCGGGCGAGACGCATCTTGCGCTGATCCGCGGCGCGCTCGCCGAGCAGCATGTCGCGACGGGAAGCGGTCATTCGCTGGGGCGCGTGGCGCTCGGGCTGATCCTGGCCGGGCTGGGATTTCGCATCACGGCCGTCCCGTTTCACTTCTATGCCCCAGATGTCTATCACGGCACGACGAACGCCAACGTGGGTTTGCTGAGCGTGCTCCCCAAGCTGGTCGGCTTTGTGGCGCTGGTCCGCGTGATTGCCTTCGCCATGCCCGGCTTCGAGCCGCTCGCTTGGCGCGTGGTGTTGGTGCTGGCGGTGCTCACCATGACGCTCGGCAACACGCTCGCCCTGTGGCAAGATAACATCCGCCGCATGTTGGCTTACTCGTCGATTGCACACGGCGGCTATTTGATGATCGGCTTGACGGTCGGCCTCGCCACGCTCGCTGGCGCGAACGTGTCTCCCGGCTTCGAGGGGCTCGGCGCACTGCTCTTCTACTTGAGCGTGTACAGCCTGGCCACGGCCGGGACCTTCGCGGCCCTCACGTACCTGGGATCGCCCGACAAGCAAGTCGACACGCTCGATGAACTCGCCGGCGCGGGACAGAGTCATCCGTGGGTCGCCGGCGCGCTGGCCGTGTTCATGTTCTCGCTCGCCGGCATCCCGCCACTCGCGGGCTTTTGGGGCAAGCTGGCGTTGTTCTTCAGTGCCTTGGGAACCAAGACCGCGACGGCCAGCGAACAGAACTGGTTTTATGCCTTGGCGGTCATCGGCGCGCTCAACGCCGCCATTGCCGCCGCGTACTATTTGCGGATCGTGGGGGTGATGTACTTCCGCAACTCAAGCACTCCCCTCGCTGGCGAGGGGGGCCGAGGTGCCTGGGTCGCCACGCTCGCCGCGGCGCTGCTCGTGATTTACGTCGGCGTGAATCCCGGCGTGTTGCAGACCGGCGCGGCGAAGGCGGGGACCTCGCTCGCCACGAGCGCCTCCGAATCGGGTATTGAGGTTCAGGTAATTAAGTTAAGTAGGACGACCAACGGGAGTCCGTAAATAACGGCCTCGCGTTGCTCGGCCTGTTACGCTGTCTATCTGAAGATCAATAGCCCGGTCGCCGCGGTTTCACGTTAGTTGTCAGCGTATCACGTTCGCTGCGTGCCAGAGGCTAACGGTGTGAGCGTCTTCAAAGTTGGTCAATCGTAGGATCTGGCATCAAGGGCATCA
>CAZZBK010000162.1:1995-11551 GCA_964652155.1 uncultured Planctomycetaceae bacterium | reverse complement strand
CTCGATCAGCTTGGGTCATTGCTCCGCGCGCGACGGACCCCCGAGCAAGGCTAGCCTGGGTCCAGCGGCAGCGTGACGTCTGAACCATGCTTCGCGCGCCCTGCGTGGGCGAAGCGCCCGTCACACGATCGGTTGCGAGTTGAAGAGGAGCGATTATGTGCAAGATTTTGTTGACGAGCGACGGTCGACGCGCTAGGTTCAGTGACAGCAGCAGGAGCCGTTCTAAAATGGCACGCGCTGGGCAGGCGGCTCAGGTGCGCCCAGCGGGAGTCGGTGATCACATCGGGAGATGTCTCATGCCCGTCTGGGTTGGTTCACGAGCACGTTCCACTTCATTCCGGCAGCGCGAAAGTAGGCTCTGGCGACCGGCAGCCCTGCCGGAATTACCCTGCAATAAACACCGGGGACTCATGGGCGATTTACAACGCCCATGGCTTGTAGAAAGCTCCCCTTTGAATTCACTCGGTTATATCTCTTTATGTTGAGGAAACAATGTCTGACCATGGCGATGTATTTACCCTGGAGTGCCCTAAATGCGGGAAGAAGCTGAAAGTCTCAGCTGCGCTTTCGGGTAAACGGGGCAAATGCCCTGCGTGCCAAATGGTACTCACTATCCCAGCTTCAAAGTCCGTATCAGTCGAAGTCGAGCCGATTCAAACGAATCCCGGTGAGCTGATGGACGATACCATCGAAAGGAGCAATCATTCGCAAAGATCCACCTCGGTTGTTGACTTCCAAGCGTGTCTCAATAACTTGAACAAGACCGTCATCTTGTCTACCAGACCGGAGGCGGAGGCGTTGCTTGTCAAACTTAAGCAAGCATATCCAGAGATATCCTCAGTGTATCAGAACGTCCTGAAGGAGGTTGCACCAAGTTCATTTTCCAGTAGTGCATTCTACTATTTTACATTAGGACTTGTTCCATCGAGCTTGGCGGGAGCCATTGCGGGTGTCCTGGCTGCTGCGGTTGTCGCGGTGCTTTTCGGGCTTGTAACGTTAATCATGGCACCGATTTTATACGTCGGCTCGTTCATCTTCGGAGATGGATTGGCGGGGTTTCTAGGAACGGTTGTTGCAGTACCCATGACTCTCATCGGTGGTCCGGTCGTTCTCATTTGGGCGTGCCTGCCCGGCATCGTCGCAGGGATGGTAAGCGGCGTATTTGGCGAAATAGGAAACAATCGGAGTTCAATTGTAGCAGTCGCCTTCGCATTTCTCTCTGGGATCCCCTCATTGTTTTTGTCTTTGCTGTCCGTGCGATTGGTGTTGAGATGGTGGGTTGGCACGTCACCAGTGGACGATAACGTTTTCAATTATTTCTTGTTAGCGGCCATAGGTGGCATCTCGGCTGCAGTCACAGCATACAATTTAAACACCCCAGATCTTGCTCGCAAAACGTGCAACCGCTGCCAAGCAGTGAGCACTTCACACGTAGAGCAACTATCAGTCGAGGGACTAGCAACGTTACAGTCGATTAGGGCCGTCCCAAGCAAAAACAATCATGTTCTGGACAAGATATTTTCTGCCGGTATAAAATCGTGCGCCGAGATCACTTTTGAAAAGTGTCCAAAATGTGACAATGGATGGCTAGAAGTAATAATACAACCTCACATCCGTTATCAGGAGCCAGGAGGTAAAAAGAAGTGGTTGAATGAAAAATGGATGATTCTGTCGAATTCATTATCACCAGACGATACGACACGACTTTCCTCTCGCTTCCAACTTATATCAGAGAGGGGCACGAGAACGGAAAAGCCGCAGTCGAAAGTCGATGAGTAGCATAAGAGCTGAGGAATCAACAGGGACGGGGAGCGTCGGCGTAAGCCGGAGAAAGGTAGCGAATGAAAGAGTCGTACGAGGTAAGACCTGAGCAGAATAAAGGGTCAGAACTATTATTTAGAAGTAAATAGTTCTGACCCATTTATTACCTGACCCATTTATTATCCCCACGGAGGACATGATACCTGATGCTCGCAGGGTGTGAACGGTGAAGTGATGCCGTTGGGGCGTCGGTCGGTTGTCTGATGGGCGTGTGGTGGGAGGTCGGGTCGAGCGGCCGCTCACGCGCTGGGGAGTGGGGCGTGGGATGGTGCGAGCGTGCTGGACGCGGGCTCTGTCATGCCCGCGCAGGCGGGCATCCAGGGGACATGGTTGTGCGGCATGACGCGGGGCTGGATTCCCGCCTACGCGGGAATGACGTCGGGGGACGCGGACTCTGTCATGCCCGCGCAGGCGGGCATCCAGGGGATATGGTTGAGCGGCATGACGCAGGGCTGGATTCCCGCCTACGCGGGAATGACGTCGGGGGACGCGGGATGATGTGGCACTGGATTCCCGCCTACGCGGGAATGACGCGGGGAGACGCGGGAATGACGCGGGGGTGAGAGGGCGAGGACGCGGGGCTGTCGTGCGCGTGAAAGCGGACCTTGTCATGCCCGTGTAGGCGCGCGGAGAATGCGAGAGGCTGAATCTTCTCGCGCCAAACAACTTCGGTATACAAATGAATTGCACCCACGCCCGTGGAGATCGGAGCCGTCGACTCGCTATGTTCCATAACCTGAATGTGGAACTGGTGATGCGTAAAACATTGGGCTGAAAACGGAGGTGACGTTGCGGCTTTTGGGTGCGTGATAAATCGGGATGTAAGTCTTACGCGCAAAATAGCTTGTGGCGAGAAAGTGAGGGCCTGATGTTGGCGCAGTGGGCAAATAGGCCCGGACGGAGTGGGTTTGATTGATTCGTTGGTCGATATTGGGGTATGCTGGGACTCGGCCCTCCTAACTCCGCTCGCCCCTCGGGTGCTGCTGCCCATGCTCTCGCTCTATGATCGACCGTTGCGACTGTGCGATGGACTGAGCCGCCGCGAGTGGTTGCGTGTGGGCTCGCTGGCGTCGGGACTCTCGCTTGCCGACTTGCTTGCGGCCCGACAGACCCAAGCCGCTCCGACCGAACACCCGCAGTCGTTTGGCAAGGCCAAGGCGTGCATCGTGCTGTTCATGCTTGGTGGCCCGCCTCAACACGAGACCTGGGATCCCAAGCCCGATGCGCCTGTCGAGGTCCGCGGGAGCTTAAAGCCGATCGCGTCGCGCACTCCGGGCCTGCTCGTGGGGGAGTTGATGCCCCGGACGGCGCAGCTCACCGATCGCATTGGGGTGCTGAGGGCCGTATCGACGCGGGACAACGCGCACTCGTCGAGCGGCTACTGGATGCTGACCGGTCGGCCGCATGTGCCGCTGAACACCGAGAACGCCAAGCCGGGTGCTCCGAACGACGCACCGTCGCTCGCGGCGGTCGTGCAGCACCTGCTTAAGTCGCGAGGGGCGTTGCCCAGCGCGGTCCGGTTGCCCGAGGAGATATGGAACACGGGGCGGATCGTTTGGCCGGGGCAGGACGGAGGCTTTTTGGGGCCGGCGGCCGATCCGTGGCTGTTGACCTGCGATCCGAACAAGCCGGACTTTGCGGTACCGGGAGTGAGTTTGCCCAGTGAGCTGCCGCCGTTGGTGTTCGACGCGCGGCGGAAGTTGCTGGAGCAGATCAACGGTCATTTTGGATCCCTTGAGCAGCGCGATGCGCTGGCGGGGTGGAACCATATCGAGCAGCAGGCGTTTGACCTGATCCACTCGCGTCATGGCGGCCGCGCGTTTCGGCTTGAGGACGAGCCCGCCGCGGTACGCGATCGATACGGGCGACACCGCTTTGGGCAGAGTGTGTTGCTGGCGCGTCGGATGATCGAGTCGGGCGTCTCGCTGGTGCAGGTCAACTGGACGCGCGGCGAGACCGACACGGCCGACTCGCCCGCCTGGGACACGCACGGTCGAAACGAACCACTGCTCAGGACGAGCTTGATGCCGCCGATGGATGCGGCGTACTCGGCATTGCTCGAGGACCTTGAGCAGCGCGGGCTGCTTGACGAGACGCTGGTGGTGTGGATGGGCGAGTTTGGCCGCACGCCGAAGATCAATGCCCGCGGCGGGCGTGACCACTGGGGTCATGTGTTCAGCGTGGCACTGGCGGGCGGAGGCATTCAAGGGGGGCGGGTAATTGGCCAGAGCGACGAACTGGCCGGGTATCCGAAGGCAGGCCGCCACGAGCCGCAAGACATCGCGGCGACGATCTTGCATCTGCTGGGCATCTCGCCCGAAACGCTGGTCTACGATCGCCAGCGTCGCCCGATCGCCGTGAGTCATGGGCGGGTGATTGAGTCGCTGGTGTAGCGCCGGGCGAAACGCACGTAGCTCGCTGGGGCGAAAAAATCGCGAAAAATTTTCTCCCACGCTTGGGGAATGCGCTTCGCCAGAGCTTCACCGGAGCGTCACCCGAGTTTCGGTAGGCATGCGAGTCCGGTCGCGGCAGACTGCTCTCAAACCGTGTTGAGGTAACGCGGTTGAGAGGTGCGTTGACGGCTTTTAGAGCCGCGATCGATCATGCTTCCATTTACACTTGCTGCGCCGGCGTGGACACGCGATTGTCCCGACCCGCGCGATTGGTTGTACGACTCGGAGCGAGCGCGGCCGTGGTGGAGCGGTTTGGGACGTCGGTCGCGAGGGGCACTGCCCAACCGCTGTGATCTGCGGGAGTTCTTTGCTCCGATCGAGCGCGAAGCCCCGGCGGCGATGGCCACGGCCGAGAGTTGTCTTGCGTTGGCACAGTACTTCGAGCGTCGCGCATCGGGTCGCAGTCTGGATTTATCGGCCGAGTTTTTGCAGGACGTGTCGGCGCGTCTGGTTGGCAGCGTGTCGGCCTCGGAACAAATACGCAACACGTTCAAAGGGCTGGTCCGCTGCGGCGCTCCGCCGCGAAGATTGTGGGCGCAAGCGGTCGACCGGCGCGATCCGTTGCTGTACGGATTTGCGCGGGAGTGGGCCGAGCTGGCCTATGTGCGGCTCGACGCCCCCTGGCAGGACGGCAGCGACACGCTCAAGTGCGTGCGTGGATTTTTGGCCGCGGGCTGGGCTGTGGTCGGGGGCGTTGCCGTGCCGAACTCGATCACGGCCGAGGCCGACATTCCCTGGCCGACGCAGTTCGACTCGATCGTAGGCGGGCAGCCGATCGTGCTGGCTGGCTACGACGACACGCGTCGCATCCGATCGACCAAAGGGGCATTGCTCGTGCGCACATCGTGGGGCCGATCGTGGGGCGAGAGCGGTTTCGGTTGGTTGCCTTACGAGTACGTCACGCAGCAAGCGGCCGTCGACTTTTGGACCCTCGTGCAGCCGCGTTGGTTGGAGAGTGGCGAATGGCAACGTCCCGTGTGAGAAATTTTTTACCTGGCGCTTCACCACCGCGTCACCTTCGCATCACCACGCTTTGTGTATTGCAAAACGATCGTAGCCGCGAAAGTGACTCGTGTGGTCAAGGTAAGTCAGGCTGAACAAGAGAACTCAAAGGTGTACGTCATGAACAGTCGTCTGTGGAAAAAGCTGTGGTTCGAGGAGCAGGGCTTTGTGCTCTCGAGTGAGATCGTGATGGTTGGTTCGGCGCTCGTGCTTGGCAGCGCGGTTGGGCTCACGGGCCTGCGCGACGCCGTGAATACGGAACTCTCCGATCTGGCCGAGGCGCTCGGTTCGATCGATCAGTCGTTTTGTTACTCGGGCGTGGCGGGGCATCATGCCTTCACGGCCGGGAGCATCTACATTGATCAGAAGGACTGTGTCGATCAACGGCTTGCTGCCGCGCCGCGCGAGCGGATCGTGACCTGTGCCGATGTCTTCGGCTATCCGTTGCCGCCGCCGCCTGCCCAGGCGAATCCAGCGCCGCAAGCTCCCGCTGCACAGCATCCCCTGCCGGTCACTCCAGCACCGGCGGCGATTGCCCCTCCCGCCGCATTGCAACCGCGAACGGTGGCACCGCCGCCTCAGCCTGCTCAGCCGCCGATGCCCGTTGCGCCGCAGCCGCGTGTACACATCGTGCCTCAGCAAGGTTTCGCATTGTCGAAGGGAGTCAGCGTCGCGGCACCGATTTGTGGCCAAGTGGGTTGCCGCACATGCGGTCCCGCTCCGGCCTACGGTTACGGCCACGGTCATGCCGGGATGGGCTACGGTCAGCCCGAAGGGTCGATCATCAGCTTTCCGCCGCCGGGAGCGCAGTACGGTGTCGGCTACGGCGTGGTTGGCGGCCAGCACGCTCCGCAGCCGATGCACCAACACCACGGCGCAATGGGTCACGGGGGCGTTCAGCGTGCCGTGGCCGCGACATTGCCGATGTTCAATGATGGCAATCTGATCAAGGTGATCAACGGCACGAACGATGAATTGAAGCGCGTGGCCGCGCTCAAGAACACTCGGGCCCTGTGCATCAGCGGTTTGCAGATCACGGACGATGGGATCGCCGCCCTGGCCGATCTGAAGCAGTTGCAAACGCTGTATCTGATTCAGACCTCGGTGACCGACGGCGTGTTCGTGCATCTGCTGAACCTGCCGGCGTTGCGTGAGTTGCACATCATCGAGTGCAGCGTGAGCGACGCGGGCCTGGTTCCCGCCCGCAGCCTGAAGCAACTGGCGCTGTTTGAACTGCAAGGTACACGGGTCACCGAGGCGGGGTTGCATCGCCTGCGACAGGCGTTGCCCGAAGTGCAATTGATTGTGAAGTAGACGCGAGGAGTCAGCCTGGCCAATTTCGCCGCGGGTTGCCTATGCAGAGCTGTTCGAGACGCAGAGCCGATCCTAGAAACTCTCTCTCCTTCTAGGGTGGGCAAAGCGTGTCGGGGGTTGTGCGGGTAATCCGCGGCGAGGCCTGGGTTGAGAGAACCTTGGCTGTAGAAAGCCGCGAAGCCACGAGGTTGCAGCCTCGTGGCTTCGCGTTTAGGACAATTGTTCGCGTTACACGAACGAAATCGACTTAGAAGCCGTCAGCGCCGGCGCCATTGGGATGGATCGCCGAGGCGCAGATGACCACGCACTTCGACTGCTGACCTTCGGCGACCGCATCCGCAGTGTCGCAGAAGTCGGGCAGGTCGTTGAAGAGCGCGCCACCGGTGTTGGCATGGTGACCCGCGGTGCCGCTGTAGAAGATCGACTGATCGACGTTGGCCAAAGCTTGGGCCACGTCAGCCAACTCCGTGACGACCGAGTCACGGACGCTCTTCAAACCGACGATCACGCCCAACACGAGAATGCTCACAATGAGCATGATCTCAGCCGAAACGATCGCGCCATCTTCTTCATTCCAAAAACGTTGCAACATCATGATGAATTATCCTGTGTGAAAGAGATCAAACTGTGTGAAAGAAATCAAAGTAGAAACGAGTCCATGGAGCGGGCAGGCTTATAGGCCGTCGGCGCCGACTCCATTGGGATGCAGCAGCGAGCTGCAAATCGTGACGCACTTCGACTCTTGCACGCCAGCCAATCCAGGATTGGTGTCGCAAAAGTCAGGCAGGTCCGAGAACAACAGACCGCCCGTGCTGGCATGGTGGCCGGCCGTGCCACTGTAGAAACTCGACTGGTCCACATTGGCCAGTGCTTGAGCCACGTCGGCCAACTCGGTCACAACCGAGTCACGCAGGCTCTTGAGACCCACGATCACGCCGAGCACCAGAATGCTGGTGACGAGCATGATCTCGGCCGACACGATGGCACCATCGTTCTCGGCCCACAAACGGGAAATCATCTTCTTCATTTTCTCTCTCCAGAAATGAAGACACAAAAAATGGCCTCTCTAACAGCAGAGAGGTTTACACCCGAGGTCAATAAGTCTCGCCAGTTCACTCCGTTGACTAGGGTTATCCATTTATCCCATGCATCCACTTGCGAGAGCTCGCGAATCTTATTCATTCACCCCAGCTTAGTCAAACATCATTCGCGTATTTATTTTCGCTATCTCCATTGAGTCATCCAAAGCGGCGAAGGGTTGTTAGTCTGGGTAAAATGAGTAGCTTAAGGTCTCGATTCTCAGGGCCAAATTGCAATCCGCAGTGGGGGCACACCGCAAGAAGCCCATGCTCAAGTGTGAGCATCTTCCAAGTTGGTCAATCGTTGGATCTGGCATCCAGGGCATCATTGAGCGGGTGGCTGGCGGTTTGCGTCTGCAAACCCCGGCTCACTTCGAGGCGGTGTCACATGTCACTCGACGGGGTTTTCTTCGCAAACCACCAGCCACCCACAACGCTGACGCTCACACCATGCTCAAAGCCCGGCGAACAGAAGAAAAAGTTCGCAAAAATTCCGTGCGGCGAGCGGTCAACGGGCTGTCATGGCGTCTTGTGCAGCAATGTGCCGACAAGGTTGCCGTAGGGAAAATTGCCGATCGCGTAGGTGTTGCGACCGTTGACCATCGAGACGCGGTGCGTCGTTGCTCGGCCGAGCGGTTGATCGGCGCCGCCGAGCGATTGCAGCGTGATGTCGTGCTCACCGGCCGGCAATTCGAGCCGCAGAACCTGGATCTTGTCGGGCAATAAGCCCCAACAGCGTGTGTCAGCCGACTCGGTCGCTTCCCAGGCCACGCCTGCCAGATCGAGCGCAACATTGGCCGGCGAGTAGCGATCGACAGACATCGCCTGCTTCGCGCCGTAGACCACCCCTTTCTTCACGATGCGGCGAACCACCGCCTCGGCCACGATACGATCGAACACGGCCGTGTGCTGTTCGACGGCCATGGTGCCGATGTCGGTGATGGTAGCGGTTCGCCCGAGAGGCCGGCCACCGACCGCCACGCCAATCGAACCGACGTCGTGCGGAGTCAGGATCACTCGCGGCACTTTGATGGGCGCGATCGTGGGGGGAATTGTCTGAGCGCCGACGGCGCTGACGATTTGATCGGCCATGAGCAGCGCAACGGAACTGGGTGCCTCGACGGTTTCGACTTTGCACGGTCCGACACCGACGAGCGCGAAGAGATACAGCACGCCGTTGCCCGGCTCGCTGTGATGGCCGGTCTTGGCGCGTTGCACATCGAGCGGTCCGTAAGGAAACGAGGGCTGCCAACTACAGACCGTGGCGTAACAGCGCAGAGCGTCGTCGTAGTTGGCGTGGGTCGCTTCGCGCAGCGCGCCTTGCAGGTAGGGGCCAAACGCGACCTGCTTGTAACTCGCCTTGAGGTTGTTGCCGGCCGGGTCAGCAGGGCAGCGCTGAACAATCTGCTGTTGCTTGTCGACCGCCTGCAGCGAGTACGCGCCGGCGTCTTGACCATCGGACATCAGGTTGGCCAGCGCGAGCATCACGCGGAGCAGGACCTTCTCGTAATCCTCGCCGGGGTAGGCTTCGCTCTGGGCGTCGGTGAGCATCGACAGGGCTTTTTCGCCGATCGCTGCTTGTTCGAGGTGTTCGAACCGGTCGCGAACCTCGCGCATCGACTGCTCGGCCTCTTTCGGCTTCCCCTCGGCCAGCAGGACCACGGCCCGATCGAGCTGCACAACGTCCCGATCGCGCCGATGGCGGGCTGCTTTTTCGAGTGCGGCCTCGGTGCGGGGCAAATCGCCGGCGACAAACTCCTTACGCACCGCATCGAGTCGGTTGGCATAAGTGGCGCAGCCCGCGAGCAACGCCAGTGTCAGGCAAAGCACCGAGCGTGTTGTTTGCGAACGATACGGCACAGGGACGACCTCGATGATGCCGGGTGA
>CAZZBK010000162.1:0-1895 GCA_964652155.1 uncultured Planctomycetaceae bacterium | reverse complement strand
GCTTAGCGTTTGAGTCCGGTGAAGCTCATCCACTTGGCGACGGGCGAGTGATAATAGCCTTTGCTCACCTGGGCCGACTGCTTGTCGTACTGACCCGATCGGACATCGACCATTTCGAGCGTGAGCAGATAGTCGCGCTGATACTCTTTGTTGTCACGCGTGGTGCCCGAGGTGAGCGTGGCGTAGAGCACGTAGTCGAACGGTTGGCCCTGCTGCTCGAGCACTTGGGCAAAATTTCGCATATTTTGCGGGATAAAGACCTGATCGGGACGCATGCGCAATTGCGCGAGTCCGGCGTCGACGAAGCGCTTGTTCACCGGCTGAAAGACGTGCGAATTGACAATCTGCTGATCGATCACTTGATAGATCTGGTCCTTGAAGTCGCCGATCTCTTCGGCGCTCTTGTTCTCGACGCCGATGAAGCAGACACGCTTTTGCGGCGGAGGCAGGTTGTTGCCGGCCAATTGCACCGGCGGAGCGCAATGCCGCTGGAGCAATTGACCGACGGCCCCTTCGACCAGCGGCTTGAAGGTCTCGGCACCGGCCGTGTGGCTGCCGACCATATCGCTCTGGCCCGGCGCGCGGAGGACGGCCGATTGTGGCCCACGGCAGCCCCACGCCAGCAGGACGAGAAGACAGGCACAAGCCCAGACTTTGCGGTCATTCATGTGGAAATCCTTTCCCGAACACGCCCCATCACCGGGCGTTGCTGAGGTCATCGCGAAGCCATCCGTGGCTTGCCTGAAAGTACCCATCGGTCATGCAGAAAGAGAGTCTCTAATCGAACACGTTATGCGACGCAAGGTCGACCGTGGCGAGGGTGCTTTCAGGCCGGGATTGCTAGCGAAATGATAACTCGCTGAGAACCACCGTGGGCCTGATTGGGGCTGGCTTGACATTCGATTATCATGCTGTAGAGTAATTCACAGCAATGACTTACGGCCTAATGCCGGGTGGACATTGCGGGTTACGAAGAGCTGAACGGGCCGCCTACTCGGGTGGCTTTACGAGTGAGCCCAGTGCCCTAAGATAATTAATCAAGCGGCGTGTGTTGGCGGTCCGATCTAGGAAACCTTGCCGCTGAGCAACGTGTTCCTGGACGGTTCAAAAGGTTTTAAGAAAAATTATCACTGGACCATTGACGCCCCTATGATGAGCCTGTAGATTCAACCCCTCGCTTCGCTGCTGGTCGTACAGCACTGGTGCGGTGGTCAGAGGTTGTGCTCTTGTGTTGATGAGAGCGCATCCTCTGCCTACCTCGGCAGCGAAGCCAATTCCGTCTGCTTTCGAGCAGATTGAGTTGGCTTTGTCGTTATTTGACAATTCGGTTGTGTATGAAGTGGCATTTTGAAGTTAGGAGCTGCGCGCGGTGTTGCAACCGTGCGTAGCAGACTAATTCTCACGGCACTTAGATTACGAAAATCGGAAAGGGTTGCTTGGTGTAAAGAGCGAAAGCTCGGCTGCACTGGCAAACTTAAGGATCAGAGAAATCGTTAGCCAACTTGCTCTTGTAGGCGAGTTGGTTTAGCTAGTGGACAAAGAGATAACTCACGAAGCAATGGATCGTCGAAAGGCGCGTCATTGAAACTGAGAGGGTTAGATTAATGTGGTCCAAGCTACTAAGGGCACATGGGGGATGTCTTGGCATCAAGAGGCTTTGAAGGGCGTGGAAAACTGCGAAAAGCTCGGGGGAACCGTTAAACAGGTGTTGAGCCCGAGATTCCCGAACTGGCATGTACTGAATCCATAGGTGCATGCAGCTAACGCGGCGAACTGAAACATCTCAGTAACCGTAGGAAAAGAAAGAAAAATCGATTTCCTCAGTAGCGGCGAGCGAAAGGGAAAGAGCCCAAACCACGACGGTTTTCCGTCGCGGGGTTGTAGGGCCCTTCACA